>JASJDN010000006.1 GCA_030065205.1 Crocosphaera sp.
AATCAAGAAAATAACCATCCCGACAGGGATTCGTTATGAATCTCCTCGGCTTTAGCCAGGAGAGCGTCAAAATCTATCGCTGTCGCTGCAATTAAAGCATCAGGAATCATTAAACCATGACTTAAATAATACTCTTGCATTCATTGAACTCCTAAATCAGAAATTTCTTGATTCAGATTTAAGCAATGAAATTAACTTAAAAAATGATTTAACTTTTGTAACTCAGATTTATTACGACACCCAACAATTAACTCCATTACTGTAATAATAGAAACGGATAAAACTGCCTTTTTTGCATCATCAGCTAAACGGGTAATTGCTGTTAAGTCTTCATTAGCTACATCAATTAAAATATCTGTATCTATCAAAATATAAACCATTTTAACCTTGCCATTGTTCTCGTCTTAATTGACGTACCCATTGAGAACTATCTTCCATCTCTTTTCTATCTTTCCACATTCCCACAAAAGGCTGATTTTCCAGAGAAAAAGAAGCAGAAGATAAAATGGTTAACTCTTGTTTTTCTACTTCATTAAGAATTATTTTAGCAATTCTTTCTTGTTCAGATTCAGGTAATTGCTCAAGTTTGGTCATTACTTTATTAAGAGCTTCAATCATATTTACCTCCATTTAATTTAACTTCTCAGTTTGTAGTATAACAGAAATTAAAAGAATAATATTGTTGGGTTTCTTTCCTCAACCCAACCTACAAGATCAATATTAAACCCAGTTCTCTACTTTTAGAGCGGGAATTCTTTCAAATTCTCGAATATTATTCGTAACTAAAATATAATTTTCACTTTGACAATGTGCTGCAATCAACATATCCATATTACCAATAGGAGTCCCTTTTGCTTCTAAATAATTACGAATTTTGCTATAGTATTGTGCTGCTGTTTCTTCCCAAGATAAAATTTGTAAGCGTGAGATAAAATCATCTAAAATCTCTTGATTCTTGCTTTTAGCATTAGATTTATCTACACCATATTGTAATTCAGCTAGGGTGATCACAGAAATATATAAATCTTCAGCAGGAATATTTTGAAAACGAGTTAATACCGTGGGTGGACGCTTTTTAATGATATAAATACAAATGTTAGTATCTAACATATACATTTAAAATAGTTCCTCTCTAATTTGAGGTGGTAAATCAATTCTTTGTTCCATAAAATCTTCTGAGGGTAATGGGGTTTTCTCAAAAAAGTCTTCCCAGGTAGTCGGTTTAGGAGATAGGATAACTTTATTTCCAACTCTATGAATATAAACTTCTTTACCTTCAAATCGAAATTCTTGAGGCAACCGTACAGCTTGACTACGACCGTTCATAAATAGTTTAGCGGTTTTTCGTTTCATGGCGAGTATTTTGATTTATATTATTAGTATATATCATTTATATCTATAATCTTCTAAGCTCAGAGAATTACATCAAATTTTAAATAGATTTAAAGTAATGAAATAGTTCATAATATTGTTGGGTTTCGTTCGTCAACCCAACCTACTAGCTGATCTTATTAAAGTTATTGTTACTGAAGATGAAGATATCAAAAATCAAATTACTCTTGCAACCAATAGTCAAACAGAAGTCAAACCAGAACAATTAGCTTCTTTAACGACTTTTCAGAAAAATCTTGAACTATATTATGAAGCAATGAAAGATCAAATAGAACTTTACTATGAAAGGCGATCACGACAGTATCACGCAAATTCAGGCGTAAAAAAAACACAAGTTATTTCAATTGCGATTCAAATTAAGTCATTTGCTTCTGCTTTCCTTAATAGTCCTCATTTAGTATCAGGTTATTATGGAACAATTGCTAAAAGATTCAAAGATAAAATTTTTAATAATGATCATAAATATGCCCCTTATTATGGAAGTGCCTTGTGTTTCTATCGACTAGAAAGTTTATTTCGCAATAAAACAATAGATACAAAGTATAAAAAACTTGGCTATCACATGATTATGTTAGCTCGAATATTATCGATGAATTCAGTGACGGTTGATTACCTAAATAGCTCTAAAATTGAAAAAAAATCAGAAGATTTTATCAAAAAGCTGAAAGACGAAGAAAAATATTTGAAGTTATTTGAGTTAGTAATATCTGTGATTGAAAAATCACCACTTGATTTATCTAAAAATCAATTTAAAGCAGAATCTGAAACGAAATCTTTAATTGATACATTAAATTCACTAAATTTACTGAGTAAAACTAATCAATAATTTGATTCTTGTCATATTATAATAATTACCTTATTTTTTTGCATTTTGACTTCCTAAAAGGCAAGAGGGTGCGCCGAAGCGCAACCCAACTTAACCTAAGGGACTTACGCAGGTAAAGGGGCGTGAGTGTAGCAGTTTTTGGGACAAATGCGGGCGCAAGCTTCACAACCGATACAGTTGGCTTTGTTAGCAATGGTCATGACTTGACGCTCGATATCGTCGTCATCTTCGTCTTCGTCTACAAACTCGCCTTCTTCGTTAACACCCATTAAGGTTAAAACGTTTTGACCACAGACTTTGAAACAACGTCCGCAACCGAGACAAGTATCTTTGTTGATAGCTTCAACAAATTTAGGAATCCAATCAAGTTTACCAAAGGTTAAACCAGTTAAACTTGCCATAATAAGTGTCCTCCTTGTATTAGGATGGTTGTTGGTTAGATCGATCATCCCTAGTCATTCTTGGGGAGTGGCTAGGTTGATATTCAAGAGATATGGAACCGCTTGAATTCTGTAGTAACATGAGGCGACTGGGGTGAAGTTGTATCTGCCAGGGTTGGGAAAGGTGTTGCAGCGCATTCCACTGGTTTTTGAACACTTCAACTTGTAGGTGATAGTCGAAGGGACTGGTAGGGGCAGAATTTAACTTCAGGTATAATGTCATTCGGTGTTGGGTTTCGCTGGTGGTGGTTAGCCAAGCAGGGAAAATATTGTCTTGACACTTGGGGGGTTGCCCTTTAAGCTCTGGAAAGATGAGGTGATGGGCGCGGATGGCTACATGAGCGAAGTCATCGGGGATGGGTTCGTTGACTTTGAGGGTACATCCCCAGTCAAGGGCCGTAACGGTATTCTCGGACTGTATAAGGGCGCGAGAAAAGTTTTTACAGCCGGTGAGTTGGGCGACTCGGAAGGAGTAGGGGGTGTCAAAGATGTCTTGTTTGGGACCTTGGGCCATGATTTGTCCTTCATCAAGGATTAAAAGGTTAGGACAAATACGATAGGCTTCTTCTAGGTTATGGGAGACAAACAAGGTTGCCCCTGGAAAGTGAATTAAACTGAGTCTGAGGAGTTTTTCCAGTTGATCCCGTAAATAGGTGTCTAGGGCGGAAAATGGCTCGTCTAGGAGTAAAATATCGGGTTCACTGGCTAAAGCTCTGGCTAAGGCTACTCTTTGCTGTTGTCCCCCGGATAGTTCTTGCGGATAGCGATCGCCTAATCCCTGTAATTGTACCGCAATCAATTGTTTTTCGACCCGTTGCCGAATGGCACGGGAGGAGAGGGTTTTGGGTAGGCCAAAGGCAATATTCTGGGCGACGGTAAGATGGGGAAACAAGGCATAATTTTGAAATAAGAACCCGACACGGCGATCGCGAATGGGTAAATTGATCCCTCTACGGGAGTCAAATAAAACACGACCATTGAGGACAATACACCCTTCATCGGGGGTTTCTAAGCCAGCGATACAGCGCAAGATAAAGCTTTTACCGGCTCCTGAACCACCTAATAGTCCTAAAGGGAGTTGATTGCTGGAAAAAGAAACATTGAGAGTAAATTCCGGTAGTTTCTTCTGGATGTCAACAATTAACTCGATAGGATTAGGTAAAACACTTGTACTTGTGTATTCCCAGGTTAGGGGGGTGACGGGATGATCCCAAGGGAGTAAGCTTTCGTCTACAAGGGTGAGATAGCCTTCTTTGGCCCGTTTCCTGATCCGTTTCTGGGGGCGGTTATCGTTCCAGTAGTTGACCCCAACCACAATAGTTAAGGATAACCCTAACATAACGCTGACCCATAATAGGGCTTCTGTCATGTCTCCACTTTCCGCAGCGAAAAAGATGGCGATGGGGAGGGTTTGGGTTTTTCCAGGAATACTACCGGCTAACATTAAGGTCGCTCCGAACTCCCCTAAAGCGCGGGCAAAGGCCAGTAAGACTCCTGAGATTAAGCCCGGTCTAGCTAAGGGTAACAGAACTTTCCAGAACACTTGCCATTCGGTGGCTCCTAGGGTTCTCGCCGAGGACAAAAGGGTACGATCGATCTGTTGAAAAGCCCCCAATGCAGTTTTATACATCAAAGGGAAGGCGACCACCGTAGCCGCAATTACGGCAGCATACCAAGTAAAAATGATTGTAACATCAACTAATCTTAAAAGTCTACCAATTGGGCCATATTTTCCTAACAATAAGAGGAGAAAAAAGCCGACAACCGTGGGCGGAAGTACCAAAGGAGCGGTCAAAATCCCATCGATTAAGCCTTTTGCTTTACCCCGATATTTAAACATAGTTCGTGCTGCGATCGCCCCTAGAAAAAAGGCGAAAACTGTAGCTAAAGCAGCCGTTTTTAATGATATCCAAATGGGGGACCAATCCAATGTCATGATACTTCTTTACCTGAATAGAACAGTTAACGTTGAGTGTGGAGAAAGACTTTCAATGCAGCAATATTTAAGATAATACCTAAGATAATTTTTAGTAGATTAGACGGAACAATACCCACTAAGAAACCGCCAATAATTGCCCCAATTAATGAACCTAAACCCATAGGAAAGACCGTCTCTTTTAGGGGTTGTTTATCGATAAAAGAGCCTTGATGATGATACCTAAGTAAGCCGACAATTACTGTGGGTAAACTAATCAATAAACTGCTGGTTCCTGCAATTTTAATATCCACCCCAAAAGCAAAGATTAAGGTAGGAATAATTAACTCCCCTCCGGCAACACCTAATACACTACTAACCAAGCCAATGACTAAGCCACAGGTTAAAGCGACAATAATTTGTAACCCAGGAATAGCAGGAACTAAAGCGGGTAAACTTTCGGGCAAAAGTCCTTCAATAATTAAAGCGCAACCAATAATAATTAGAAATACTAAAATGATTCTTTCTAGTCTTTCGTTGGATAAATGTTTTGCCCAACTTGCTCCCACAAAAGCCATAATCATCGCCCCAATAATGAGGAAAATAATAACTTGACTATAAGGAATAACCGTTGATAGAGATAAAAACTTTCCTCTGACTAATAAAGAAATAAGAATGGTAATTAAACTAATGGCTAAGTTAAGAGGAACCACTTGACGGGCTGAATATCCCAAGGGTCCCGCTAAAATAGGTAAGCGAAATTCAGCCCCACCCAACCCCATTAACCCCCCTAAAATAGCGATAGGAATGGAAACAATAAATGCAAATTGTGAGTGGTTTTGTCTCGTTGCTAATTTCATTTTACTTAGTTTTTCTCACATAAATTGCCTTGGCAATGGAACGATCTAATGCGATTCTTGTGCCGTCAATTTTGATTACATAAGAAGGAAATTTCTGCTCTAAAGTAATCGGTAGTCCTGGCATGATTCCAATAGCAATGAGTTTTCTAAGTAAGTTTTCATCGCTTTTTCTGAACTGGGTAATCACTCCTTTTTCTTTTTCTTTCATCAAGTTCAAGGCAGAGGATTCAATGGTAAAGGTTTGAGTAAACATCATTAGATTATCTCCAAAATTAGTAATAGTTTATTCAAGCAATACCCCATAGAAAAAGCAAAAATAATCACGACACTACTCAAAGCAATAGTCGTTTTTAACCCCCGTTCCCTGACCATAAATTTAAACTGAGATATGCAAGGAATAAAAAGTGTTAAGGTTACAGCCGCAACCACTAATTGTCTTCCGTCTAATACCCCAGAATGGTGTAAATCGAACATTCCGGCTGCCCCATAGTCCCGTCGAAAAAAGCCATAAATAAACATAATTGAGGCTTCGGGTGGTAGTTCTAACTTGAGCATTATGGGTTCTAGGGCGTGGTTGAATAAAGGTAATATTCCTGTTAATTTCCCTAACCAAATGAGAACCGAACCTAAGGCAAACCAAGGAATAATTTCACTTAAATACCAGCGAACTCGACTATAAGTTTTGGTGAGAATTGAACGCAGATGGGGTAAGCGCAAAGGGGGTATTTCCATATAGAAATATGAAAGACTTTCGGGTAAAGCTTTAGCCGTTAAAGAACCAATAACCGCGAAAATTAAAGCAATACAACCCCACCAAACAATTAAAGCAATAGGATTTTGAGAAAGAAGTCCAATAAAAAGCCCTAATTGAGCCGAACAAGGAATGACTAAAGCTAACAACAAAGAAACAACAAAACGCTCTCTTTTACTCTCAATGGTACGAGTAACCAATGATCCCATGCTACCGCAGCTTAAGCCTAAAATTAAGGGAATAATAGAGCGACCCGACAAGCCAATCATTTTAAATAAATGATCGATTAACAGAGAGATTCTCGGTAAATACCCACTATCTTCAAGGATAGAAAAAACCAAGAAAAATGTGATAGTAATAGGTAAAATAATAGTAATAACATAACGCATTCCTAATGTTAAAATTCCTTGGTCATTGGCCACTAAATTTTGTAAGCTAGTCCAAGGTAATAACCGATAAGATATCCCGTTAATAATAGGGTTAATGTATTGAATATAAACCCTTTCAAAATTATTAACTAAAACCCCTGAAGTAAAGCAACCCACAAATTGATAAATTCCGAAATAAATAATCAAAAAGAGTAGGGGAAATCCTGTAATTGGATTAACGGTTAAACGATGAAAAAATTCTTCACTTTCCGTTGATGTTTTTTTGATTTTTACAATGGCTAATTCTTCAATTTTTTTAGTGGCTTGATGACGGGTTTTAGCTATGACTAAAACTAACGGATCACTAAATTGAGATTGAACCGACTCTACCACCATTTCAATGGCTTCAAATCTCGGTTCGTTTCGACGAACTTTATCCCATAACAAGGGATCATTTTGCAGTAATAAAAGGGCTAAAGAACGCCGAGAAACTAACGGTTCAATGGCCGCTTTCACAACGTTATGATCGCTGGTGAGAAGACACTCTATTTTAGTGATTCCTTCTTCAATAGCTGTAGGATAGCGTAGGAATGTGGACATAGTTAGCCATCTTAGCAGTTAAACTTTTGATGCCTCTTTGTTGAGCAGCAGATAAGGTGACAACAGGGATACCAAGGGATGCTTCTAATTGTTTTTCATTGACCCATATTCCTAATTTTTCTGCTTCATCAATCATGTTTACAGCGAGTAAAATAGGGACGTGAGTTTCTATCAGTTGAAAGGTCAAATTTAACATTCGACTGAGATTTTTTGCGTCAATGACATGAACGGCTAAGTCTAAAGGTTCTTTGAATAATAACTCCCTAGAAAATCGTTCTTCTTCTGTCATTGGTATTAGAGAATACATCCCTGGTGTATCAACAATCGTGATAGTTTTTCCCGCAATTTTGAGATAGTTGCGAGACGCTTCTACAGTGGTTCCAGGATAGTTAGAAACGGTGGTATAAGCCCCAGTCAAAACATTAAACAAAAGACTTTTACCCACGTTAGGAGAACCCACTAAGGCAATGGTTCCTTCAGAAAAAACTTCTGGGGGTTGACCCTGGAAACGTTTTGGCAAGAAACCTTGCCAGAAATTGTTAGAAGTTTGGGGGTTTCTTTGACAACTATCAGGACATTGATTACACTTCATCTCTTTTTCTTGTACCTTGTTATTAGTGTATTTTTTTTTCTTATTTTAAACAGTAACTAGAGATACATAAACTAAATTATTATCAATTTTTTTTGGTAATTTTTGATAACATTGATCTCTATCATAGTTAGTTTATCTTGTCATCATCCACTTGGGCTAGACCAATTGGTAAGCGTTATAATTAGGCATTAATTAATCTAAATAGGTTGTTACTTTACTACAAATCCAATAAAGTTCTAACCAAAGACGGGGATTTTCTTTTTTAAGTCTAGATAAAGGATCGCGTATAATTCTTTTAGCGTTAATAAAAACAACATCTACCATACCAAAAGTTTTGGCAATTTTTCTTAATTCATTTAGATATAATGTAATTTCTTTGCCTTGTCTCCCTGCATAATAAATCCCCAAATAATAGTAAGGGGGAGAAACTGGATTAAGACAACCATCAATAATCTTAATATAACAATTATTCAATAAAGAATTAATATAAGGATGGCAAGAGTTAACAAGATTACGATACTCCTGAACCAATTTTTCACGAATCACCACGATAATCTTCCCATTTCAAATTGTACGATAAATCAGAAAATAATGAAGCTTTAATACAATAATGTTTAATTTTTGTACATTTTTTAAAGAAAATTTTATGGTTAGTAATACAATCTTCAATCGGAGAATCTGAAAATTGTAAAGCGACTTCATCCACGGGACAATTTTCATTGATTTTGTCACAAAATTTGGGCTTTAAACAAGACAGTTTTACAGTTCTATGATTCTTTTTAGACAATTCTAATTCATGGCCAAAAAGAAACTCACTATAGTCAGCAACATTATCCAACCCCAAAAGGTTCAGGACAATTTCTCCCATCATCCAAAATGCTGTTTTATAAATAAACGTTTTCCATTTCAAATTCATAGGAGACCTCAGAGAAAGCAACTGATTTTGTTGTTGAGTAGTATCCATAAAATCTTTAAAATCTTTCCCTTGAAAGAAAGTTTGAATTAGGGATAGGAAGTCGTAGCATAAGCCACGACTTCCCCAGCAGATGGATGAGGATAATAGACCAAGAATCTTAAGCCAAATAAGCTTCTTGGTGGGTTTTAATGGTACAGTTGGAACGGGGATAAGCAGCACAAAGTAAGACCCAACCTTTTTCCACTTGTTCATCATCGAGAAAGCTTTGATCTTCTTGATCAACTTCTCCTTCAACGATGCGTCCCACACAACTAGAACAGGCTCCAGAACGACAAGAAGAGGGTAACTCAATGTCATTTTCTTCGGCTGCATCAAAAATGTATTGATCTTCAGGGACTTCTAGGGTAACATCTATTTCGGCAATTTCTTCTTTTTTACCCGTCTCTTTGTTCTTTTTCTTGTAAGTTTTCATGAGACGAACTTGATAGGTTGCAGTCATGAGTGTTCTCCTTAAATATTAGGAACGTTTACCAGTGATTTTTAACAATTTATTCCTTCTTAAACAGAAGAAAAAACATTAAAAATCAAAGCTTTGTTTAGCTACAAGGAGTAGCTTGGCCGCCGCAGTTTGCTGTAGAGAAAGACTTACCGCAGCCACAAGTCTGTGTTGCATTGGGGTTGGTAAAAGTAAAGCCACTTTGGGTTAAACTGTCCACAAAGTCAATAACCAAACCATCTAATAAAGACATACTTTTGGGGTCAACATAGATGGGAACATTATCCTGTTCTAAGCAGACATCTTCGTTGTTAGCTTCTTTCACTAAATTTAAGGCATATTCGTAGCCATTACAGCCACCATCTTTGACACCAACTCGAATACCAGCAATATTGTTTTTGGGTGAGTTACCGTACAATACGGTACGGAGTTTGAGGGCAGCTTTTTCAGTAAGAGTGACAGTCATTTTTTTTAGAGGGTGGGGAGTATGGGGAGTGTGGGGAGTGTGGGGAGTGTGGGGAGATGGGGAGATGGGGAGATGGGGAGGTGGGGAGGGTGGGGAAACAGATATCAACCCAAACTCTGAACTCCTGCCTCCTGCCTCCTGCCTCCTGCCTCCTGCCTCCTGACATAACCACTTAACCGTTGCTTGGTAAAATTACCGCAAACAGGACAGTTAGGGTCATGGTAAGGACGGCGTTTGGCAAAGGTGGCAGTTCCTAAGTCCATCGTTAATAATTGACCGGTGAGGGGTTCTCCCAGTCCAGTAAGGAGTTTAATGCCTTCTAAAGCAGCTAAACAGGCTAAACTGCCAGAAACTGCCCCTAAAACCCCAAATCCCCAACGATCCCATTCCGGGGTTTCTGGGAAAATGCAAGATAAGCACGGGGTTTCTCCAGGAATAATGGTGGTTAAGTACGCATCCATGCCACTCATGGCTGCTTCTACCATCGGGACTCCCCAACGGACACAAGCTTTATTTAAAAGGTTGCGTTCTTTGAAGTCAAAGGCGCAGTCAAAAGCAATATCGGCCTGTTGTACTAAAGCATCAATATTATCTGCTGTGACAAACTCATTCACCGCTTCTACTTGGATGTCAGGGTTGAGGTTGAGGAGGGTTTCCTTGGCTTTATATACCCTGGGTTGTCCTACCCAACTATTCGTCATCAATATCTGACGGTTGAGATCATCCAGACGAAGCTCACCCCCCCTAACCAGAATGATTTTACCCACCCCTGCCACTGCCAAGTATAGAGCAACTGTACCACCCAGTCCACCCACTCCTGTGACCACAGCAGTGGAGTCCTTGAGGCGTTGTTGTCCTTCTTCGCCGAAACCAGGGAGTTGTATTTGTCGTGAATAACGTTCTCGTTCCGTTGGGGTGAAGTTCATGACCGTTTGGGGGAGTGGGGGTGAGGGGGTGAGGGGGTGAGGGGGTGAGGGGGTGAGGGGGTGAGGGGGTGACAGATATTAATGCTAAACTCCTGCCTTCTGCCCCCTGCCTCCTGCCTTCTATTGCATAATGCCAGCTTCTTTGGTTAAATCATCCAATAAAACCACATTTTTCGGGGCATCTTTAAAGACTTTAAAGAGTTTGGTTTCGAGAGGACTGGAGGTTTTAAAGAGTTCGTAAGCTTCTGAAAAAGCCAATTTATATTTTTCTAATTTTTCACTTTCACTAAGATCGGGGAAGGCTTGATCGACTTGGGCGATAAGTAAAGAGAACTGCTTAAGAATATGGAGACGATTAACGTTAACAAAAGTAGGGTCATAACTGATTCCAAAAAAGTTTAAATAGTCTTCGGTATCGATGAGTTTAGTGAACTCAGCAAAGGTTCTTGGGGTATCAGCAGTTAAAGTCATTTTAGGGTTTCCTCCCAGATGTTAAGTTTTTTCTTGAGTTGATCTAACTCACGGAATACTTCGTAAGTTTTTTGTGCCTCTTCGACTAAATTTTCGTAGTCGGTAGGTAGTCCTTCAGCAAGATCGTGTAGATCCATTTTCATTTGACCAGCTTTAGAATTGAGTTTACGAACCTTTTTTTTGAGATCCGCAACTGCTTCAGGAGTGGGATTATTGTCGGTAGCTACTGTCATCTTATTACCTCGTATTTACCTAGAAAATTCAAACAATAAAGATTGATTTTTCTTCTGAGATTACAATCTCGAAACGTCAGGAAACTTTTTAACTAACTCAATGCCAGCATTAGCCAGTTTTGTTCCTTGATCATTTAACTTTTCTAAGGTGTCGAAACCGAAGCGATGAGCATCCCGTAAAGTACGAGAAACTACCATTAATTTTCCGCCCCAAACTAAAGCCCAGCCGAAACCTTCATGGTTTAAGTCAACAACAACTTGACAGAGTAAACCTGTTTCTTTTTCTATTAAGGCTGCGATCGCCCGAAAATAACACAGGATTCTTAATTTTGTGGTGGGGTCAATATCTCCTTCTAGAGAAATCTCCCGTCTTTTTTTCTTAGGAATAACATAAGGTGCAATAACCAGTTCATCAGTCCAAGTACGATACACACCGTAATGATCGTAGGCACGTATTTGCTGTACTAATGATTGTAAAAAAGGACTTTGTTCGACTAAGAGAGAATTAGTTTCCGAATTGGTTGTTGTTGTTGTTGTCATAATAACAATTAAAATGAGAACGCTTCTGTTATCTATGAACAATTTTACCTTATTTTGTTGTTCAATTATTCATAGATTTTCAGACTTAGTTAGGAAGAAGTTATAGGGGAATAATTCCCCATTATTTTACTTCTTATTCATCCTCTTCTGATAAAAAGTTAGGAGTCGGTTCAATTCCTGCTTCTTTTTGCAGAACTTTTCTTAACCAAGGGGGAGGAT
Source organism: Crocosphaera sp. (assembly GCA_030065205.1). Lineage (GTDB taxonomy): Bacteria > Cyanobacteriota > Cyanobacteriia > Cyanobacteriales > Microcystaceae > Crocosphaera. The sequence continues at coordinate 12,012 of JASJDN010000006.1, forward strand.
TCCCTTTTAAGGTTTTGACTAATTCACCGAGAATTTCATCAATTTTGTCTTGGTCAGTTCTTGCTTTAATAGGGGTGACGTTTTGACGAATTAAACGGGCTGCTGCACTGCCACCAATGGCAGAAACATAGAGTAAAGTACAGCCATCTAATGCCTCTAATTTTGGCACTAATTTATCTTCGTTTCCGTCTTCTTTTAAGTCGCCACCAAACTCTAAGGTATTGACAAAATTGAAGCCGTCGGGAGACACATCATATAAGTCGATATTCTTTGCCCAACCAAAGTGGGCGTTGACGTGAACGTTATCGCTAGTAGTAAATGCAACTTTCATGTTTTTCCTCTCAGATGAATGAAATAAGGGGAAACTTTAAGCAGTTAACCCGTGTTCCTGTAGCGCAACGGGACTATGTTTGGCTTCTTCTTCCATAAGAATATTGCCAACATCAAACAAAAACTTCATGGTGCCACGATATCCCACTAAACATCGTTGACCTAACCCCAATTGATCAAAGATAGGATAACCCATTCTATATAAAGGGGCTTTGAGACGTTTAGCTAAGGATGTACCGTGAGAATTGGTAATAATTAAATCAGCACCAGTGGCCAATTCTTCTAAATCTTCTAAGTCACCGATAGTAACAGTTTCTATGGGTAAATCTTCCAAAATAGGGGACTTAGTTGTAGTGACAGCAGCTTGAATATTTGCTCCCATTTCTGTTAGTAACCAAGCGGTTTGATACAGTAAATCAGGTTCTAAAGCGATGGCAACATTTTTCCCCCCAAAATAGAAATGGGTGTCTAAAATCACATCCTGTAACTGACGACGTTGCCGTTGTAAATGTGCCGGTACATTAGGCACAATGGGGAAGTGATGATCGCAGCGAGAGGTTAAAATTTGAGACAGTTCCCATAGAAAAGAATCAACTGCATCTAAACCAGCTAAACGGGGAAACACTTGATATTTTGTGCCGAAACGTTCCTGTAAAATGGTCGCAGCTTTACGCATACTTTCCCCAATAGCTAACGTTAAACAAGACCGATTTAACTGTTTTAATTGAGTTAAGCTAGTGCCTCCCGTTGTTACCGTGTGATAATCATCTTCTAAATGACCATCCAAAGAACGGGACAAGTCAGGAACCATAATAGGGGTAATACCAAACCCTTCAATGATGGTTTTCAGTTCTTCTACATCCCCAGGGGACAAATGAGAGGCACAAAGTACCGTTACTTGGGGTTTCATTCCCACCGTTGGGGGTTCATCATCAGCCACATTTCCATAGTCAGCAGCAACGATACTTTCTACGGCGGCTGTGTAACCATCCTGTAAAGAACCCTTATAATCAGGGGTAGAAACGGAAACAATAGGAAAACTATCTAATTCTGGGTGTTTATCCCGAAAGGTCTTTAAAATACGCTTCATATCATCTCCTCTCGTCTCCGTTAACCCAGTGGTTAACAGACCAATAATTTGAGGCTGATATTTTTCCAAGATCGTTAAGATCGCCTGTTCTACATTATCTTCCCCACCCAAAATGGTGCTAACTTCCGTCATGGCAGTGGTAGACAGGGGGATAGACTCACGAAAATGCCGTACGAGGACTACTTTAGCAAACGCGGTGCATCCTTGCGAACCATGAAACAGAGGCATCATTTTCCGCAACCCCAGAAACGCTAACGCTGCGCCAAGGGGTTGACTCATTTTTAACGGGTTGACGGATAGGGACTTGTTGGGGTTTAGTATAGTGGTCATTGCTTTGTTGGGGTGTGGGGTGTGTGGGGTGTGTGGGGTGTGTGGGGTGTGTGGGGTGTGTGGGGTGTGTGGGAAGACTAGAAACAATATTAATCTTTTCCTCCTCTGCTTCCCCTGCTCCCTCTGCTCCCCCTGCTCTCTTACTCCCCTTCTGCTTCTAAGTTCAATAAACTTTCATGTTCTTGTTGCCATATCTCCCAAGGGGAGGGTTTACGAACTTGGGTCCAAATAGGACTATAAACCGCTTCGCTTAACTCCCTGGCCATCTCTACCAAACCGATGTAACCAGCGTAGGGATGGTGACGTTCTTGGTTAATATCTAAGAAAGGAATTTTCGCTTTGAGTGCTGTGTATTGGTTCCGTCCTCCAGCCACCAACAGGTCGGCTTTTGTCTTCTGAACCACCCGTAAAAGCTCCTCTGGACTGCCTTTTTCGAGCATAATGCCATCTTTGCCCAAAAGTTTCTTAATACGTCCCTTATCCTCTTCTGTGCTTTTCTTGGTGCTAGTAGCCACCACTTCCATGCCTAAGTCTTGTGCTGCCGAAACAATAGACCAACTTTTCACCCCACCGGTGTAGAGTACCATACGCTTACCCTTAAGACGTTCCCGATAGGGGGCCAAAGCGACGTTTAACTTGGCGGTTTCTTCTTCAATTATTTCTTCAACTCGTTCTATTAATACTTTATCTCCAAAAAATTGAGCAATGTTCCGTAAACAACGGTTCATGTCTGCAATGCCATAAAAAGACTCTTCAATGTAAGGAATGTTATAGCGTTCCTTCATAGCAGAAGCCATATTTATTAAAGCTTTTGAGCAGATCATTACGTTTAGTTTTGCTCGATGAGCATAACACACCTCATCGTAACGAGCATCCCCTGTAATCTTTGCTAAGACACGGATACCCGCTTTTTTAAATAGAGGTAGTACGCCCCACATTTCACCGGCAACATTGTATTCACCGATTAAATTAATATCATAAGCGGTAGTATATTCAGGTTCTTTTGTGCCAACTACGTGATCGAGTAACGCTTCACCACCAAGACGGTTTCCTAAATTTTTGCTACCTACAAAACCAGGAGAATGAACAGGAATGATCGGGGTGTTAAACTTGTCAGTGCCAGCCTTACAAACCGCATCTAAATCATCACCAATGAGGGCAGTAACACAAGTTGAATAAACAAAAACGGCTGCTGGATTATACTTTTTTATTAATTGAGCGATCGCCTTATAAAGCTTTTTTTCTCCACCAAAAATAATATCATTTTCTGATAGGTCAGTGGTAAAACCCATCTTATAAGTCATCGGACCACTAGAGAGACTCCCACGACTATTCCAACTATTACCAGAACAGCCAATAGGACCATGAACTAAATGAGCAGCATCGGTAATAGGAACTAAAGCAATAGAAGCCCCATCAAACGCACAACCCCCTTGAGCCGATCCTGGGTTAGCCGTTTGAGTACAAGACTTATTTTTACCTTGACCTTCCTTATTATGATTATGTTCACAACCAGGTTGTGTTAGCAAATCGTTGATTTTGCTCTTGGTTAGTTTCATGACTGAATTCCCTAATAATTACCAGTGACCGAAATAATTAATAATGATGAGTTATTAATTATTTAACAAATATAATGATCAACATTTTCACCACAAATATCAGCCAGATAACTTAAAGCCTTGAGCCGTAAAGCCACAAATTCGTGATAAAAAGGATTTAATTTACATAGAGGAGGAATATGGATTAACTTACGTCCTAACACAGTTATTGTTCTTTCAAAAGGACAAGAACAAGGGATCACCCGACAAATAAAATGAGCAAAAGAGGTACTTGTGACCTCCATATTATTGAGCCAGCGTTTGAGGGGGAAGAGGGGGTCGAGGGTGAATCGTTTTTTTGTGGAATGGGTAGGACTCGTCATAACCATGTCCTCATCTCAATTAAAAATAATGGCAGAGAGTTTTTGAGAGCAGGGGAAGCAGAGGGAGAAAATATTCACTTCTGACTTCTGACTTCTGACTTCTAACTTCAAAAAAGAGGGGGAGAGGGGGGAGTAGGGACTCCCTGAATGCTCCTGATCTCCCTCGTATTCAGACTTCCTCTAATTAACGAACTAAGTCGAAAGAAATATCCGTTACAGAAGGGGTGTCTGTCTTGCGATCTAAGTGATCCATCAGTCCATTAGCGATCCAGGTAAGAAGATTGATAGCACCTTCGTAACCAATGGTGGAGAAGCGGTGTAAGTGATGGCGATCAAAGATAGGATAACCAATACGGATTAAAGGAGTCTTGGTATCACGCTCTAAATACTTAGCGTAGGAATTACCAATGATGAAGTCAACAGGCTCAGTGAAGAGTAAAGAACGCATATGCCATAAGTCTTTACCACCCCAAACGGTAGCTTGTTGTCCGTAGGGACTAGCAGCAAGAAGAGCCTTAGCTTCAGCTTCAAATTCCTTGGTGCTGTTGTTAACCAAGACGTGAACGGGCTCGATACCCATTTCTAACATGAACTGTAATAAGCCCATTACTAAATCGGGATCACCGTAAACCGCAGCACGCTTACCATGTACCCAAGCTTGAGTATCGGTCATTGCGTCAACAGCGCGTCCACGGGCGATTTCAAACTCTTTGGGAATAGGTTTGCCGGTTAACTCAGATAAGCCCATTAAGAACTCATCAGTAGCTTTAACACCCCAAGGACGATAGGTGAAGGTTTTTTGTCCCCACTCTTTCTCGATGTATTGACGAGTTTTAGGAGTGGTGTAGGTTTGAAGGGCAACGGTAGCTTCAGCGTTGATAGAATCTGCTGCATCTTCTAAGGAAGTCCCTTCATGGTACATTTTGAATTCCCCTAAGTTGGGAGAATCTAAGTACATTTCGGTGTCACTTAAAAGGGTAGCATCTAAGTCAAACGCAGAGATGATATTTTTCAGAGCGCGGATGTTACCGATGTAGGTTTCAAATCCAGCGATGAAGTTGATTTTACCGTTGGTGGTTTCTTTCTTCTTACCTTCGGTTAAGGTAGACAGAATAGATTTCATCATGCTGTCATAACCAGTGATGTGGGAACCCACAAAACTAGGCGTATGAGCAAAAGCAACGGGTAACTCTTCAGGAATCGCACCGTCTTGACGAGCATTTCCGATGAACGCACCTAAGTCATCCCCAATAACCTCAGCCATACAAGTGGTACAGACGGCGATCATTTGAGGCTTGTAGAGAGCGTAGGAGTTTTGAAGTCCATCAACCATGTTCTTTAATCCACCGAAAACCGCAGCGTTTTCAGTCATGGAAGAAGAAACAGCACTGACAGGCTCTTTGAAGTGACGGGTTAAGTGGGTACGGAAGTAAGCCACACAACCTTGAGAACCATGTACGAAGGGTAAGGTTCCTTCAAAACCAACTGCTGCAAGTAATGCACCTAGAGGTTGACAAGCTTTAGCGGGGTTAACGGTTAACGCTTCACGAGCGAAGTTCTTTTCCCGATATTCCCAGGATTTAGTCCATTCAGCCACTTCTTGAACTTTCTCAGCAGAAGGCATTCCTTCAAACTGTTTCTTGTTTTCAAAAAGTTCTTGGTATTCAGGCTGATGAAACAGATCAACGTGATCCTTAATGTTGTTTACGTTTTGAGCCATTGGTGGTAACTCCAGTATAGGATGGATATCTCAGACAAACAAACTTGGAAAGAGAGAGAGGGGAGGGGGTGAGGGGGTGAGGGGGTGTAGGGGTGAGGGGGTGAGGGGGTGAGGGGGTGTAGGGGTGACGGGGTGAGGGGAGGGAAGATATATCAATGATTTCTCCCAGTCCCCAAAGTCTCCCAGTCTCCCAGTCCCCCAGTCTCCCAGTCCCCCAGTCTCCCAGTCCCCCAGTCTCCTAGTCCTCAAAGCTCCCATGATCATCCTCCCTCTTATTTATTCCAAGGGGTGCCAATTAATCCCCAGGTGGGACTATTGAGGGCTAAGTCCATGTCACGGGCGAAGATAGCGAAGCCATCATAACCGTGGTAAGGTCCGGAGTAATCCCAAGAGTGCATTTGACGGAAGGGAAGAGCCATCTTTTGGAAGACATACTTCTCTTTAATACCAGCAGCCACTAAGTCAGGCTTAAGTTCTTTAACGAACTCTTCAAACTCATAACCCGTTACGTCATCATAGATGAGGGTAGCATCTTCAACGTAGTTGGTGGTCCGTTTGTAGTCATCACCGTGAGCGAATTCGTATCCGGTTCCGATGATTTCCATGCCTAAGTCTTTGAAAGCAGGAACCACGTGACGGGGACGTAAACCACCCACCATCATCATGACGGTTTTGCCTTCTAAACGAGGACGGTACTTAGCAATGACTTCTTCAGATTGCTTTTTGTATTTTTCGATGACTTCTTCAGCTTTGGCTTGGATTTTTTCATCGAAGCGTGAAGCGATTTCTCTTAAAGAAGCAGCAATTTTGGTAGGTCCAAAGAAGTTGTATTCTAACCAGGGAATACCATACTTTTCTTCCATGTGACGACTGATGTAGTTCATGGAACGATAACAGTGGATGAGGTTCAACTTAACGTTGGGTGTAGCCTTCATCTCGGTTAAGGTACCATCACCAGACCACTGAGCAACCACACGAAGACCGATTTCTTCAAGAAGAATACGGCTAGACCAAGCATCTCCACCGATGTTGTAGTCACCAATGATGGCTACGTCATAAGGAGTGCTTTCAAATCCTTTTTCTGCGTTTTCTTTGTCAGCAGTGGGGAAAACCCAGTCACGAATCATGTCGTTAGCGATGTGGTGTCCTAAGGATTGAGAAACCCCACGGAACCCTTCACAACGGACGGGAACAACGGATTTACCAGTTTCTTTGCTCTTTTCACGAGCCACTGCTTCGATGTCATCTCCAATTAAACCAATGGGACATTCTGATTGAACAGAAATACCACCGTTGAGGGGGAATAATTCTTCGATTTCATCAACGATTTTCTTGAGTTTTTTGTCTCCACCAAAAACGATATCCCGTTCTTGGAAATCGGAGGTAAACTGCATGGTACCAAAGCTATCAACACCGGTGGTTCCGATGTAGTAGTTACGACGACCAGACCAGGAATAGTAACCACAACCCACAGGACCGTGAGAGATGTGAACCATGTCCTTAATCGGACCCCAAACTACCCCTTTTGACCCTGCATAGGCACAACCACGAGCGGTCATAACCCCAGGTAAGGATTGTTTATTAGATTTTACGCCACAATCAGCTTCGCCGTCTTGGTAAACACCTAAGTGTTTTTCACGCTTTTTAGCAGCTTTTTCGGGATAAGTCGACAGAACGTCGGCAATGAGCTTCTTATTTTCTTCAACTGTTGCCATGGTGTTCCTCTCAAAGTTGGTGTAGAAGGAAAATTATCGAAAAGGGAAAGAGGGGAAGGCAAAAGGAGTTCAAAGTTGATAGTTTTTCACTATTCACTTTTGCCTTAGAATGATCCTCAATCCTATTAATTAAGCGAGACTCAGTCTAAGCTTTGGTTTTAGCTTTATCAGCTTCAAGAACTTTCTGATACTCGTCTTCGCCACCAAGGATACCGAAGTCAACTAAGAGTTCTTCGAGTTCTTCCATTGTGATAGGAGTAGGAATAACTAAGTTGGTGTTATTCTCGATCTTCTGAGCTAACTGACGATACTCATCAGCTTGAGGGTGATCAGGAGAGTATTCGATAACAGTCATACGACGTAATTCAGCTTCTTGTACCTGCTTAGAACGGGGTACGAAGTGAATCATTTGGGTTCCGAGACGACGAGCTAATTCTTCGATTAACTCAGCTTCACAGTTAACGTTACGGCTGTTACAAATTAAACCACCTAAACGTACTCCACCAGTGTGAGCGTACTTAAGAATACCACGAGCAATGTTGTTAGCAGCATACATTGCCATCATTTCCCCGGAGGTTACGATGTAGATTTCTTGTGCTTTTCCTTCACGGATAGGCATTGCGAAACCACCACAAACAACGTCTCCTAATACGTCGTAGGATACGAAGTCTAGGTCTTCGTAAGCACCTTCTTCTTCTAGGAAGTTAATGGCGGTGATGATACCACGACCCGCACATCCAACTCCAGGCTCAGGACCACCAGATTCAACGCACTTAACGCCTTGGTATCCTTCGAGTAATACTTCTTCGAGTTCGAGGTCTTCTACGGTTCCCCGTTCTGCTGCTAAGTGCAGAATGGTGGTTTGTGCTTTACAGTGAAGCATCAAACGGGTAGAATCTGCTTTAGGGTCACAACCAACAATCATGATGCGGTTGTTTTCAGCCATTGCAGCAATGGTGTTCTGAGAAGTGGTGGATTTACCGATACCGCCTTTTCCGTAGAATGCAATTTGACGCATAGTTGATTCTCGCTTATGAGACAGTGATTGTGTACAATTTGGAAGCTTGATCTGTTGCTGACGTAAAGATGATTCGTTATATGGTTAGGAAACATCGGGATTTTCATCCCATTAGAACCCTCGATCTCTACGTCAGAAGATGTCTTCCGAGTTAAGAAATTGAGTAAAGGCTGTGAAACTTTACTTTTTCTTGGGTCAAGAGTGACGTTGTAATAACGTCGGGTGAGAAGCGATACTCATGGTGGAGATCGCTCTCGACCTTTCTTTTGAGTTAACATGGTGTTCTCCTTAGTTATGATTTGATTATTGATTTACACGGCAATTACTGTTAAATCTGGGGAAACCTGCTCTTTGAGTCTGGCTTCAATGCCTCCTTTGAGGGTGGCGGTACTACTAGCGCAGGAACCACAAGCTCCTTTGAGCATGACTTTCACTAAGTCCCCTTCGATATCAAATAACTCGACATCTCCCCCATCTTTGGCTAACATGGGCTTGATTTCTTCTTCTAAGATTTGTTGAATGAGAGTAATTTTCTGTAAGTTGGTTAAAGGCTTGGTTTCTGACTTGGCTTTAACGACTTCGGTGGCAACGGCAACAGCAGTGGCTTTTTCTTGGACAATCTCAGCAATCAAATCATCAATATCTGCCAAACAAGACCCACATCCGCCACCGGCTTTCACATAGTTGGTCACTTGTTCTGCTGTGCTAAGGTTATTTTCGAGAACAATGCGACGAATACGACTATCAGTTACCCCGAAGCAACGACAAATTAATGCACCTTCGTCATCTTCGTGGTTATCTAGGGGAATGCCTCTATAGTTAAAGATAGCAGCTTCTAGGGCTTCTTGTCCCATAACTGAACAGTGCATTTTCTCCTCGGGTAACCCCCCTAAGAAGTCGGCGATCTCTTTATTCGTAAGACTTAAGGCTTCATCTAAGGTTTTACCAACCAATAACTCAGTCAGTGCAGAGGAAGAGGCGATCGCAGAAGCACATCCGAAGGTTTGAAACCGTGCAGCTAAGATAATCTCTGTTTTTTCATCCACTTTTAAATGTAATCTCAGGGCATCGCCGCAGGCAATACTACCCACTTCTCCAGTTGTTATGGCTTGTCCTTCTTCTTTTTCTGTAATCGTTCCTTGATTACGAGGATTATAGAAGAGATCCATTACTTTGTCTGTATATTCCCACATGAGCAGTTACCAGTTTAATTTTTTCGTTAATAGTTGGATGGGGGTGGGGAGTGTGGGAGGGGTGGGGAGTGTGGGGAGATATTTATTCCGACTCCTGACTCCTGACTCCTGACTCCTACTTAGCTAACGTTGCTTTTTCTTGTTCTTGCAACCAGGTTGCGTCATCACTACTAAAGGGAGACATCGCCCGCAGACGTGCAATGGTATCCGGTAAAACTTCAATCACACGCTGGATCTCATCCTGAGTGGTGTAACGGGAGAGACTAAAGCGAATCGAACCATGCAATACACTATAAGGGAGTCCCATTGCTCTCAATACATGAGAGGGTTCGAGAGAACCAGAGGTACAAGCCGAACCAGAAGAGGCACAGATACCAAACTGATTCATGGAGAGTAAAATGGCTTCGCCTTCGATATATTTAAAACCGATATTAGTGGTGTTAGGTAATCTTTGTTTTGTGCTTCCATTTACAACTGTATCAGGAATTAAGGTGAGAATGCTGGTTTCTAAATAATCTCTTAATTGTCTTTCGTGAGAAACATTAGCCAGGTGATATTGGGCTAACTCACAGGCTTTCCCTAAAGCAACGATACCGGCTACATTCTCGGTTCCTCCACGGCGACCCCTTTCTTGATGGCCTCCCACCATAAAGGGACGAAAACGGGTTCCTTTTCGTACATACAGCGCACCAATACCCTTGGGAGCATGAAGTTTGTGACCCGATAGGGTTAACATATCAATGGTGCTATTACTCATGTCCAGAGGGATTTTACCCACTGCTTGCACGGCATCCACATGGAACAATGCCCCATATTCTTTGGCCATTGCTCCCACCTCTTCAATGGGGAAGACGACTCCGGTTTCATTATTAGCATACATAATGGTAACCAGAGCCGTGCCACCAGTTAAGGATGCTTGCACTTCATCGAGATCCAATCTTCCCTGACTATCCACTCCCAAATAAGTGACGGTATAACCTTGTTTTTCTAAATGTCTGCAAAGATTTAAAACGGCTGGATGCTCAACTTCTGTGGTAATAATATGTCGTTTATTGGGTTGAGCAGTTAAAGCTGCACGAATGGCGGCATTATCTCCTTCTGTCCCACAACTGGTGAAAATAATTTCTGAAGGTTCGGCACCCAATAAAGATGCGACTTGCTCTCTTGCGGTTTTAACGGCTTTTCCCACTTGTCCACCGAAGGTGTGCATACTAGAGGGGTTGCCATAATAGAGGGTAAGATAGGGCATCATTGCGCCTAATACTTCCTCATCTATTTGGGTGGTTGCATTATTGTCTAGATATATACAGTCTCTCATCAGTTTGTACCAGAAGTCAGATGAAGTCAGAAGTCAGAAGTTTGAAGTCAGAAGTGATGACGAACACCTTATTTAACTATTTGCTGTCATTAAGGTGGAAATTTCTTGGGAGTAAGCATCAAACCATTGCTCCCAGTAAGGACTCGTTTGTTGTCCTTTGAGTTTGCTGACTAAGTTGTTATAGCGGTTAAACCAAGCATCCCAATAGTCAGCCTTTTTGTTTTTACTTCCCCCAGTGACTTGATAAGACGGTAAGCAAGCGGAGTTGGTAGGACAGACCGAAGCACACTGGGGGGTTCCATAATACCCTTGACAATCGTTACACTGCGTCGCATCGATGAGAAATACATTATCTTGTATGGTAATAGCACCGGTCGGGCAAGCACTCCGACAACGAGAACAGTTAATACATTCATTGGTGATAGTGTAACTCATGATGCGATCGCTCCATATACTAATTGTTTAGGCTAGGAAAACAACTGTAGTCTTTGGAAAACCCTGTGCAGGGAGGAATAGAATAGTCATCAACGCAAGTATTACAGTTATTTTCCGTTGTAGTTGAGTTTGAACTCGGAGGGTTGATGACGGCAGTTTGAGAACTTCCTGGTGAGGAAACTAACGAAGATTGAGGACGATAGCTCAGGGTATCAATCATTCACTAGGCTCCTAATGCTTGTTTTTGCATATAATCTTTGTAGAAGTTGATGGCTACGTTATCGATGATATCGTAGGCTTCGTAAGGCTCTAAGCCGGCTTTGCGTAACTCTTCTTGAGGACAATGACCGATCTTAGAAGCGAGGACTCCTTTACAATCAGAGATGGACTTAATAATGTTATCTAGGGTGGCTTCTTCACCATACCCACTTTGACAATAGTGATCCACTTTACGGTGTGCCACAAATTTAACATCAGTACCATCGACTTCAAAGATTTGGAATTCTTTGGCGTGACCGAAATGTTGGTTAACTAAGCGGTTGCCTTTGGTGGCCACTGCTACTAAAATCTTAGGTGCGTTGGCCGTCTTTTGGGCTTTCTTTTGTGCTTTAGCTGCTTTAACTTCGGCAGTAAATTGTTCGATGTTGGCGTGAACTTCTTGACGTTGGGCCACATCATACTCAGGAGTCATTTCTAAGAATTTGTCTTTGGTAAACTCTTGAGAACGATCTTCTCCTAACAACCCGACTGCATCAGCGCGACATTGACGGCAGTGACGCATCATTTTCATGTTGCCAGAACACTTATCCTGTAGAGATTTTAGCTCTTTAGGGGTAGGGCCTCTTTGTCCGGTTAACCCGAAGTGAGTGCCGTGTTCAGGAGCAGAAATCAAGGGCATAATATTGTGGAGAAATGCACCTTTGGAGCGGATAACTTCGTTAACTTCTGCTAAGTGTTCGTCGTTGATCCCTGGGATCATCACGGAGTTCACTTTACAGAGGATGTCAGCTTCTCTAAGGGCATCAAGGGACTCCATTTGCTTCTCATGAAGTATTTTAACCCCTTCGATTCCTTTATACCGTTTCCGATTATACCGAACCCAAGGATAGATTTTTTCCCCAATTTCTGGGTCGATCATATTAATGGTGAGAGTAACGTGATCGATGTTGAGTTCTTTGATGCGATCAACATACTCCGGTAACATCAACCCATTACTGGATAAGCAGAGTTTAATATCGGGGGCTTTATCTGCAACTAATTCAAAGGTGCGAAAGGTTTGTTTGGGGTTGGCTAAAGGATCTCCAGGACCAGCAATACCCAATACAGTCATTTGGGGAATTTTGCCACCGATGACTAACGCTTTATGTGCTGCTTCTTCTGGGGTTAAAACTTCACTAACTACCCCTGGACGACTTTCGTTAGCACAGTCGTATTTGCGGTTACAATAGTTGCATTGAATGTTACAAGCAGGGGCAACGGCAACGTGCATCCGTGCATAGTGATGATGGGCATCTTCACTGTAACAAGGGTGTTTAGCAATTCTTTCTTGAATCTTTGCATCTATGGTTTGCGTACTATCCCCACTTGAAGGACAAGCACAATCTCCTTTTGCTTGGGGAATAAATGAGGTTCCCGTCGCAGTGTTTGGATTAGCCGTAGATGCGTCAGTGTTAATTAGACCTGTGGATTGTAACATTGAATTCCGTGAGTTAGAGGGTGAGCTAAAGCCTGACTGTAAGAGGAATTGTCAGAGACTTAGTACGAGCAAAGGGTAAAACAATGAACTGTATGTCTTCGGCGTTATGTCATTTATACCACCCTCCTCCTTTCCAGTGGGTTCAAGGTGAGTAGGTTGGGATTCATTGGATTACTTAGGCTGTACTCATAGGCTCAAACCTTTTGCGTTGCGAGGGTTTGAGCCTAGTTAATTTTTTTTAGGGGTACGGGGTACAGGTATTTATCGGGGGAGGTTTCTGTATTTTTACAGGGGGACTCTGGCTTTTTTGTACTCAAGGTCTAAGTCTTATTACGTAAGGCTTTGGCTGTGTTATTGGTGGGTTTTTCCTCCTCTAGTTTTACACTCAGGACGCAGGTGACGGGGGGTGAGGGTGACGGGGTGAGGGGGGGAAGATATATCAATTATTTCTCCCAGTCCCCAAAGTCCTTCCCTCTTGAGAAAAGAAACACCGAGTTAGCTTCCTCTTGCCTCCCCAGTGCTGTCACGGAATTCAATTCTGTATCCAATGTAACATTTTCTAGTTGGTAGATTTGCTATGTAACAGTTGGGGGCGAGTTTTTTGAGAATAAAATAGCTCAATAGCAGACTGCATAACCATTGTAGCCCTTTTATTCTTTTTTAATTTTGAGTGGACAGTCATCTATGTTACTAGAAGAAAAAAAAAGGGTTCAAACGCTTGTATAACAATCATTACAACTGAGTACACAAACACAAGTCCCTCCCCCGAAAAATACCCTATCCCCTGTAAAAAAATACTCGTCCCCCGACCCAAAAATTTTTTTAAACCCTAGTGAACAGTCGATTATATCTAGGTTTGACGAAACGGGTTGAGCCATTAATAAACTTGATCAATTTGACTCACCGTCTTAAGACACAGGGCCAATAGGGGACTTGGTATAAGCATAACAACTAAGTCTATGCGCAAGCACGGAATTTAATGTTTGGATCACTCCCTGTCAGAGAGCGTCGTGGAAGTCCGTCAGAAAGCCCTATTTCTGAACCGCGCACTTCTCGGCCTAACCTATTAAGCTTCTTGCGGCAAGATTTTCAAATTATTTTTGAAAGAGATCCCGCAGCCCGTAATTGGTTAGAAGTGGTGTGTTGCTATCCAGGTTTACACGCTTTAGCCATCCATCGTCTCTCTCACGAATTATGGCATCGCAATATACCTTTTATTCCTCGATTTTTCTCTCATATTGCCCGTTTTCTCACGGGAATTGAAATCCACCCCGGGGCGACCATTGGTCAAGGGGTGTTTATCGATCATGGTATGGGAGTTGTTATTGGAGAAACGGCTATTATTGGTGATTATTGTCTTATTTATCAAAATGTCACCCTTGGGGGGACTGGTAAAGAAAGTGGTAAACGCCATCCCACTTTAGGCCATTCGGTCGTTGTGGGAACTGGAGCCAAAGTATTAGGTAACATCGAAATTGGCAATCATGTCCGTATTGGAGCCGGATCAATCGTTTTACGCGATGTCCCTCATGATTGCACTGTGGTAGGAGTTCCTGGTCGTATTATCTCCCGTAGTGGTCGGGGTTGTCCTTTAGAACATGACAAACTCCCGGATATTGAGGGCCAAGCGATTCGGATGTTATTAGACCGAATTGAAGAATTGGAACAAAAGATACAAAAACTACCTTGACCTTTACCTTACAATTATGATGCAACCTTATCATTCTGATGCGCTTATCAGTCAAGTTGAGAAAGTTTCTCGTTGCGATCGCTGGACGGTTTGCCAACGTCTTCAAGAATTAATGATTCCCTGTTGGTGTCCTGAAGACGGTTCATTGTGGGTGGAAATCGAACATGGTAACCATGCCATTTTGCTTCGTAGTGTGGTCTATGGGGCGATCGCTTCTCGTCAAGAGTTAGTCACTTGGCTGGAGCGGTGTTGGGAAACGGTTGAAGAGCGAGTTTATTAAGTCTTATTCTCATAAGCAACAGTAAGACTTTGATTTTCTGCCTAAACGACTTATACCATACTGAGAAAATTGAGTAATCAATAGCCTTTTCTTGGGTTTTTGTGCTAATTAAGGCTAATTACTATCGATAAAGTTAGGTTTTTTCTTCCTCATTAACCCACTTTCTAGTTTTCTCAGTTACAGCAGTTCAGGTGTAGGTTAGGACAGCCGAGAGTTATCGAGATAATCAGGAGCAAAAACCTGGCTATCATAAGCGAGAAGTTTTTGGAGCGAGACATAAAACCTTGTGACAAAAACAACTTCTGACTTTTGACTTCTGACTTCCTTCCTGCCTCCTGCCTTCTCATAATGTTGATAACTGAACCTCTCAGTGCTGTCATGGAAAACAATTCAATTTCTACGGAATTTAGTCAATTTTTGCAACAAGAAATGGATCTATCAGGAGATGATCTAGCGGTTGTCATCAACAACCAAAGACAACCGGGTGATCCTATTCCCATGCTGTTGTGGCAATATGGCTTAATCTCGGTGGCTCAATTACAAAGAATTTGGGATTGGCTAGATGCTCAAATTTATTTCCAGTTCCCCTAACTATTGGTCAATCTGAGGAGTATTAAGCCATGAATCACGTCCATATTAATGATACAACCCTACGGGATGGAGAACAAGCGGCCGGCATTGTCTTTAGTGCGGCTGAAAAAATAGCGATCGCGCTCTTGATGGATGCTATCGGTATTCCTGAGTTGGAAGTGGGTATTCCTGCGATGGGAGGCTCAGAAGCGGAGGCCATTACGACTATTGTCCAAAAAGGGTTAAAAACGGCTTTATTAGGCTGGAACCGCGCTGTCCGTTCCGATATTGAAGCCTCTATTGCTTGCGGTTTACAACGAGTTCATATATCCATTCCTGTATCAGATATACAAATTAAGGCAAAATTTCAAGGAAAAACACATCTTGTTTGGGAACGGTTACGGGATAGTCTCAATTTTGCTTTAGATAAGGGTTTATTCGTCTCTGTAGGGGCTGAAGATGCTTCGCGGGCTGATGAGTCTTTTTTACTGGAAGTGGCTCAGTTTGCCCAAAGTTTGGGAGCGTCCCGTTTCCGTTTTTGTGATACGGTGGGCATTCTTGACCCTTTAACCACAGCCCAAAAGGTGGGAAAATTGGTTAAGTCCCTGAATATCCCCATTGAAATGCACACCCACAATGATTTTGGCTTGGCCACTGCTAACGCCTTAGCCGGGTTGCAAGCCGGAGCGACTTCGGTCAATACCACCGTTAACGGGTTGGGAGAAAGGGCGGGGAATGCAGCCCTCGAAGAGATGATCATGGCCCTAAAACGACTCTATCAGGTTGATTTAGAGGTAGAAACCGCTCGTCTGCGGGAGTTGTCCCAACTGGTGATTAAAGCGTCGGGTATCGCCCTTCCCCCCTGGAAAGCGATCGTCGGGGACAATATCTTTGCCCACGAGTCCGGTATTCACGCTCACGGTGTCTTACAAAACCCCCAAACCTACGAACCTTTTTCTCCAGATGAGGTGGGTTGGAAACGCCGTTTAGTGGTAGGAAAGCATTCGGGACGACATTTATTGACCAATTTATTGAGTCAACATGGCATTCGTTTAAACCATGAAGAGTCCCAAGTGGTGTTAGACTCGGTGCGCCATTTATCGGTACAAATGAAGCGCAGTCTAACGGTTGAGGAGTTACTTGATGTTGTATCCAATAGGAGTATGTCTCATGGGATTGTATAATCCAGGTGAAATTGAACTTAATGATCCCCCCGCTTTTGAAATGGAGCAAAAAGTTCGACTTCGGAGAATGATTCGCAATGATGGGACGTTTCCTGGTAAAGAAGTCGGGGAAACCTTAGCGAAAAAAGGTGATATCGGCTACGTTGTCGGTATTGGTACTTATCTTCAAAGTTATTACATTTATGCGGTTCATTTCCTCGATAGGGGTTATGTCGTCGGTTGTCGTCGCAAGGAGTTAATTCCTGCGGATGAACCTTTGATTAATGATACCGATGATGAGGAAATTGAAGAAACCCTAGAACCTTGTCTACAAGAGTCTCAGGTTTAAACGTTCGGGGTTCAGGGTTCACAGTTGAAAATAACAACTATTCCCTATTCCCTATCAACTATTAACTATTTTAGGAGTTATGCCATGAAAGTAATGTTACGCAGAGAAGATGAAGGCAATTTATCCGTTTATGTGCCTAAAAAAGATTTGGAAGAGTTAGTGGTTAAGGAAACCGTTGAAGGAGACGGGAAAATTTTAACCTTAGCTAATGGTTGGGAATTACAATTTTCTAACCTCAATGATGACACCACATTACCCCAAACTTTTGACGCAAAACGTCTCTAATCTTCCTCCAGTTTTTCGGGCTTAATCGTTAACAATGGAAGACAAGATAAGTAGAAAGAATATTTTTTGTAATCAAGTCAAAAAAACTTCTGACTTCTGACTTCTAACTTCTGACTTCTATTAAGCCCCTTTCTTCCAGTTTTTTCCCTCATTTTTCTTACTTATTGAGAGATTTTATAGTTTGAGTACAGATTAAGTAATCTAGCTCAACCTGACAGAAGCTTTATTGTCATTTTAGTTGATAATATCTCTCATCACTGCAAAAAAATGGGATTATACCAGTTCTCAAAAATAGCTAGATAGATACTTCAGTGTCATTGCGAATGTAGCGGTAGCGAAATGAAGCAATCTCTATGTTCATGGTAGATTGCTTCGGGGAATTTTCAGTAAAAGTCAAAGGTTAATGTTAATTTTTTCCCTCACAATGACGACTTAAGTTTCTCATCACTTTTGAGAATTGATATTACCAATAATTCTTATTGCACCATTTTCTCATTTTATTATTCCAGGAAAAATTGCCATGAATTCAATTCCTTCTAGTCAAACCATTCCCTTTCAATTACAAGGTCAATTTGTGGGCTTTATTTATAAGTCTAATGGTCAGTCAAAATCCTTGATTTTAGCGGTAGGCGAACGACAATTAAGGGTTAAAATTGATAAAAGTTTACGAGATACTCAAGCTTTAAATATCTTACCCGGCGATTGGATTTCTATCACAGGAGAACAAGAGTTTAAAGGTAATTTTACTAAGTTAAAATTGAAAGCTTATGAGATTAATCGCCTCAGTTGTAACGTCAAATGTGATCAAGAACAAGAGAATAATGCCAACGTAACTGTACAGGGTAAAACCTGTCCCAAAAAGGGTAAAATTTTACTTTGTAATAAGTCTGATTGTGCGAAAAGAGGGGGACGAAAATTACATCAACTTCTTGAACAAACCCTCTGTAATTTAGGTCTGCAAGATCACGTTACCATTGAGAAAACTAGCTGTCAAAAACGCTGTGGAAAGGCTCCCAATATGATTTTAATGCCAGGGAAATCTAAACACAGTAAACCCAATCCCAAAGCGATCGCAGAATTACTTGAAGAACACTATCTTAATTCCTTGAACAAATAATGGCTAACGTTACTTTCTACGAAAAACCAGGCTGTAAAAATAACACCAAACAGAAGAATCTCTTATTAGCAGCCGGTCACATTTTAGAGGCAAAAAGTCTCTTAAAGGAACCTTGGACAACGGAAAAATTACGACTCTTTTTTGGGGATTTACCTGTTAATTTATGGTTCAATAAAAGCGCACCGAAAATTAAATCGGGTGAGGTTATTCCTGATAATTTAACCCAGGAAAAAGCCTTACAATTAATGATAGCTGATCCGTTATTAATTCGTCGTCCTTTAATTGAAGTTGACGGGGTTTATCGGGTAGGGTTTGATCCTGAAACTATCGATGCTTGGATTGGTTTAAACCCAGAAAATCCAGTGACAGAAGACTTAGAAACTTGTCCTCGTAGTCATGAAACAAAACCCTGTGCAACGGTTCAATAAATGATCAGTAGGGTGGGCAAATCAATAATTATTCTTAGCAAGAAATAAACTTAAGAATTTTGCCCACCAAACCATTAACTTCTGACTTCATTTAGTAATCCATTTCTGCTTCAGTGTTGTAGAGTGGGCAAAATCAACCTATCTAATTAGTCTATCATTTATTATTATAAAATTGCCCACCAAACCATTAACTTTTGACTTCATTTAACCACCCATTTCTGCTTCACCACTATTGCTTTTATAAGCTTCAAGAGATCGCTCATAATAAAGTTCTGCTTCTGCTGCTCTTTCCTCTTCATCATTCTTGTATTTTTCCTGTTTTTTCGGCAGCGGATCAAACTTAGAAGGAATGGCACTAATTAAACTTTCGACCGTTCTTGCTAAAGCGTGATTCGGTTCAATGGTACGCACTTTCTCAAAACAAGTTAAAGCGTTGTGATACTGTTTAATTTTGCAGTAAATAGTTCCTTTGTTGTACCAAAGATCGGCAGTGTTGGGATTAATTCTTATCGCTTCGTCGTAACACAGAATAGCAGCTTGATAACGTTGTAATTTTTCTAAGGAAATACCTTGATAGATCCAAGCAGGGATAAAATTGTCTTTGAGTTCGATGGTTTTTTGGAAACAGTTGAGAGATTCTTCATATTGTCCCTGTTGTTGAAAGGTTAAACCTTTTTCAAACCAAGTTTCGTAAGAGTCCATGATTATTTCTCGATTTTTCTCAAGGGGTTAAGTCTATAATTATTTTAGCGTGGTCAAAAAGAAGCGATCGGATTTTTTAAGATGTCAGAACAAGAACAAGAAATTAAACGGTTAGTAACACTATTGCAAATTATAACGGGCAAGTTTGCTCGTATAGGAACTGCTGAAAAATTAGGGAAAATAGATCCTGGAAACCCTGTAGCTATTGATGCTCTCGTTCAACTATTGCGTACCAGTAACAATGAGTCCATACTTCGACGAGCTATTCAGAGCTTAGGGAAAATAGGTGCTGGCAACCCTGTAGCTATTGATGCTCTAGTTCAACTATTGCGCACCAGTAAGGATGAGTCCTCACTTCTTCAAGCGACGGAAAGCTTAGAAAAAATAGATCCTGGAAACCCTGTAGCTATTGAGGCTCTAGTTCAACTATTGCGTACCAGTAACAATGAGTCCTCACTTCTTCAAGCGACGGAAAGCTTAGAAAAAATAGATCCTGGAAACCCTGTAGCTATTGAGGCTCTAGTTCAACTATTGCGTACCAGTAACAATGAGTCCATACTTCGGCAAGCTGCTGAAAGCTTAGGAAAAATAGATCCTGGAAACCCTGTAGCTATTGAGGCTCTGGTGGAACTATTGCGCATCAGTAACGATCCGTACACACTCACAGACACTGTTAAAAGCTTGGGAAAAATAGGTGCTGGTAACCCTATGGCTATCCATGCTCTAGTTCAACTATTGCACAACAGTAACACTGAGTATATACTTCGGCAAGCTGCTGAGAGTTTAGGGAAAATAGGTGCTGGTAACCCTATAGCTATCCATGCTCTAGTTCAACTATTGCGTACCAGTAACAATGAGTCCATACTTCGGCAAGCTGCTGAGAGTTTAGGGAAAATAAGTGCTGGTAACTTGGTGGCTATTGATGCTCTGGTGGAACTATTGCGCACCAGTAACGATAAGTCCATACTTCAGAAAACTGCTGAAAGCTTAGGAAAAATAGATCCTGGAAACCCTGTAGCTATTGAGGGTCTGGTGGAACTATTGCGCACCAGTAACGATCCGTACACACTCACAGACACTGTTAAAAGCTTAGGAAAAATAGGTGCTGGTAACCCAGTGGCTATTGATGCTCTGGTTCTACTATTGCGTAACAATAACAATGAGTCCATACTTCAGAAAACTGCTGAAAGCTTAGGAAAAATAGATCCTGGTAACACTATAGCTATTGAGACTCTGGTTCTACTATTGCGCACCACTAAGAAGAACTATACACTCCAGCAAGCTGTTGTGAAAAGTTTAGGCATAATAGGTTTTGGTAGTCCTTTGGCTATTGAAGCACTGCTAGAATTAATGTTGAATATTGCTAACAGTTCTTCAATTCGATTTCTGGGTGCTGAAACTCTAGGAAAAATTGGTAGCGGGAACTTAATGTTAATGAAAAAACTGCGAAAACTTCAACATAATAAAGATGAGTATATTCTTGCGCTAATTGAGAGAGTTAAGGAGATTTCTGACCAAAACTCAGAACAAAATCAAGAACAGGAATTATCCTTATTTTTAGACATCACCAGAGTTCAAGCTACCGTTGATTATTACTTCACCCTAAAAGACTCCCGAAAAGCCGAATTTTGTTATCATCGAATTCTTGCTTGTCTGGATAAAATGCAAACAGGAACCGATATTTTTACCCGACGCACGTTATTAGAATCCTATTTAGATATATACCAAAGAATTATTACCTTTGCCCTTAAACAACGAGACTTTAAACGACTATTTTTATATACAGAAATTTTCAGAAATCGTTATTTAGTCGAACGACTGGCTAAACAAGATATTCCTTTACCGAATACAGTTTTCTCTGAACTACGCCAACAGATCCAACAAGCAAAACAAACAGAAAAGAAAGCCCTATATTTTTATACCAATAAACTGAGCGAAAGTTTACCAGATATAGAATTAAAACAATTTGCTGAACAATGGGATAAAGCTAAAGCAGACTTAGAAAAGTTATACCGAGAAGTCGCTAAAAATGAACCAGAATTTATTGCTAAAACGAAAGTAACCCCATTAAATTACTCAGACGTTCAAGAAATATTGCCCTCAGATACAGCAATTATAGAATTTTTCTTCACTAGATATAAACTCCTAACTATCTTTATTCTTCCTGGGGTAGAATCTCCCCGTATTCCTGATGCGTTATCGGTTGATTTATCTTCAATTAACTTAAAAGAAATTGCTGATAATTGGATCAATAATCTCAGTTCTAAATCAAAAGATAAACAGGAAGACATTGAAAACACTAAAACTGATTTAGATAATATTATTAAAAATCTTTCTACTTTTCTCAGATTCAATCAACTGCTTAATTATATTCCCGATAACATTAAACATCTGATTATTGTTCCTCATAACTACTTACATTTGTTTCCTATTCATGCACTTTGGATTAATAAAAAAGAAAATAAACGCCTCATTGATCAATTTTCTGTTAGTTATTTCCCTAGTTTACAAGTATGGAAAATTTGCCAAAACCGTCAGCGATCACAACAATCTTTACTCGCTATAGAAAACCCAACCGAAGATAAAGATTTAATCTTCGCTAAAGCAGAAATAGCAAGTATCTCTCAACGTCAAAATTTTAACCAACAACAAACTTTAACCGAAAAAAATGCAACCCTTGAAAACATCTTAACAAATGCGTCTAAATACAACTGCTTACATTTTTCAGGTCATGCAGAATACAACTTCAAAAATCCTTTGCATTCCTATCTCATGTTATCCCATAACACCACAGAAAATCTCACTTTAAATACTATCTTTTCTGACTTACAAATACCCCAAACAGACTTAGTTATTCTGTCCGCTTGTTGTACTGGTGTGGTGGACGCTTCTCAACCCACAGAAGAACATTTAGGACTCCCTACAGGGTTCCTTTTAGCCGGCGCAAAAGCAGTTATCGCAAGTCAATGGAAAGTCAACTCTATCTCCACAGCATTCCTTTTTGATGAATTTTACCGTCAATTACAAATTACCAATAACAAAGCTATTGCGTTAAAAAATGCACAACTATGGTTGCGTTCTCGTTCTGCTGAAGAGTTAAGAAACCGTGCTAAATTATGGGTAAATAAACTCCAAGGTAACGAAAGAATCGATGTAGAAGTTAAACTAGATTTATTAAAAGGTATTCCCTTTAAAAGTCCTTATTATTGGGCTGCTTTTACATTAACTGGATGTTAAAAATAAAACTTAAATAGACGTAGGTTGGGTTTCGTTCCTCAACCCAACAAAACTATAACAATATAAAAATTCGTTTCTTTATTTGTCATTCTAAGGAAAAAGGAATCTCATGAACTTCCTAACCATAATTCGTAGTGCTATAGAAATATATTATTTTAACTAAAATGGTGGGTTACGACCGATTTTTATCTTCCTGTGATAACCTCAATTATAACCGTCTAACCCACCCTACTCTAACGACAAATTATTAGTGCTATAGAAATGTATTATTTTAACTAAAATGGTGGGTTACGACTGATTTTTATATTCTTATGATAACTTAAATTATAGCTGTCTAACCCACCCTACTTTAACGACAAATTATTAGATTTTTGTGATAACCTAAAGTATAATCCTCTCACCCACCTTACATTAAATATTATGGATAATCGAGATCAACTCATTTGTGACGCTTTTTATGACATTGTTTCTACCCCCATAACCGAACTAACAAACAAGTTAGGGGATGGAATACAATTAACCATTGCAACTTATCTAGATACCATACCCACTGAAAAACAGGATGATTATGAAACGATGGCTAAATATATCGGTGAGTTTTGTTATCAACCAGGGAACGAAATATTACAAGAATGGCTCAAAGATATATATAAAACAAAAGCAGGGGAAGACCTAACTATGGGTATAGAAAAAAATAAAAGTCCTAAACCTAAATCAATGTTACCACGAGAAGATAATGAAGATAATGAAATGTATGATAATGCAAGTCGTGATGGTCTGCGTGGTTTAAACGACTGGAAAAGCAGTATCTTGACGCAACAAAATAACGAGAATAATACCAATGAAAACCCCCAAGATTAAACTGATATCTCCAACCTTACACCTATATTATTATGTCTTGTCTCATGGGATGAATGAAGACTCACAGACCAGACAAGAACGACGTACAACCTTTACTGAAAATTTAGATAAAATCACCTCTCACTTAACCAGTGAAACAGGAAAAAATGCACAACAGTTTGTTAAGTTAGTTCCTCTGGATTCTAACTTTTCTAGTTTACCGTCTAAAAGTATTCTTGACTTTTCTCAGGTTCCCTCTGAATGTATTCTTTCTGATGATGGACTAATAAAACTAAAAACAGGAATTATTGATAGTTTTCTTGGTATTTTTCTATTAAATGATAGCTATTTATTGCGACTAACTCGCTATATTGATACAGAGGAAGGAGAACAATCTCTTAATACTTTTTCTAATCTTAGTGAATATATAAATGAGTTAAGACTGGAATTAGGACAGACAGCAATTTTAGCGGGAATACTCCCAGATGAAACTACTTCGGAGGAAAATGATCTTATTGCAACTTATTGCTTAAATCAATATTATCAGCAAACAATTGATCCTGAAAAAATAATTATTGATGAATTTTTAGGTTGTCCTTTTTATATTTGTCCTCAAAAAATCCAAGTTAAACAACCTAATGATTATTTAGTTAATTCTGTTAAATTAGCTTGTGTTTTTCTCTACAAAAATGAAGATACAGAGAGAAAAGCAGATGACATTTATCCTATCTTGCAAGACTTGTTACTAAGTTATCACAAAATTACGTTTTTTTATGCTCAAAGTCGTATTTTAAAAAGTCGTCTCGAACAACAATATAAAGACATCGAATGTTTAACTGAAAAATACACTAAACAAGACTGGAATAGTCAATCATTAAAACAAATACCCCTAGATTCCCTGTATTATTACCAACGATTAACTTTTCTAAAAGACCAAAAAAACTCAGTAGAAGTTAACTTGAAAAACTATCGAAAGTGCTTAAAAAATATTAAAATCATAACTGATCACACACCACCCAACTTTTTTACCGCTTTTCAGAGCAAAATTGAATTTTATTTAGAACAAATGAAAACAGATATTGGCTTTCTAAGTCCCGCCCTACGTTTATATGATAAACTAATGCTTAGTGTGCAAACTCAAATTAGTATTGATGAAGCAAAAAGACAAGAGAATAAAAGTAAAAAAGAGGCACAACTGGGTCTAATTTTCACAGCAATAGGAACAACACTTGCTATGGTACGACTATTAACTGATCCTTTAATAAAAACCTCTTCCTCCTTCCTTGAACCCACCGCAGAAATGCCTTCTTTAAAGAGTATATGGTTAGGAACAAGTCTCACTATCCTTCTTACTTTTGTTGTTGCTTATGTAATTGGTTATATGGCTTATGAATGGTTAAATAAAAGTCAATAATTGTCAATTAAATAATCCTTAAATTACTTCCAAAAAAAAACGATTACGTCCGTTATCTTTAGCTTGATAAAGACATTTATCGGCCATATTAACTAACATTAAAGGAGAACACCCTTTAATGGGAACGATACCAGCTATCCCCATACTAATCGTCACATATTCACTCACGATAGAACCAATATGAGGTATTTTTAATAAAGCAATTTCTTCTTGTATTCTTTGGGCAACTTGTATTCCTCCTTCTGGGTTCGTATTGGGTAAAACAATTACTAATTCTTCTCCTCCATAACGGGCCACTAAATCAGCTGGTCGTTTTAAACTTCTTTCGATGGTTTTAGCAATAGCAATTAAGCAATGATCTCCGGCTTGATGTTGATATTCATCGTTATATTGTTTGAAGTAATCAACATCAGCTAAAATTAAAGAGATATAACGTCTTTCTCGACATAATCTTTCCCATTCTTGTTTTAAATATTTATCAAAATAACGACGGTTAGCGATTTGCAATAAAGGGTCTAAAGTGGCTAATTGTTCTAATTCTTGATTCGCTTGTTTCAGTTTTGCATTAGCTTGTTCGAGTTCTGCTGTTCGTTCAGCAATAATTTTTGCTTGATTACGAATCAGTCCTTCTAATTGTTCATTGAGTTCTTTTAATTGTACTCTTTGTTCCACTAATTTTTGGTCTTGTAAATAACTATGTAAAGCTTCCACCACCGTTAATTTTAAGTCTTCTGACTGCCAAGGTTTAGAAACATAACGATAGAGTCTAGCGTGTTTTATGGCATTACTCACTGCTTCTAAATTGGCATGACCGGTTAACATTATTTTTAGGGTATTAGGAGACATTTCGTGAATGCGTTTTAAGACTTCATCCCCTTTAATATCTGGCATAATATAGTCTGATAAAACTAAGGCAACTTGACAACCATCTGCAATTAAATCTTCCATTAATTCTAAGGCATCCTCTCCCCCTTCTGCGGTTTCGATAATATACTCATCACCTAAAGCCCTTTTTAGTTCAATTTTCAAGCTATCTAAGACTGTAACTTCGTCATCAATACAAATGACAATCGGTTTATCATCATCAATTTTTATCAATTCATTAAGATCATGAGACATAAGGCAACAACAGTGATGTAATAATAGTTAGGAAAAAATAGGGTTAACTAATCATACATGAGATAAACCCGATTTTATATTAGAAATCAATTCTTCACTATTCCAAGGTTTGTGTAAATAACTGTGTAAGTTTGCATATTTTTTTGCTTGTTCTACTGACTTTTTATCTGCTTGTCCAGTTAACATGATTTTGACAATTTTTGGGAAGCGTTTATGAACTTCAATTAAGAACTCATCCCCTTTCATTCCTGGCATTAACCAATCTGAAACAATCACTAAAATAGTAATATTATCTTCTTGTAATTCTTCTATAATTTCTAAGGCTTCATTGGCACTTTCTGCCGCTTCATAAAGGTAGGTATCTTGAAATTCTTTTTTAAGTTGAATTTTGAGACTATCTAAAATAACTTTCTCATCATCAACACATAAAATTACTGGTTTAGACATGATTAATAACTCCTAATTATTTATTATTGGGAGATTTGTAATTGTTGAGATTCATAATTATTATTAGAATTTTCGTTTATTATTATTGGAATGGATACGGTAAATGTTGTTTTTCCTGGTTGGGAATTAACGGTTATTTTTCCGTCATGTTTTTCAACAATTCGTTTAACAATATCTAATCCTAAACCACTTCCTTCTCCTAAAACTTTTGTCGTGAAAAATGGTTCAAAAATTCTTGGTAAAACATTATTTGATATTCCTTGCCCACTATCAGTTATTTTCACATTAATTATATCATTATCTTGTTCAATATCAATCTGTAATGTACCTTCATAATTCATAGCTTGTAAAGCATTGTGAATCAAATTTGTCCACACTTGAGTTAATTCATCGGGATAACAAAGAATAGGAGGTAATTCTGGATAATTTTTAATGACTTCAACTCCTCTTTTGATTTGATTATGGTATAAAGTTAAGACAGTTTCGATGCCATGAATTAAGTTTCCTTCCATCTTTTGAATCTCAAAATCATAACGGGCATAAGATTTTAAAGCAAAGACGATTTTTGCTGCCCTTTCTGTGGCAGTCTGAATGGTTTGAGTGCTTTTTCTGAGGGTAAAAAATTGATAGGCTTTATCAAGAATGTCTAAGCCATCTGATTGCTGAAATAGAGGTAAAATAGAGGGTAATTCTTTTTCAGAAATACCAAGATCCACTAAGGTATCTGCAATGCGATCGCTGTGTTCAATCTTAGCAGTTTCTAAGGTGTTTTTTAGCTTTCGTTTTAACTGTCTTTTCTCCCGACTGGATAACCCTTGTAAAGAAGGATATCTTAACAGTTCTAAAAAGTAAGGGGTTTGTATAGAATCAATAGTTTGCCAAAAATTCAACTGAGTTTCTATATCTTTTCCTAAGAAGTCTGCTAAATTTTCGACTGAGGAACGAATGGCACCTAATGGAGTATTAATTTCATGGGAAATACCAGCAACTAACTGTCCTAGTGCTGCCATTTTTTCGGATTGAACTAATTGACTCTGCGCCTGTTTAAGCTGTTGAAAAGCTTTCGCTAATTTATGATTTTTCTCTTGTAAATGTTTTTGTAATTTACGAAGTTGTAAATGAGTTTCAACTCTGGCAAATAGTTCTTTTTCTTGAATGGGTTTACTCACATAATCAACGCCTCCCATTTCAAAGGCTTTAACCTTATCTAAAACTGCATCTAATGCACTAACAAAAATAATAGGAATATCTCTAGTTCTGGGGTCAGCTTTTAATTTTTTACAGACTTCATATCCGTCCATTTCTGGCATCATAATATCTAATAAAATTAAGTCTGGAGGTAAGTTTCGGATAGCCGTTAAAGCTAATTTACCATTGGGAACGGGACGGACTTCGTATCCTTTTGTTTTAAATAAATCAACCATTAATCTCAAATTAATCGGAGAGTCATCAACAACGATAATGTTACCTTTTGACTTATCAGTTTTATTAGTTTCAGTCATTTTTTTAGAATTAAAAATATAAGAATAAATGGAAATAAGATTTATTGATTATACCGAAAAAAAATTTTTCTATTTCAGTAAATCCAACAATTTTTCATATTCAAAATTCTCCATTAAATAATAAATTGCATAGGTGAGTTCAGGATAATTTTCTTGGATTTGTGCTAGTAAACTATCAATTTTTACTGAATCTATGTTAATGATAGCTTGTTTTAAGTCCCTGATCCAAGAATCTGATAAAGTAGCAAGAATTTCCCTATTAATTGCTTTTTTTAGATCAAGATTTGAGTTTACTTTTTTCGGTCTTTCTTCATTTTCGTAGAGGAATTTAACCCCAATTTGTGTTTCCATAGCATTGAATATTTCCACCTCTTTAAATGGTTTACGAATAAAGCCATCACATCCAGCAGATAAAACCACTGCTTTCTCTTCTTCAAACACACTGGCTGTCAAGGCAATAATAGCAGTTGCTTGTCCTTTGGTTGTGGCTTTAATGCGTTTAGTAGCCTCATATCCATCCATAATAGGCATTCTCATATCCATACAAATTAAATCAGGTTCCCATTTTTCCCAAATTTTTATGGCTTCTTTACCATTATTTGCTGATCTAACTTCAAAGCCTAATGGTGTTAACAATTTAATCACTAATTGCCGATTACTCCAGCGATCATCTACCACTAAAATACGATATTTGGGCTGATTAGGGGCTAAACTAATCACGCGCCGTTTTGTTTGGTTTTGTGTCTCTATTTCTGTCGGCGAAATTTCTTGGACATGAATATGAAAACGGAAAATTGTTCCTCTTCCTATTTCACTATTAGCACTTAATTCTCCTCCCATTAATTGGACAAATTTTTGGCTAATGGGTAACCCTAAACCGGTTCCTTCTTGGTGATCTTTTCCACTTTGAGTTTGTAAAAATGGTTCAAATAAATAGTCTAATTCTTTCTCAGAAATACCGTGACCTGTATCTTCAATTTCAACTACAATTATTCTGTCTAAACTATCTATTTTTCTGCTTTGAGCCTCCTGAATAAATGTTAATGTCTCTCCCCGAACCCTGACTGAAACGCCACCTTCTTCGGTAAATTTTAAAGCATTACTAAGAAGATTAATAAACACTTGTTTTAATTTAATTTGATCCGTGCAAATATATTGTGGGACATCAGGCGATCGCTCGAATAATAATTGTAATCCCTTTTCTTCTGCTTTAAACTGAAACATATCGTCTAAGTCATCTAAAAGACGATAAAAGTCAAACTTTATGGGATTAAATGTAATTCTTCCAGCTTCAACTTTTGATAAGTCTAAAACTTGATTAATTAAGTTTAATAAGTGTTCTCCACTACGGGTAATAATACTCAAATTTTGTTGATGTTCTTTATCTAATGTTTGAGAACGACGCATCACTTGAGCAAACCCTAAAATAGCATTTAAAGGAGTTCGTAGTTCATGACTCATATTAGCTAAAAATTCACTTTTAGCTTGGTTAGCCGCATCTGCTTTTGTGACCGCTTGTTCCATCGCTGTATGAGAAAATTCTAAGGCTGCTAATAAGACACTATCTCTTAATTTTTCGGCTGCTTCTTGTTCAAAAGTTTGCCAAGGAATAGCTGTTGCTTTTACCGTTTCTTTCCAAAGTTCAAAGGACTGACGAGGAGAAAGTTTAATTTTACCATCATCGTCAACCGATAAACTTTGATTTGGATCACCAGCCCATTCTACAGTTTGTATCACTTCAGGACGAAACCAAAAAATATGATAAGAGATGTTATTGAGAACAATAGAAATGCTTAAAAGCCCACTAGCTTCTGTTTTAATCGCTTCCCCTTGTGGATAAAATTGACTCAAGGTGTTGGTAGCAAAACTTGCTTGATTACGATAACTTTCTAACCAGGTAATTAAATCTCTGATTGTTGATTTATGGGGAGTTTCTCCTACTAATTGAATGCTATTTCCATAACACAATGCTGCCCCATTCGCATTAACTAAACTAAGTAAACTTTCTTCTTCATGATACACTAATCTTCTTAAAACATTAATTTCATTTGTTAGAGGAATTTTAAGATAAGTTTGTAGTTGTTTTATAAGATCCCTTTGTTCCCAATTTTCTGTTTTTTGAGCCGTTAATAAATGATCAATGACTGACTCCGCTAGAAATTCACAAATTTTACGGACTTCATAACTAATATATTTGGGAGAATAGTGATGACAAGCTATAATACCCCACAGTTTATTATCTTTAATTAATCCCAAAGACATTGAAGCAGAAACTCCCATATTTTTCAGGTATTCTATATGGCAAGGGGAGAAACTTCGTAAGAAAGATAAACTTAAGTTTAAGGGTTTATTTGTCTGGCTGTTTCTATCAGGAATAATAGGAACTGGTTTAGCATTCACATTAGAAATGAGTTGTAACAAATTTTGATAATAGAATTCTCTTGCCCCAGGAGGAATATCCGTTGCAGGAAAGTGTAAGTCTAAAAAAGGATTGAGACTTGGGGGTTTTTCTTCAGCAATAACCACCCCACTATTATCTTCTTTAAAGCGATAAACCATAACCCGATCAAATCCCGTAATATAGCGAATTTCATGGGCTATTTTTTGCGCTAAGTCTCTTAAATTTTTCCCTTGTTTAATTCTTCCATAACAAGACCGAAACAAATGATAAAAAGATAAATGAGAGGTTTGATAAGGATATCCTGCCACTTCTAATTCTAAAATTAATCCCTCTGGTTGTCGTCTTAAAACCCCTTCAAATACTTCGGATTTTGCATCGAAATAAAGTAACAATTTAATTGGATTATACCATTCTAGATTATCTCGATGAAGGCGATTGCGGATAATATCTATTTCTGATTGACGGAAAATCGTATCAAGGGTTTTATTTAATAATTGACTCCCAGAAAGCCCAAAAAATTGCCCCGTATTATCACTCACTTGGATAATTTCTAAGTCAGGTTCTCTCAGAACAAAAAGAACTCCTTGTTTTTGAATCGCATTAGGAAAAACTAGGCACTCCTGACTAATTTCTGTTATGTTATCTCTAGTTATATCTTGCAAACTTTGTCCCATCGTTAACCCTCCTAACCCATCAAAGGGTAAAAAATCAGCATAAGCAAACCTTTAATACATTTGATAATTGCTTAGTCATCAAATTAATGTCTTACAATAGGTATTATGGAAACAATGCTATTAAATTAATTTAAATTATAAGGTGACTAAAAACAATAACCTATAATCTGAAACGATTGTTATTGTATTTTAATAATTCTTTTTTAATTTAAGTAAAAAGCAATATAAATTCACAAAAAAAAGAGGACAACTGTGATAGTTGTCCCATCCTGACTAAACTTTCCGAGAATAATATTCAACCACCAGTAGTTCATTAATTTGCAATGCTACCCATTCCCGTTTAATAACATCATTGACTTTACCCGTTAAGGTATTTTTATCAAATTCTAAATGTTCAGGAAGGTTAGCTAACCCTGGATATTGCATATTGGTTTCTACCATGCGACGAGAGTTGTCTTTATTTCTCACAGAAATAACGTCCCCAGGCCGACATTGATAACTGGCAATATTAACAATACGGCCATTGACCATAACATGACCATGATTAACCAGTTGACGGGCCCCTGGAATGGTTCCTGCCATCCCTAGACGGAATACGGTGTTATCTAAGCGCATTTCTAGCAGTTCTAATAATTTTTGCCCCGTAGAACCAGTCGCGCGACGGGCTTTTTTCATATAACGAACTAGCTGCTTTTCGGTGACACCGTAGTTATACAGTAATTTTTGCTTCTCTTCGAGTCGGATGGCATATTCTGACCGTTTGCGGCGGCCTTGGCCATGTTGACCAGGGGGATAAGCCCGACGAGGGGTTTTTCTGCTTAGTCCTGGTAGTTCTCCTAATCTTCGCACAACTCTGAGGCGAGGTCCTCTATAACGAGACATATAAGCAATTTTCTCCTAATAGACAATATACTCCAAAATGGCCATTATAGCAGATTTTGAGCTAACAAGGTAGATAAAAATTTTAGTTGGGATACCACCCTTCTTCAATAATTTGCTCAAAGGTAAAGGGACAAGTGTCTGGCAATTTCACCTCAGTCCCTCTAGCTTTGCCATGACGTGACATCAAACTAACTGCTCTTAAATAAGCTTGAGGGATAGCTGCTTTAATTTTATCAGAATAATGGGGCCAATCTTCTAAAATTCCATTCAGCATTAATCGATTTGTATCTACAAATGTTCTCCAATGGTATTGCTCAAAATCTTGGCTGTTAAAGTCGCCGTAAAGTTCCAGCAAAGAACTAATCATCATAACTAATTCATGATTAATCCAATATTTAGGATAGTCTAAATTCGCAGCTAAATTATCCCAATCTAATGCTTCAATATCTCTATTTTTTAAGGCTTCAATCTGTTGCTCTGTCCAAAGATTATAATCTTCATCATATAAACTATTCATACAATCTCCTACTTTTATTTAATAGTAAGTTCAATTAAATTTTCAATTTTTTTGATGTTAATATCTCCTGCTAAATAACCAATTCCTCTGTGTAGGTGGAGTTTAAATTGAGTAATTAAAGTCTCTTTATCCGTTCCCAAACCATCCTTATAACACCTTTGCTTTAAAGCAATTAATAATAAATCAGCTATCTCTCCCCCGAACACTCTCCAGGTCATTTCTACATTACTATCGAGGATAATGGGGACAGGAGAAGGAATACTGGGTTCTGCTAAAGAACGACAAAACCCCCATCGACATAAAATATTCCACTGTTCTATTTTTGTGTATCTTTTTAGTTTAATTAGCTGATCTTTTGCTGTTTGAGATAAGCGGATTTGTTTAATGGGTGATTCCATAATTATTCAAGGTAGGGTGGGCAAATATTATCATTATTTTGTCTCTTTTTGTTCATTTCTGACTTTTGCCCACCTCAGTAAGATGGTGGGTTACGACGGATTCTTATATTTCTGTAATAATCGTGCATTATAGCCGTCTAACCCACCCTACTTTTAGGACGGTTGGAAAAGAAGGGGGTTGCTAAGGGGCGAAATTTGTGTAAAAATGGAAATATAAGTTTCATAATAGAAATATAAGCAAAAAATTTAAAATTGCATAGCTTTCCCATTGTTATCTAGACTATCATAAACCGAGGCCCTTGGCAAGCCTTGGTGCAAAAATTTCCGATTTTTTCAAGCTTTAATCACAAAAAAAATTACCAAAAATAGCGATCGCAGTGAACAGTGGTTTGACGATCATCAGGATTATATTCTAGCAGATAAGTATGAGCGATGGCATCTTGTTCGGTGAGTTGTTGTAACTCGTCTTGTCGTATTTCCGTATCCGTAGAAAGGAGGATAACTTGATGGGAAGCAGTGGGAAAATAACGTTCAACCAAGTTATTGCGGTGGGAAGAATCAAGTCTTCCTAAAGGAGTATCAATAGCAATAGGTAAGTTACGGCCTGATACTCTTGCTAACCCCCATAAAAAGGCGATGGATAAGAGTTGTTTTTCCCCTGCGGATAAGCGATGTTTCGGGACGGTTTCCCCTTGAGGATCATAAAGAGATAAACTAAAGTTATGGGTATCAATCGCTACCCGATGAACGAGATCAGATTTATGGAGTAAATAACGGAAACATTCTGTTACTTCTCCTTCTAGTTTATTGAGTTTTTTAAGGGTTAATCGCTCTTTAAATAATTGTAAGGTATTTTGCACTTTAGCAGCCGATTTAATAATATGTTCGTTATTTTGTTTCTCTAATGCTTCATCGGTGTAACTTTTCAAGTCTTTAATGGTCATTTGTACTGCTTTTTCTGCTTCCCTAATGTGTTTTTCGGCTGAATTATATTCGCTTTGATATTTAGCAGCTTCTTTTTGTGCATTGGTGAGTGCATCACTGAGTTTTTGATAGTCTTCGGGGGATGCAGCGACTTGTAACTTTCTCTCGTTATTATCTAAATTAATTTCTAAACTTTGTAAGGTTTCTAGTTGTTTTTTAGCGGTATCTAGTTGTAAGGGTAATTTATAGTCTAATAATGTATTCAGTTGGTTTAATTCTTCTTCTGTTACGCCTAAACTGTGATCGAGGGTTGTGGTTGCATCTTGGTTAATGGTTTCATATTCTTGTTGTAAAAATGTTTCGATTTTCTGCAATTTTTCTTGAGTGAGTTGGAGGGTTTCTAAGTAGTCAAGCAATTTTTGATCTCGTTGTTGTAAGACAGTTTTAGCCGTGATAGCTTGTTGTTGTTTAACTTCTGCTTCTGCTTGTTCCTTTGCTTCGGTAAGTAAGGGAGTAATTAAAGCTAAGGGTAAACTGGTTGCTGCTAAGCTTATCATTTCATTCCGTTGCTGTTGTAATTTCTCTTTTAACTGGTCAATCGTTTGTCTGAGGGTACTACTTTCTGCGGCTATTTTACCCCCTTCTATTCTAAACCGTTCCGATGATTCTTGTACTTTTTTATTAGCCCGTTTCAATTGATTATCTAAGGATGCGTGTTCTTGTTTAGCGTTTTCTACTTCTTGCTTATAGTGGTTTAATTTATCTTCAATTTCTTCTATAGTTTTTAGTTGTTTTTGAGTAGCTAATTTCTTTTGTTTACGACTAACTAAAATATCTAAATCATCTGCTAATCTTTCCACTAATTCTAGTCCAAGTAAAGACTGTATAGATTTAATGACAGTGGGAGGAGGGGTTTCTTGTTCTGCTAATTCTTTAACTTGTTCTCCATCGAATAAAAATAAATTAGAAATACCTAAAGGTAACACTGTTTCAATAAATTCATCCCAAGTATCAGCCAATGCTTTATTAGGCCAATCATAGTTATCAGGTCCACCTGTTTCTAAAATCCCTAAACTATCTTTACCATCTTTTAGTTGTTTATTCCAGCGTCTAACGATGCGTATTTCTTTCCACTCATCGTCAATAAAATGTTCAAAAACCAATTCTATTCTGGTGTCATCTCCTAAAGGAGTTTGGTTGTTAATTGCTTGAATTAAAAAGTCATTATAACTGAGATTATTACGAGTCGAACATTGGGCGCGTTGTCCATATAATGCAAGACGTATAGCATCCATGAGGGTTGTTTTCCCCCCTCCATTCATTCCACCAATCAGAATAATCGGACGAGTATCGTTATCTTTTTTTGTGCGTAAATTAATAATATTTTTGCCAGCATAAGGACCAAAATTTTGTAAAACTAATTCAGTAAATAACATAAATAAACCAATGAAATCATCTCTTGTTTTTATGATACTATTAAATATAGCACAGTTTTATTAGTAAGGTATTAAGAAAAGTTAGTTTTGTCGTTTTGTAGGGTGGGCAAAGTTGTCTACTTTATAGATAATTAAGATAAGTCTCTAATTTGCCCACCCTACCGTCTATTTATCCTATTGAATGAGAAAAGTAACAAAAATGAACACTATTAATTTACATGATACTGTTGCACTTTTAGAAGATATTAAAACTTATCAATTTATGACCAATAATTCTATTGTGTTACCAAAAGGACAGGTAGGTACAGTGGTAGAAATTTACCAAAATGGAGAAGCTTATGAAGTTGAATTTTCGGATAAAAATGGACAAACCTACGGTTTAGTTACTCTGAAGTCTGAGCAAATAATTTGTCTTCATTATGAAAAACCTTGTTTAACAGTCTTGTAAAGGAAAAGATTAGTTAATAATAACTAAAAAAGTTTCTGTAACATAATCAACAAAGTCTTTGGGGAGAATTTCTCCTGTGGTTTTCCACCAACGACTATTTAAGTCAACTGTTCTAATTCGTTCGGCAATCACTGAACCTTTTATCTTAAATCCATCAGGAATCTTAATCATCATTTTAACTTGTGGTTTAATGTTACTTGTGATGGGAGTTACTACGACTATTCCTTGACGTGCTAAATTATATCTAGTATAACTAAGAACTAAACAAGGTCGTGCATTTCCTGATTGTTCTCTTCCTTGAGTTGGGTTTAGATTAATTCTAATTATTTCTCCTCTAGAAATAAATGTTAAGCATCGTTTTTAAATCAATTCACATCCAGTTGATTCACTTTCTACAAAATCAATAATGTCATCAGGATATGTAAAACCTTGGGGAATACTGTCCAATAATTCATCAAGATTATAAATTTTTCTTTTTTTAGTAATTATGAGTGCATTTTCTGATTCGGTTAACTCAATGATTGAGTTTTCTTCAATACCAAAACTTTCAGCTACTTTATGGGGAATTCGTAAACCTAGACTATTTCCCCATTTTTTTAGTTCTATTTCCATTTTTTAACTCCTTTTATTTTTTAGTATTATGACATGATTAATCATAGATTTTCCTCATTTTCTGGGTTATCAATAGGCTGACCAAATTTAATTTTTCCCCAAGACAGTTGTTTTTGAGTTTGTTTTTCTTCGGGGTTTAAACTCTTTTTAAGTTCTTCTTTCACTTTGTCAACATCTTCGTTAGCAATAGCATTTTTGAGGTTACGTTTTTGATGTGCATTATCAATGGCATCATTTTGGGAACGAGAACTGGTTTCAAAGCATTTTTCTAAGTCCCCATAGATACCCACACGACGAGATTTAGTATAAAATTGTCGTTCTGTATCTAATAGTTTAGCCATCAATTCTAAGTGCATTGCATCCTCCCCACAAATATCCGATAAGATATCCCATTCATCGCTACCGAGTAAACTATGACCGACTCCTGGACGACTATCAATAAAGGGTTCCCCTGTCACTTCTTCATAAATGCGGGGTAAACTATCATCAAATTCGTGACGTTCTTGCATCCAAATACGTCTAATTTCGCTAAGTTCTTCTTGTGTAATTAAAGTAATATCTTTCATGTTTTGAGGTGCATTGTTACGAATCTCATTTTGAGCAGTCAATAATTTTCTTAACCAGTCTTCACGAGCTTCTTTAGTAAAAGGTCCAGGAATTGGCTCTATAGATATTTGTTCATCTACATGACGTTCGTATAATTGAACTTTTCCGCTTCTTCGCCTAAAATCTCTTCTATTTCGGCTATCTTCTACATCTAGCTCAGCCCGAAGATTAAGTAATGGTTGTAACCACTCTTTGTCTCTATCGTTTTGAATCATAGCTGTTAAGGATTTATCTTGACTTACTAATGTACAAACCCAGCATCCAAAACGAGAATCTCCACAACTAGGAGTAGAGGTATCTATTACTAAGGGACATTCATTATCAGCAGTTGCTCCCTGATACATAGTAAATAATTCTTTATTACTATACTCCCAAGGATTATCCCATTGCATAAGATAAAGCCATACTTCATCATTTCGCCAATTTTCAATAGGACTATAGACAAGAGAGTTGGGTAAGTTCATATTAGGACTTAAATGATCTCTTATTCGTTTTGCTTCAAATTTTTCCATTCTATACGCCCGTTTTTTACTCTCTGCTTTGCGAGTTCCCAAAACCAGAATAGTTTCTCCATGTTGGCGTATTAAATTCCGAATAAAGTGATTAGATGGATTGATTTTAAGACGTTCTGTACACCAACGAAATTTTCCTCTTGGTGGTGGATATCCTTTGCCAATAAGTCCAACCCAAAAAGTTTCAGCCGATTCTGGTTGTAATAAATGTGGTTGAATGGGAATTTCCTGTGCTTTAGCTGCTTTTTGAATATTCTTAAGAGAATTTTTGACCCATGCTGATACAATAGGATTCTCAACCATCGTATCTGTCGTAATGACATCAATTTTTTTTCTTCGTTTCTCCAATGGTAATGCTGCGATCGCATTCCAAACTAACTGAAGAACTGCGGTACTATCTTTCCCTCCACTATATCCTAGAACCCAAGGAATATCATCAAGACAATAAAGATCCTGAATTTCGTGAGTTAGCATTTTAATGTTTTCAACGAACTCAGTGACGGTACGAGATGGAAAAAGCGAGGTTTGGGTTGCTGTCATTGTTGTAGGGTAATATCCTGCTTGTTTTGTTGTAAAATGTGGTGCTAGGGACAAACTTACTCAGTTACATCCGTGATCTCCCTCATAAGTATAGTGTCACCATATATTATAGTTAATGGTCAATGAATAATTACGAGATTAACCCAGGAGAACAACTCAGAAACTTTATCAAAACTTTATATCCATTAGATTTAGATATAGAGGACAATATACAGGATGAAAACAAATGTTTTATTGATAGAGTTGATCAGTTTATTATGGCTGAAGGTTCTTTTCGCCAACTTGTTTATGATAGCACTATTAATTATTTAGTTAGAAGATTAATTAAAACTGCTGAATATTTGAGAAGAAAATATGAATCCGATAACTTCCCTCCAGAACAATTTATTATTGAGTTGAGAAAATTTCTAAAAAGTAATATCAGACTTGATGATAATGATTGTGAAAAATTGTTAGCGATATTACAAATCTGTTTAGAAGTTAAGAGTAAGAGTCTAAAAGCAGCTATGAAAAGACGAGTCCGAAGAAATCTTAACGACAATCAAGAATTAAGATGTTACATTTGTGGTCGTGCTTTAAGTTCAGCAAAAAAGGAAGATATTCACACTGATCATATATTTCCTCAAACAATGGGAGGTGCAACAGAGGAGTTTAATTTAAAAGTCGCCTGTAAAAAATGTAACGAAAATAAGAGTGAGTATATTGATTCTACGGATTTTCATTATGAGCAAATGTGTTTTGTTAGTGAAAAGGGGACACAAAGTTTTAACATTGAACTAGAAAGAAAGTATCAAATAGCTGTATGGGCAAAAAGTCAATATTCTTGTAGTATATGTGGAAAACCAGCACTAGAAGTAGGAAGACTTGATTTTGGTAGAATTAACCTTAGTGATAGTTGGCATTTTTTAAATATGGAAGCATATTGTAATGAACACCAACCAGAATAATTATTGATAGTTTTGAGGATTTTTCTATGGAAGAAAGACGTTATTTTGGATGTTCTGTTAGACAAAGACAAGATAAAGATACTGTTTCATTTTTTGTATTTTATGCTCGTGCAAAAGATATAAAAGAATGGATTGGAATCAAGCGAGTTCAAGATTCCGTAGAAGGAACACAAAGGATTTTAAGACAAACTAGAAGAAAAGCAATAACTAGATTTATTAAATCTGATTCTATTAATACTATACCTAACAATATTTTAATTGCATTTGAAGAAAAAAAAGCTAAATTTACTCCTTTAAAAGATAGCTTTAAAAATCTATCTTTTGAATCTACAGATTTTAAAAATAATTGTGATGAGCAAATAACCTGGGGTTTTTTAGAGTTTTCATTTGAACCTAATCAAGATGACCATCTTCGTCCCGCACTGCTTATTGATGGCCAACACCGTTTTTATGGTATTTCAGATTATGAGGATGAAGATTTACCACTTCTTATTGTTAGTCTTATTCATTCTACCCCTCAAGAACAAGCTTTTCAGTTTATTGTTATTAATAATAAAGCAGTACGGGTTCCTACAGAAAGTGTTAAATCAATTATAGCCCATTTAGATGAAAAAAAAGAAGAAGAACTTCGTCATCGTCTTTTAAAAGCTGGTGTTAGTTATGGGAAACAGTCCCCAATACTGAGGGATATTAATGATTTATCTTCAAGTCCATTTCAAAATCTTTTAAATTGGTCTTACAACAAACAAGGAACTAAATTAGTCTCTCTCACAGCAATAGAACAAGGTTTTAGATATTTAAAAGCTCAATTTGATTTTTTAGACAAGGATGATGACGATGATTCTTTGTTAGAAATCTTTTGTGCAATATGGAGAGCAATCAAAAATAACTATTCTGAACTTTGGGGAGAGGATAATAAATTTATGAAGAAAGTCAATATGGATGCAATGAATGAGTTTATTATAGGAAAATTAAAAGTTATTTGGGAAATAGGTGTAGTAGATATCTTTGATTCTTCTAGCATTGAAAATCAAGTTTTTAATATTATAAACTCATTATCTCCAAAATTTTGGGAATTAGAATGGTCTATCAAAATTCAAGATAATGCTAGTGTGAGAAAAATGATTAAAGAAGATTTACAAACAATGACTAATAATCACAGAATGAGACAATCATGGAATGAAAGTCTAAAATTACCCATAGTAACGGAAAACATTTTTGAAGACTTTGAATAGAATACTAATAAAGGAGATGTTTCTATTAACATCCCCGTCAATTTTAAAGTAAAGTAATTCCTGTCCGATTCTCTAATTCTCGAACAGCAATCTTGTAACCTTTATTGACAACCGTTGCTTGATTGACAATCTTTTTCGTAATATTACCCTGTTTATCCTCATGATCTGTAACAACACTATTTTGCCATAGTTCACATTCTCGACTGTAATCAAGACTAGCAAGTGTTTTCAGTAAAGTATCTTTTTGGATGTCACTCAATAATTGATTTTCGGCAAAAATGAGATGTCCCACACGACTAATGATATAAAATCCAACACTGTTGAGATCAATTCGTTTCTGTCTTAGTGCGTATAAGTCCAAATTTGCAGTTTTTGAAGCAGGTTGAAACAAAATATTCCACACTTCATTATGTTTTGCAAACTCAGTATAGAAATACTTGGTTTGTTCCAACATCAACTTATACTCATCATCATTGACATTAGAACGAGATTCAATGACTTGTTTACGAGATGATCCAAACAAGAACTCAGCAACTCCCATACGAAGCTGATTCATTGTAAACATATAATCAGGAGCTTTACCGACATTGTTAGATAGTTTATCGATACGATCATTAAAAATGACCAAATCTCTTGAAATTTGACGAGCTAATTTAGCTAATGTGTTACTAACATCAAATGCAGCTAAAAGAGCAGGGGGAATCGGTTTATTCTTAGCACAGTCAGCAAAATCCTGATGAATTTGATCCATATCTTCTTCTTGAACTACCAAAACTGTAACACTATCATTCTTTAGTTCTGGTCGTTCGGGAAGCACTTTTTTAATTGCTTCGAGTCGATGCTGTCCATCAGTAACATAAAGCTCAATGTTACTAGAAATGATTGCGTATCCAGATTGAACTGGCCCTGTTCCATAAGAGAACACTTTGAGAGGAGTATTACAGTTAAAAATGAATGGGGGAAGTATGTAATTGTCCGTGCTTAACAAATATTTTGCAATTTCGTTAACATGAGGTTTAATCAACGGACGATTCATTTTTTCTTCTGCATTAGATTTGTTCTTTTTGGTCTCAGCACTCTGTAACTTTGCTAATTCCACTAAAATATTTAAGGGTAAGGAGAAAACTAAATGAGGTCTTCCCCCTTGTTCGTAAATATGACAAATAAAGACCCTTGCACCTGATGTTGCTGCATCTGCAAACGCTTGAGTTTGTGCTTCTTGTTGTGTTGAAACATTAATAATGTTCGCACTTGGACGTTTTCGATTGTCAACAGATTGACTGGAGTTGATCGTATCGAATATTTGTTGCATAATTGTTAATTGAATAAACAAACCTTCTGAGTATTGGCCTACTCAGTTTATAGAACGAAATTCTTGGGAGGTAGCAGGTGAGATAGTTACCTCTCAGAGTTTTTTGCTCTTTCCATAATTTAGAACAGGTTTCAGCAATCTGTCAAGTCCTATTTCCGCATTGCAAAAATAGACTGCAAAATAACCTAGCAGTGTAAAAGTGAAATGCAGAATCAATAAAGATAACGAATATTACTTATTTTATAGGTAGATAAGGATTTCTATAAAAAAACCTGATTCAGAACAGGTAAAGCAAGTGTACTAAAAAATAGCATCACCACAATTCCTCTAAACTTTTCCCACCCTACACAATTTCTGAAACATCTAAACTTTGTAACTTCTCTTTCCAAGTTGTCGGAGAATCAACCAATAATAATCTGCCAAACTTCCCGAACCGTAACAACAACTGATCTAACTTTTGATCATCCTTATTCGCTTCTAAATAATAACTAACTTGTTGCCAATAAGAGAAAACAAACTCAAACTTTTCCTTATCATCTCCTAAAGAAACATCCTTTAATAACTCAAGCGTTGCTTGATATAATTGATATAACGTCAATAACTTATCTGATGTTTTCGGTATTCTATCCCCCTCAAAATAAGTATAATCATTAAAAAAACTGACCTCTTTAACCACCCTTTTAACCATCAAAGCGATCGCATCTCGATTATCATAAAGAATAGCTAAACTAACGGGTAACTTAACCCCCCAACGGTTAAGATCAATAAACACCTGTTGACACTGTTCTAACCCCGTATCAATATATAAAATAA
Source organism: Crocosphaera sp. (assembly GCA_030065205.1). GTDB lineage: Bacteria > Cyanobacteriota > Cyanobacteriia > Cyanobacteriales > Microcystaceae > Crocosphaera. Next base: position 54,178 of record JASJDN010000006.1, read on the forward strand.
CGGGTATAGTTTCATATTTTAACTGTGGTTTAGCTTGTAAGGCCATTTCCAACGCAACCCGACGATGTAACCCGTCATGTATCGTCAAACTCCCCTCCATAGGAATACGCAAACGGCCCAGTTTCCGCGTTTCGGCCACCTCTCCCACTGCTTCAAACGTCGTATCAGCGTCAATACTGGCAGTAATAGCAGAAAACACATAATCTTGAGGATTTTCTAAAATGTATTGACAAATTTTCCGCAATCTGCTTTTATTTAACCGTCGCTGACTCCGTTTAAACGGTGTTATCCCCTCATCCTGTAACGGAAATAACTTGGGAAGGATACCCAAGGGACACATAGAGACATAATACTCCCGTTCTGCTTGGATACCCCGAATCACTGGTAAGACATACTCAAACCCCATCATTGCCTCCAACTCCAATTTTAAACAAGGCTATTATAATCTAAAATATAAATAATGTTTTTAAAAACTTTGCTATGGTTTTATTAAATCATGCTAGTATCAGTTATGAAGGTACGTTATAGCTAGGTATAGCAATCTTTAGTGTTGTTTTAGGATTGCTTCGGGAAATTTTCCCTTAAAATCAAAGATTAATACTGATTTTTCCCCTCGCAATGACAATTTAAGTCCCTAATAACCTATGAAAAATGTATGATAATATTTGTAAATTCCTTGTAGAAAGCTTTCCAGAAGACTTTGCCAGTTGGTTACTAGGTGAGGCCATTCCTTTGACTACCTTAACTCCCTCAGAGTTATCCCTAGAACCCATTCGGGCCGATGCGTTAATCTTACTATCATCCTCTGAGGTTGTTTTGCATTTAGAATTCCAGACCAAACCCGATGAAACTATGCCTTTTCGGATGTTAGACTATCGGGTGAGGGTTTACCGGCGTTTTCCTGAGAAACAAATGCGTCAGGTGGTTATCTACCTAAAACCCAGTACCTCAGAGTTAGTGCAACAAAACGTCTTTGCTATTCCTAACACCCGACATCAATTTGAGGTTATTCGTCTTTGGGAAATACCCACCGAACAACTGTTACAGTCATCAGGGTTATGGCCGTTAGCCGTGTTAAGTCAGACCGACAATCCTGTTGATATTCTACAGGATATTGGGCAAAAAATCGACAGTTTAGACAACCCCAGACAACAGAGTAACATTGCAGCATCCACCGCCATTCTTGCTGGTTTACTATTAGAAGAAGAGGTTATCCAAACCATTTTGAGGTCAGAAATCATGAGAGAATCTGTTATCTATCAACGCATTGAATCTGAAGGAATTCGTAAAGGAAAGGCCGAAGGAAAGGCCGAAGGAAAGGCCGAAGGAAGACAAGAAGAAGGTATTTCTTTAATCCTTCGTCTTCTCAAGCGTCGTTTTGGCACAATTCCTACTGAAATAGAAGCTAAAATTCACAAGTTATCCATCGAAAAACTAGAAGAATTAGGAGAAGCTTTACTGGATTTTCAATCGGAACAAGACTTAATTAATTGGTTTGAAAATTGATCAAAAAAAATTATCAGGTGGGGGGGACATCACCCTACCTGAAACAATAAAGGAACAATTTTGAGGTCAGAAATCATGAAAGAATCTGTTATCTATCAACGTATTGAATCTGAAGGAATTCGTAAAGGAAAGGCCGAAGGAAGACAAGAAGAAGGTATCTCTTTAATCCTTCGCCAACTCAAGCGTCGTTTTGACACAATTCCTGCTGAAATAGAAACCAAAATTCACAAGTTACCCATCGAAAAACTAGAAGAGTTAGGAGAAGCTTTACTGGATTTTCAATCGGAACAAGACTTAATTAATTGGTTTGAAAATTAAGGTGAAAACTTGTAAGGCGATGCACTCCCCACCCTACGGAATATAACATAGTAAAATAATTAATATGGATCAAGACATTACCAGCCAACTCCGACAACAAGAAAGCGAAGAAAAACAAGCACTTGCTTTGCTTTTAGAACGGTATTTATCCCGTGAGGAGCAACTGTTTGTGCAAAAAACTCAGATGGGAAATACTCAAAGTTATCTAGGTTCAGTGTCTTTGGAATGGTTAGCTAGTCGGGTACACTTTGCCCTACAATTACCCTTATTTCGCCGTAAATATGACCCGAAAACCAACAATATTATTCGTGATTCTGAAACCGTAGAAGAACTACAACAAAGACCCTTAGATTGGTCAAGACAAGCACATTTAGCCCAATATTTAGCGGTTTTAAATAATCATAAATTTCCGCCTATTTTGGTAGTGATTAGTCAAGACTGGGTGAATGATCCCACTGCATCAGAATGGGACATAGAATGCCGTGCAACAGTAAACGTAGATAACTTCATCTCTTTCGATAAAAATGATAGTATTGGTTTGTTAAATATCGGAGAACATTATTCAATTTTTGCCCTTGATGGACAACATCGACTAATGGGAATACAAGGATTAATGGAGTTACTAAAAACAGGAAAATTAGAGGTTTATAATAAAGACAAAAAAGCCACAGGAAACCCTATTACCCTAGATGAATTAATAGAAGAATATAATCTAGATCCCCTTGTCCTACAAAGTTTAGCCAAGGAAAAAATCGGCATTGAAATTATACCGGCAGTCATCAAAGGAGAAACTTATGAAGAAGCAAGAAGACGGGTCAGATCCGTATTTGTTCATGTTAACCGCATGGCTATTTCTTTAAGTAAAGGACAGTTAGTTTTATTGAATGAAGATGATGGCTTTGCTATTGTTTCTAGACGACTGGCTATTACCCATCCCTTACTCAAAGATAGACATGAAAAAGACTGGAATCCTCGGGTTAATTGGGACAGTGCAACCATTGCCAATAAATCTACAGTTTTAACTACATTACAAGCATTACAAGACATGACAGAAGGGTATTTAGGTGATAAATTTACCCATTGGAAAAGTAAAGATAAAAAGAACTTAATTTCTTTACGTCCTGATGATCGAGAAATCGAAGAAGGATTACAATTATTATCTGAACTCTTTGATGGGTTGGCTAGTTTACCCAGTTATCGTCAATTAGAACAAGGAGTAAAGACTTATGAATTGAGACGCTTTAAACACGAAAAAGGAGGAGGAGAAGGAAACTTTTTATTTCGTCCCGTTGGACAAATTGCTTTAACTCAAGCATTAGGGTTTTTAGCATTTACCCAAAAAATTCCTCTAAAAAGTATCATCAAAAAACTCATTTATTTTGATGAAATTGGAGGGTTCAGTTATATGGATACGTCCCAATCTATTTGGTACGGTGTATTATATGACCCGATGAAAAAACGAATACAAGTCTCAGGTAAAAAATTAGCCAGTCGTTTATTAATTTATTTATTGGGTGGAATTAAAGATGACTTAGAAAAAGCAGAAATACGTAGGGACTTAGCCGAAGCGAGGACTATCAAGAATGCCGCTACCAATGAAGAAAAAACCATTGATTTTCAAGGAAACTTTGTTAACCCCAAAAAAGTAGGTTTACCTGATATTTTAGTTGATAATTGATAGTGGTTGTGGCATGATATTTAATAAATAGATAACAATATTGCTTTAATATGAATTCAGATACTATCTTTCAACTGCTACAACAATCTTTCCGCGTTGGGGTAGGTTTTACGGCTTATGTTTTGGAAACCCTCCAAGATTCGCAAAAACGTAATCAAACCCTATCAGAACTGCAACAAGAAATCGCTAAAAAAACCGAAGAATGGGCAAAAAAAGGAGAAATAACCGAAAAAGAAGCCCGTGAATTTGTGGATCAATGGTTAAATTCTCAATCCTCTTCAAAAAACCCTCAAGAATCTTCAGAATCAACGAAGACTAAAGCTGATGTGGGCCAGGAAATTCAACAACTTACGGAAAAAATTATCACCCTTAGAGAAGAACTCGAAGACCTCAGAGACAAAAAAAAGTCTTAAACCGCTAAAAATAAACGTTTAAAACTCTTAGGGTTAATTATTGAACTCCGAACTCAGGTCATGGTTTAGTCATTAGACCAAGTTTCGCAACTAATCAGATCACTAATGCGATCGCGTAATAAATATTCAAATTTTTCTAGTTCGTGTTCAACCCAGATCCATTCCCGCGCAGGAATATAATCGCATAAGATAGAGATAGGTTGTTGACGGCTAATTAAGCCTCGGTCCACCAGATGACGGGCTTCTTGTTGTATAAAATCGATAGAATAACGGGAAAAAGTAAGAGAAGATTGTGTGGAAAGATTCATAAGTAGAACACCAAACCAGTAAACGTTAAGACCCTGACCCTTAGAATGATCGAACTTACAGAAGAAACCTGCAAAGTCTTTTTGTATTCTTGATTACATTCTCTACCCAATTGTGTCAGGAAGTGCGGAAATTTCCGTTTTCTTTTAGAATCATCCCCTTAAACATAATTTAAGCCCTAATCTGGGGATTAGGACTCAATCAATGTATTCAAAAAGGTTGACTGGTAACAAGATATAATTTGGTTACTTATGGGACAATAGAACTTGTCAAAATAATGGAAGTTGGTGTACTATTGATGACTAATCACTCTCCCAGCATTCGTTAGCCATGAGATCCCCAATTTGATCCCGTAATAAATATTCGCATCTTTCTAGTTCAGTTTCAACACAAACCCACTCACGAGGGGGAATAAACTCACAAAGAACATAAAGAGGTTGCTGACGACTGACAACACCAGTATCCACCAGATGACGAACCTCATCTTTGATCATGTTAATCGTGTAAGTGGTAGAAGGGGCAGCAGCAGAAGGAGAAGGTAGAGTAATCGGACTCATAGAAAATCACCAAGTAGATTAGGAAGGCTTACTTTTTACTATAGTCTAATTCTCCCTAATAATAAAGTCATTTCTTGCTGTAACAAAGAATACATTTTGCATTTTTCTTTTTTAAGCCCCTTCATATCAAGGTTTACAGGATGTTAAAAAATATTACAGGGTTATGGTTTTGTTTCCCTCTTCCCACAGTAGATAATCATCACAGAAAAATAGGAAAGGGTGAGATGAGGATGATGATGTAGGTTTTGATAGATTCTTTGTTCTGGTTGCGTGGCCCGTTCAACAATGAAAGCGTGAGCCAACAAATTTAAGCGATTTAACTTCTGCCAAACTTGAGAATAGACTGAACTAACTTTTAACAAGACAATAACCTCAGCCCAACCCAAAACCTGATCTAACTCAGCTACATTGTATAAAGCGGGGAGAATAGCTAAATTTTGAGAACGAACGGTTAAAGGCAATCCTAACACCGAAGCAGCGGCCATGGGGGAAGAAACCCCAGGAATAGTTTGGATGGTAACGTGAGGATAATTTTCTCTGAGGGTTTGGGCCAGATAGGTAAAGGTACTATAAAAACTCACATCTCCTTCACAAGCAAAGGCCACATCTATTCCTTGGTTAAGATATTGCCATACTGTTTCTGCTGCTTCTTTCCAAGCTTGTTGTAACTGCTTCTCATCTTGAACATAGGGAAAATAAAGCGGTAATTTTTTTTGCTGTGGGGTGATGCAATGGGCAATAATTGTCTCAGCTAAACCTTGCTTTTGGTTAACCCCTAGAGGAAAAGCAATGAGCGGAACTTCTTGTAACAACCGTTGTCCTTTGACGGTAATTAATTCGGGATCACCGGTTCCCACACTTACCCCGTATAACGTTCCCACCTTTTCCCTGAGCAAAATTGACCTAACTCCTCATCTGACAGCCATTATTGTTTTATCTTTGCTCATTTTTAGTAACTTTTTTATGAATAAAAAATTAAGATTCACAAAGAATAATTAAGAAGTTTACACAATATAAAGTTAATCTTTACATAAAGCGTTACCTTGTTGACTACAGAAAAGCCATGAGTTGTGTTAGCCTATAATTAGATTTTGCCGACAAAAATGAGTTAAACAAAAATAGCGCAAAAATCTAGGTTAAGCCAGTATTCAGTCATTAATTTGTATCGTTTCTTATTTAAGCATTGAGTTTCATCATTAGTTCCTTATTGACTGTTGTCAACTTTAGGTACATCTAATAATAGGTAGTAAACGAGAAAGTCCATGAATTACAGTCAAGAAGATATAAAGGAAAAAATCTCTGAAAAAGGGGATAGGTATAGGCAGTTAATTTTGGATAATTTAACTGATTTAATTAGCTTACACACAGTTGAAGGAATTTATCAATATGTTTCTCCTTCCTGTCAGTGCTTATTAGGGTATGATAATAAAGTGTTTCTTGGACAATCAGCAGAAGTATTATGTCATCCTGAAGATTGTGATCTAATTAAACAATTTTATGAACAAATCAAACAGCAATGGAATGTGAATCCCATTACCTATAGAATGCGTCATCAGGGAGGACATTATATTTGGTTAGAAACCTCAGCCAAAGTTATTCCTAACGAAAAGACAGGAGAACTTCAAGAGATTTTTTGTATTTCCCGTGAAGTGACTCAACAAAAGCAAAATCAAGAAAAGATTAAAAGCCATCAACAACCCCATACTTTTATTTTAGATAATTTACCTGATTTAGTGACAACCCACAGTCCAAAAGGAATTTATCAATATGTGTCTCAAGTTTCCTATGAATTATTAGGGTATTATCCCCAAACGTTAATCGGTCGATCTATCCCTTCATTTTCTCATCCTCAAGATCAACCTTTAATTCAACAATTTTATCAAGAATTACAACAAAAGAAATCCCTCGCTTCAGTGACGTATCGCATGGCACATAAGGATGGCCATTATCTATGGATTGAAACGGTGGGAAAAGCAATAATTCAGCCACAAACCGGAGACATTAAAGAAATCTTTTGTGTCTCTCGTGATATTACCAAAAGTAAACAGATAGAACAAGCTTTAATTCAAGCAGAAAAACAATATCATAAAATTTTTGAAAAGAGTAATCAAGGCATTTTTAAACTGAGTCCTGATGGTTATTTTGTCGAGGTTAATCCGGCTTTATCACAACTTTACGGTTATGATAGTCCACAAGAATTATTAAATACAATTTATGATCTAGCTAATCAACTATATGTTAATCCCCGACATCATGAAACCCTTTTAAATGTGTTAAAAATAGACGGAGAAATTATTGGCTTTCAATCAAAAGTTTATTGTAAAAATAGGAAAATTATTGATGTTGAAAAAACGATCTGGGCAGTTTATGATGAATATGGAAAAATTATTTATTATCAAGGAACTGTTGAAGAAAGAAATAAAAATTTCCAAAACAAAGATCAATTAGTAGGAAGCAGCTTAAGAGATTCAATTACTAATTTACCTAATGGCCAGTGGTTTTATGAATATTTAGAAAAAAACTTATTAGAATCCATAGAGTATTCTGAAAATTCTTTGGCCATTATTTTAATCCATCTAGATAATCTTCAATTATTAAATGAGAGTTTAAATATTACTCAAGACAGGGACTTACTGACTCAAATAACTAGACGGCTACAAAGTAAACTAAGAGCAGAAGATACCCTGGCAAAACTAGGCGAAGATGAATTAGTTTTTTTAGTCAGAAATCAATCAGTACAGGAAATCATCTTAATTGCTAAACGAATTTTAAATATTATTCACTTTCCCTTTGAAATAGGTAACAATCAAATATTTGTTAGGGTTCATATTGGCATTAACTTGAACAAAATTAAGTATAGTAAAGCCGAAACTATGGTTCGGGATGCTCAGTTAGCTATGTATCGAGCGAAAACAGAAGGAAAAGAAAATTATGCCATCTTTAATCCTCAAATAAAAGCCGATGCCTTAACCCGTCTTCAATTAGAAACTGACCTAAGACAAGCCATAAAAAATAATCAACTTTCTTTACACTATCAGCCTATTGTTGAATTAAATAGTGGTTATTTGAGTGGATTTGAAGCCCTATTAAGATGGCAACATCCCACCAAAGGCAAAATTTCTCCTGTGGAATTTATCCCTATTGCCGAAGAAAGTGGACTGATTAATGCTCTTGGTTGGTGGGTCTTAGAACAAGCTTGCTATCAATTGCAAACATGGCAAAATTTAAACACAAAGACTGAAAAATTAATCATTAATGTCAATGTATCAGCACAACAATTAAAACAAGAGAAATGGGATGAAAGACTAAATCAATTGTTGGAACGCACTGGGATTAAAGGAACACAGTTAAAACTAGAAATTACCGAAAGTTGTTTATTAGAGACAGTTCACGATGAAACCGGAAGAGTCAAACAGTTAAAAAACCTAGGATTAGGCTTATGTATTGATGATTTTGGGACAGGTTATTCCTCCTTGAGTCGGTTACACGAATTCCCCATTGATACCTTAAAAATTGACCGTTCTTTTATCAGTAAATTAGGAATTTCTGATAAAGCGATTGTTCCCATGATTATTAATTTAGCCCATACTTTAGGGATGAATGTAGTAGCAGAAGGAATCGAAACTAGGGAACAGTTTAATCAACTACAAGGTTTAAATTGTGAATTAGGACAGGGTTATTTCTTCGCTAAACCCATGACAGGTGAACAAGCAACCCATTGGGTAATACAAGAAATTAGAAGCTCACATAATTTCAGTGTTCGGAGTTAATCAATCCTAGAAATATATTGAACTCTAATAGATGTGTCATCCTCAAAACAATCCTAACGCCCGTCAACTGACCTTAGAAATTTTACGACAGATTGATCGCAAGAATAGTTATACTGATATTGCCTTAAATCGAGGGTTGAATCGAAACAATCTTAACCCGAGCGATCGCGGTTTATGTACAGCATTAGTTTATGGTATTATTCGCCATCAACGGACCTTAGATAGCTTAATCGATCAACTGGGAAAAAAAACAGCGCAACAACAACCCCCAGACTTACGACGCATTCTTCACATTGGACTTTATCAACTCCGATACCTCGATCATATTCCCCCGTCTGCTGCGGTTAATACCAGCGTGGACTTAGCCAAAGAAAATAAATTACAACGGCTGTCAGGGGTGGTTAACGGTATTTTGCGGCAATATATTCGTAGCAGTCAAACTAACCAAGACCCATTAATTTTACCTTCTGATCCCATCAAAAAACTAGCCATTAACTATAGTTTTCCCGACTGGATGATCGAAACTTGGATTAAACAATGGGGAGAAACAACGACAGAACAACTCTGTCATTGGTTTAATCAAACCCCAACCCTTGATATTCGCATTCACCCCCTAAAAACCACCCTAGACACCCTAACCCTCCAACTCACCGAAGCAGGGGTTAACGTGACCCCCGTACCCCCTTTCCCCTGTGCGTTGAGATTGCAAGGTAAAATAGGAGCGATCGCAACCTTACCAGGGTTTAGGGAAGGTCATTGGACCGTACAAGACACCAGCGCACAACTGGTGAGTTATTTGCTCGATCCCCAACTCGGAGAAACCATTATCGATGCTTGTGCCGCACCGGGGGGAAAAACCACCCATATCGCTGAATTAATGGGAGATCAAGGGACAATTTTTGCCTGCGATCGCACCCCGTCTCGTCTTAAAAAGGTGCAAGAAAATGCTCAACGCTTACAATTAAACGCCATAACCATCATTGAAGGAGACAGTCGTCATTTAACAGAATTTATGGATCAAGCAGATCGAGTGTTAGTGGACGTTCCTTGTTCCGGGTTAGGAACCCTGCACCGACATCCAGATATTCGTTGGCGACAGACTCCTGAGAAAATTAGAGAATTATCCCTTTTACAGTTAGAAATTTTAACCCAAGCAGCCCAATGGGTCAAACCCCAAGGAACCCTTGTTTACGCGACCTGTACCCTCAACCCAACCGAAAATCAAGAGATTATCGAAACCTTTTTAAGTCGTCATTCCTATTGGCAGATAGAAACCCCTTCTCCCAATTGGCTTTTTTCTTCCTTTGTGACATCATCAAAGTGGATCGAAATACTGCCTCATGAGCAGGATACTGATGGTTTTTTTATGGTGAAGTTAAAGAAAGGTTGATAGAATCTATATTTATCTCAAATCTATTTCATCATGAAGATAGAAAAAAATATTTTGGTGATCAATAATGAATGCTCAAAATAAAAATCAACAACTGCTAAAAATTCTCATTGGTGCAGCTTGGATCGATGGCATTATTCAAGTAGAAGAAAGGGACTATTTAAAGCGAATGGCTGCACGACATGGTTTATCTGAAGAGGGGGATCTCAAGGATCTCTTATCAGAATTAAAGCCGGTTCAACCCAATCAATGTTATCAATGGTTAGAAGAATATTTAGGGGATAATCCTAGCACCAATGACTATCAAGAATTATTAGAAACTTTAAGTGCTTTAATTTATAGCGATGGAGATGTGCAAATGCAAGAAGCACAACTGTTGACTAAATTACAATTGCTTGATCCAGCGCAAGACTCTCCTAAATCAGCCTTTGACAAAATACTCAAAACCATCCAAAAACTCTATAAAAAGGCCATTGACCAAAAAATTTAACCCTTAAAAAAGGAACAAAATTACCATAGCAAACATCTAGCAAATAAACGAGGTTAAACCATCAAATTTTTTAACCTGACAACCCAATAATTGCTAATCTATGTAATATGAAAACCTTAGAGGATGGTTCCAGCAATATACGTTTAGCGGTTTTAATTGATGCTGAAAATGTCAGTGCAAATGTGATTGAACCTTTATTACAAGAAGTAGCTAAATATGGAACTGCTAATGTCAAAAGAATTTATGGAGACTGGACCAGTAATCAATTACATAGTTGGAAAGACAAACTCAATAAATTAGCACTACAACCTATCCAACAATTTCGATATACAACCGGGAAAAATGCCACTGATAGTGCTTTGATTATTGATGCAATGGACTTACTTTATACAAGTAACTTTGATGGATTTTGTATCGTTTCTAGTGATAGTGATTTCACTCGTTTAGCCTCTCGTATCAGAGAATCAGGATTAATTGTTTATGGATTTGGAGAAAAAACAAAAACACCAGAAGCTTTTGTGGTTGCGTGTAATAAATTTATCTACACTGATATTTTAGCCCATCAAAAGCCCTCCGGCAATCAAAAAATAACCAGCAACGAAAATCTGTTACAATTATTAAAAAGTGCTTATGAATCAGTGGTAAATGAAGAAGAAGAATGGGTACATCTTGGACCTTTCGGCTCACAATTAACTAAATTATCTCCTTCCTTTGATTCTCGTAATTACGGATACAAAAAATTGAGTGATTTGGTGGAGTCTGTGGGGATTTTTACTATTAGAAAAACTCGATTTCATTTAATGATTAAATTAAAATAGGAACGATAACATGGAGAAAATAAGACGAGCAAAGTTAGAAGATTTAGAAGATATTGTTGATATTTATAATGATAGTATTCCCAGTCGTATTGCCACAGGAGATTTACAAAAAATAACAGTAGACAGTCGCTTAAAATGGTTCCAAGAAAGAGATCATCAACGTTATCCCATTTGGGTGATGGAAACGAATAGTCAAGTCATCGGTTGGGTTAGTTTACAACATTTTTATAGTCGTCCAGCTTACAGAAGTACCGCAGAAATCAGTTTATATATTGGGGAAAACTACCGAGGCCAAGGCATTGGCAAAAAACTCTTAGAATACGTGATAGAAGAAAGTCCAAAACTAGGATTAACCAACCTACTCGGATTTATTTTTGCTCATAATCAACCTAGCTTAAATTTATTCAAAAAATATAACTTTCAACAATGGGGATACTTGCCAAAAGTAGCTCAATTAGATAACATCGAAAGAGATTTGATTATTATGGGATTACATTTAAACTATAAAAATAAAATATAACCCAAGATAAATTATGACCCAATCACCCATTACCGAACCCCAACTATTAAATCCAGAAGAGCTAGAAAAAGAAGAAGAATCTGATTATTTCGATTACTTTTTTGATGAACCGGGTAGCGAACCAGGAACCCTCAACATAGAACCGGATGCCAAACCTTCCCGCATCGTTTTAATTGACTATGATCAGTCCCATGCTATTCGGAAAGTGGATGTTACTCCCAAAGCATTAACCCCCTATTTAGGAACCAATACGATTTCCTGGATGGACGTTCAAGGGTTAGGAAGCGAACGAGTTCTTAAACAAATCGGCGACATTTTTAAACTTCATCCCTTATTATTAGAAGACGTAGTTAACGTTCCCCAACGACCCAAACTGGAAGATTATAACGAACAATTAGTCTTAATTGTGCAAATGGTTCGCCCCAACGCCAACGAAGTCGGATTTGAAAGCGAACAAGTGAGTTTTGTGTTAGGTAATAAATATTTACTCACTTTCCAAGAAGAAGAAATCGAAGATTGTTTTGATATTGTTAGAGAGAGAATTCGGGCAAATCAAGGAAAAGTGAGACAACAAGAGGCTGACTATTTAATGTATTTATTATTAGACTCAATTATTGATGGTTATTTTCCCGTATTAGAAGATTATGGCGATCGTATCGAAGATATAGAAGACGAATTGGCGATGTCCCCTCATACCAGTCAATTAAAAGAAATTTACGTGATTAGAAGGGAATTATTAGCCTTGCGTCGGGCTATTTGGCCCTTAAGAAATGTCACCAATATGTTAGTCAGAGGAGAAAGTTCCTTAATTAGTTCCGAAGCCCAAATTTATTTTCGAGACTGTTACGATCACGTCATTCAAATCTTAGATATTGTGGAAACCTATCGAGAATTAGCTTCTTCTTTGATGGATGCTTATCTCTCTTCCATGAGTAATAAAATGAACGAGGTGATGCAAGTGTTAACCGTTGTTTCCACCATATTTATTCCTCTGACTTTTATTGCCGGGGTTTATGGTATGAACTTTGAATATATGCCCGAACTTCATACCCGTTGGGGTTATTTTATCTGTTTAGGGTTGATGGGAGCGATCGCAGGGGGCTTAATTTTGTTCTTTTGGCGCAGAGGTTGGTTTGAACCCTTTTCCCGTCCTAACATTCCTCTCTCGAAAAAAGATTAAGAACGATTTGCACTTAATTACGATGTTAACGCTTTTTCAACTCTTTCTAATTCTAAATCAGAAAAATAATCGATCGCCCAATTAGAAAGTCGTTGCATAAAATGATAGGGATAAGTGTTAGCAATACCGACCACCTGCATTTTAGCCCGTTTCGCTGCTTCAATACCGGCCGGTGTATCTTCAATGACTAAACAATGTTCCGGGGTTAATTGTAAGCTAGGATCTAACCTATTAAAGCGTTCAACCGCCAATAAATAACCGTCGGGTTCTGGTTTGCTTCTGGTAATTTCATCCCCGCCAACAATTACCTCAAAATTATTCAATATTTCAGCTTTTTCTAGAATAAATTTAGCCTCAGAAGCCAACGCACCGGTCACTAATCCAATTTTTAAATTATGCTGTTGTAAATGGGTTAAAAAATCTTTTAATTCAGGATAGATAGGCAGTTCATCTAAAGACTCAATGCGTTGACGGTAAGCCATCGTTTTTCCTTCAATTAAAGTATCTAAATAGTCATCAGATACCATCCTGCCACGACGAGATAAAATGTCTAATAAACAAGCGCGATCGCTTCTTCCTAAACACAATTCCTGATACTCTGAAGGATCAGGACGTAAGTTTTCCCCTAATAAAATTTCATTGATCAATTCTTGATGAATCTCTTCATCATTAATAATGACCCCATTGAAATCAAAAATAACTGCTTTTAACATCTCATTATTATCACTCATATCTATTAGGTCTGACTACTTTCTAGTATAGTATCAATCATAGAAGTGTTATGAAATTCTACTGTTTTCTCATCTTCGCAGGGAACTAATGTTTGAATCAGAAAGTCCTTAATTTTGTTGTGTTGATCAGCTACTATCACTCGTGCCGTATGACCCCTTTGTAGAATTTCTTGGCGATCGCAGTTTTCATAGGCATAAATAATCAATAAATCCCCTGGTTGACATAATAAAGCAGCCCCACCATTGGGGCAAATTTCCCCGTCTCCTGCTTCTCCCGGAATCACATAGGTAGAAAACCGATTACCATTATTTAAGTTAACAATATCCACTTCTTCGAGGGGCAGGAGTCCTACCTTATCCAGTAAAATTGGATCGATAGTAATACTACCAACATAATCAATATTTGCCTCAGTCACCTGCACTCGATGTAACTTAGCGTGCATTAACCTAATCGTTCCCATATCATTTGTGTTGCTCATTCTTTCTATATCGTAACCTATAGAATTACTTTTTTTAAATTGCTTTTACGTCATTTTAGGAAAACTCTGGTCAAACTTGAGGGATTCCGTTAAGATGCAACTGTTGTCAGTTAAATCTAGGGTAATGAAGGACGAAAATAAAACAGGTTGGTTGATGTTGATTCCTGCCTTAGCGGTACTTGCTTTTGTATTTGCTTATCCTATCACACGAGCTTTTTGGTTAAGTTTATTTACAGAAAATTTAGGCACTCAATTACAGCCGATTTTTTCAGGATTTACTAACTATATCCGTATGGCAGGAGATAGTCGTTTTTGGCAAGCCATCTGGAATACATCGGTTTTTACTGCTATCAGCGTTTTTCTTGAATTAGTATTAGGAATGATAGTGGCTTTAGTCTTAAACCAAGCTTTTTTAGGGAGAGGACTTGTGAGGACGATTTCTATGATTCCTTGGGCGTTACCGACGGCCATTATGGGGTTAGCTTGGGCTTGGATTTTTAATGATCAATATGGAGTGGTTAATGATATTTTACAACGGTTAGGCATCATTAACGTAGAAATTAATTGGTTAGGTGATCCTACCTTAGCGATGATAGCTTTGATTGTAGCTGATGTCTGGAAAACAACCCCTTTTATTAGTATTATTTTATTAGCTGGTTTACAATCGATTCCTAAAGATTTATATGAAGCTCATTCCCTAGATGGGGCGAAACCTTGGCAGAGTTTTTCTCAAATCACGTTGCCTTTAATTATGCCCCAAATACTAATTGCTTTATTGTTCAGATTTGCTCAAGCTTTTGGTATTTTTGATTTAGTTCAAGTAATGACAGGAGGAGGTCCAGCCGGGGCAACGGAAACCGTTTCTATTTATATTTATGCAACCGTAATGAGATACTTAGACTTTGGCTATGGTGCAGCGTTAGTTGTGATTACATTCTTATTATTAGTTGCTGCGGTTGCTTTAACAGCTTTATTATTAAATAAAGTGAGAAAAAGTGGACAAGGTGGCTTATCTTAATCCCCAAAATTCATTATTTAGTAAAATCTAAAAAGGGTTAAATATGAACAGTAAAAAAATCATTCTTTATCTCGGTGTGTTATTTATTATTATCTTTTTTATTGCTCCCATTATTTGGCAAATTCTCACGTCTATTAAAACCAATGATGCTATTTCCGCTATCCCTAATGTCTATATTCCCAAAACCATAACCTTTGAACATTATCTGGAACTATTTCAGCGTCGTCCGTTTGGACTTTATATTTTTAATAGTGCGTTAGTTTCCATTGTCTCTACCATCATTTGTTTGGTCATTGGTTCCCCTGCTGCTTATGTATTAGCCAGAATTAAGTTGCCAGGAAAAAATATTATTTTAGCCTTGGTTTTAATTGTTTCTTTATTTCCTTATGTCTTACTATTTTTAGGACTGTTAGAAGTCATTAAAGTATTAGGATTAGGGAATAATTATTTAGCGTTAATTATTCCTTATACGGGGATTAATTTACCCTTGACTATTCTAGTGATGCGTAGTTTCTTTGAACAACTACCCAAAGATTTAGAAGATGCAGCCCGTGTTGATGGGTATAAAATGATTCCTATGTTGGTCCAAATCTTGTTACCCATGACCCTTCCTGCGTTAGTAACCACAGGCATTTTAACCTTTATTTTTGCCTGGAATGAATACATTTTTGCCCTAACGTTTATTACCCGTGACACCATGAAAACCATTCCTGTAGCCACTGCCCAAATAGGAGGCGCAACCATCTTTGAAATTCCCTATGGTCCCATTGCAGCAGCCACTGTTTTAGGAACTTTTCCCCTCGTTTTATTAGTCTTATTCTTCCAAAGAAGAATTGTCGAAGGCTTAACCGCAGGGGCAGTTAAAGGATAAATCAAATTATTATATAATCTATGCAGTGAGGAGGTTTAAAAATGTTGGATTTATTCGCTTTTACTTTAGGTAATTTATTAGGAAAAACACCCCCGTCTATCCAAGCAGTTCCCGTTGTCGCTTGGCAACAGGCGAAGGTGTTTGATGTTCCTACCCAATCTGATCCCGTGGTAGAGTCCATTATTGCTGATTATTTGAACAATTTAGCAGCTTTAGGGTTTTCTGCCGACAAACAAGGAATTTGGTTACAATCAGACTGGGCTTATTTAGGAGATCATCAAGCCAAAACCCCCTTATCCGCCGCCTCTTTAACCAAAATTGCCACCTCTTTAGCAGCCTTAGAAACCTGGGGAACCGAACATCGTTTTGAAACAGAATTTTTAACCGTTGGAACCGTAGAAAATGGAGTCCTCAAAGGAGATTTAATTGTTAAAGGTAGCGGTGATCCTTTGTTTGTTTGGGAAGAAGCGATCGCAGTGGGAAATAAACTCAATGAACTAGGAATTAAAGAAGTTACTGGCAACCTAATTATTGTAGATAATTTTGCCATGAATTTTAAAAGCGATCGCCAAATTTCAGGACAATTATTACAACTGGCCCTTAATTCTAATCGTTGGACCCCTTTAATTAAGCAACAATATCGAACCTTACCCCCCAATACCCCAAAACCGCAAATTACCATTCAAGGAACGGTTAAAGTGGAAAATAACGCCCCTGAGACGGCAAAAACCCGACTCACCCATCAATCTTTAACCATGGCCGAACTGCTCAAACAAATGAACATTTATAGTAATAATGTCATGTCTGAGATGATTGCCGAGTCTGTCGGAGGGGCCGCTGTTGTTTCAGAAATGGCTGCTAAAGCTGCTAAGGTTGATCCCCAAGAAGTCCAATTAATCAATGGTTCGGGGTTAGGGGTAGAAAATCGTATTTCCCCCAGGGCCTCGGTAGGAATGTTAATGGCCATGGAAGAAAAGTTAAAAGATAACCCCTTGGGTGTTGCAGACTTGTTTCCTATGGGGGGACGGGATAAAACGGGAACCGTCCAATGGCGTAGTATTCCTGATGGAGTAGCGGTGAAAACGGGAACTTTGGCCCAAGTCAGTGCATTAGCTGGTGTCATTCCCACCAAAGAACGAGGGCCAGTATGGTTTTCTATTATCAATCATGGGCCTAATGTTGATCGCTTTCGAGTGGAACAAGATCGCTTATTACAAAGATTAGCGAATCATTGGAACTTAACCCCTGTGGTTTCTCCCGTTAAAGCCACAGAAACCATCAAATTAGGCGATCCTCAACGTAACTTGACCAGCGAAAGTTAATGGTAGGGTGGGTTAGGTGGCCATAAGATAGATGACTCATTTTTTAATTAATGATCCACCGTAACCCACCATCAAAAATGTGTACTAAACTTAGAAAAAGTCCTTATGAAAATTATGTCATGAGCTATCAAAATATTATTACCATTGAACCAGGAAAGCGAGGGGGTAAACCTTGTATTAGAGGGATGCGGATAACTGTCTATGATGTATTAGGTTGGTTAGCTGCGGGGATGTCTCATGAAGAAATTTTAGATGATTTTCCAGAGTTAACAGAAGAAGACATTAAAGCTTGTTTAGAATTTGCTGCTAACCGAGAACGCTATTTAATTGCTGTGGTAGGTAACAGTTGAAACTGCTATTTGACCAAAATTTGAGTCGTAAGTTAGTTTCTCGACTAGCTGATATTTTCCCAAATTCAAGTCATGTTCAATTTCATTCTTTAGCTGAAGTAGATGATAGCAAAATTTGGGAATTTGCCAAGAATAATGATTTTTGTATTGTCACACAAGATGCTGATTTTTCTGAAAAAAGCCGTCTTTATGGATCACCTCCAAAAGTAATTTGGTTACGATGTGGTAATATACCAACAAAAAAAGTTGAAACTATTTTTAGAGTTGGAGTATCAACAATTCAAGAATTTCTAGATGATTCTTCATTAGATTGTCTTGAACTTTACTAATTACCATATGTAATTAAATTTATGTTAGACTAAATCAGTAATTGTAAGGTTAAAATTTATGCGTTCCATCGAACAATTAACACAAGAAATTCTTGAACTTCCTAGTTTGTCTAGACAACTTTTAGCAAAAAAACTAATAGAAAGCCTTGAATTAGAAAGTGATCCAAACATAGCAAAAGCTTGGACAACTGAAGCGAAAAAACGACGAGATGAGATTCATAACGGTATGGTTCAACCCATTTCAGGACAAGAAGCTCTCGAACAAGTTAGACAGATGCTAAAACCATGAAATACGTTTTTCATCCTGAAGCTCTGAAAGAATATGCACAAGCTTATGAACACATTTAAAGAATTAGATATTGTTGCTTTAACCCAAGATAGACAAACAACTCATTTTGAAACGGGACAACGTATTACCCTATATAAAGGACAAGTGGGAACAATTGTTATGGACTATGATGGTAACGTATTTGAAGTGGAATTTTCTAATAATGATGGAACCACCTATGCAATGGAAACCATATCAGCTAATCAATTAATGTTATTACATTATGATTTGGTCAAAGCGATCGCCTAATTACTCAAAAAATAATAGGGACTTAATCTAAAATTAAGCCCCAAAATTGAACGATTAACCTTTGGTTTTTTCTGCCCAAACTCTCGTCGGTAGTCCCCAAATATAGATAAAGCCTTCTGCTGCTTTATGATCAAAGTGATCGTCTTCCCCATAGGTTGCTAAATTGGGGCTATAAATGGAATAATCAGACTGACGACCGACTATATTGGCATTACCCTTAAACAGCTTAATGCGGACCATTCCGGTGACTCGTTCCTGGGTATGATCGATGAAAGCATCGAGGGACTCTTTCAACGGAGAATACCATAACCCCCGATAGATTAAATGGCTATAGGTTTCTTCTATCCCTTTCTTATACTGAGTCACGTCAGCAGTTAAGGTTAAACTTTCTAAGTCTCGGTGGGCATCAATCAGAACCAATAAAGCGGGGGCCTCATAAATTTCCCGTGATTTGATACCAACCACCCTATTTTCTATCATATCAAGGCGGCCTACACCGTGTTTACCCACCACCTCATTCAGTTGAGAGATAAGGGTAACGGGATCTAAGGTTTGGCCATTGAGACTGACAGGAATACCCTTCTCAAACCCGATCTCTATGTATTCAGGGGTATCTGGAGTGTCAGCGATCGCTTTGGTCATTAGATAGATTTCTTCCGGGGGTTCCGTCATGGGATCTTCCAAGGGACCGGCTTCAATACTACGACCGAGAAGGTTGCGATCGATACTGAAGGGAGAAGACTTCTTCACAGGAAAGTCTAACCCAAATTGTTCACCGTAAGCAATGGTTTGTTCCCGACTCATTTTCCATTCCCTGGCCGGGGCTAACACTTTTAAGGTAGGATTTAAAGCAAGAATGCCTAGGTCAAAACGGACTTGATCGTTTCCTTTGGCGGTACAACCGTGGGCAACAGCATCGGCCCCATATTTTTCGGCTGCGTCTACTAATAGTTTAGCAATGAGAGGACGGGCTAAGGCCGTAGAGAGGGGATAACGACTCTCGTAGAGGGCATTAGCTTTGATAGCTTTGAAGGCGTAGTCGGTGACAAACTCGCTGGTAGCATCTTCAACTAGGGACTCTACAGCCCCAGATTTTAAGGCTTTGGCTTGGATGGGACCCAGTTCATCCCCTTGGCCCAAGTCCGCAGCTAAGGTGATCACCTCGTCAATTCCCCACTCATGCTTGAGATAGGGAATACAAACGGAGGTATCTACCCCACCAGAATAAGCAAGCACGACTTTTTTAGCACGACCCATATAATTTTATCTCTAGCATACATCTCAAGCTTCATTTTACTTTAGGTCACTTGATTAAGTCATTAGTATGGGTCAAGAATACAGAACAATTTAGGGATCATAAATACTTTCTTAAAATTGATAACATTTTCATCAAAAGTAGTGATAATGAAGTGTTGGTTAGTTATTTATAAAAGATGCTCATCTAACCAGTCAAAGACGGATTCTAATTGCTCTTTAGTCACTAAGCCATATTGCCAAAGAATCATCGGGAAATGATGAGGCATCGCTTGTTCATCTTTTAAAGCTAGGTTAAGGGACTCAGCAGGAATGGCTAAGTCTCGTTGCAGAAAATCAAGAAGTCTAGTTGCAGTGGGGTTCATAATTAAAGCGGGTTTAAAACAGTTTTTAAAGTATGTAAACTGGCTTTTGAAATAAAACCACGATTACATTGAATATCATCATTGTGTCAATAGTGTGTCAAGGATATGGCAAGTTGGTGACAATTTTTTTTGTGTCTTCAGTTTGGGAACTTATTTTTTAAAGTCAAAACTTTGAGAATAACATAAATAATTAATTGATGTCGATGTGTCATTGTAGTTGGCTTCAATAAAATTTAATAGCATTTGAGATAAAGATAGTTTATACTCTTAAACTGTTGTGGTGTAATTAAAACAATTTTTAAATCATGAAAAATGTCGCTCTATTATCTGTTACGATTTTAGTAACAACCTCCGGGTTAATATTAGGAAATATCAAAAAATCTTTAGCTTTAACGTTTAATTGGAGTTATCAGGGAACAGGAATTGATGCAAGTGGCACTTTAACAACCAATGATACCCCTGATGAGTTAGGTTTTTATTTGATTACTGATATTACTGGTATGCGAAACGGTGAAAGTATTACAGGTTTACACCCAACGGGAACCTCAATACCAGGAAATGAACCATTTATTGTTGATAATTTAATTAGTCTGGATGCAGAACAATTGACTAAAGATGGTTTAGGTTTTTCCACGTCAGGAGGGAATTTCATTAATATATTTTTTGCCGATTTTTTAAACCCTTCGACTTTCTTAGAAGTGTTTTCTGCCCCTCCATTTATCCCAGGATTTGAAAATTTTGGACCCGAAGATAGTGAGTTACCTGTTACCTTTCAAGCAACCTTAATCTCTGTACCCGAAACCTCTTCCACTTTATCTTTTCTTGCTTTAGCCACCCTTGGAATAGCTACCTATTGGAAACGCAAACGATAATTGTATATTGATGAACAATTTTGAGTTAATTTTGAATAAGTCGATATAAATAATGGTAAAAGTGGAATAATTATAAATTAATTATGTGTTATTTTCATATTCCTATTTGACAGCAAACTCAGTTAATGGGCGAATATATTCAGGTTTAAAAGCAAGGACGATTTTATTTTTAGGAATTCCTGCTGCGAGTAATTCAGTGGCGATACCTTCTTCTATTCCATCTCGTTGTATCCAGATTTTATCATTAATAATTTGTAAATGAACTAAACAACCATGTACTCTTTCTTGGTTTTCCCATCCCTCCAAAAGAATAAGATAATTATCAGATTCTTTATCTATGATTAATAATCTATTAACTGCTCCTGTTGCATAGCGTAAATTAGCATAATAACGGAGAGCTTCAATAATAATTGTTCTCATATTGTCTAAGTTATCCATTGTAAAATTACCTCTTGAATTGCATCAAATACCAATAATTTAAGGCGTTTATTTTCTAATAAAACTTGACCGATAGGATCTTCAAAAACATCAGAATAAGCTTATCCTTGTTACAAAAACAACTTCTGACTTCTGACTTCTGACTTCTGACTTCGTTAACCACCCGTCTTTTTGTAAGGCAGTTATTACGGTATCATGATAAATATCTTTAGCGGGCATTTTTGATAATTATCTATGATTGGATACAATTTCTATCATAGCATCATTGAGATAATGAAGTCTAATATCTATAAGACATTTACTTGGTCTAACTATCAACTTTAGAATAATTTTGGACTAAAATTTTACAAAAAATGCTTATAATTTAAAGATAGGTCTAATAACCCAAAAAATTGATAAAAAATGACTGATTTTAACCAAGAAAAATTATTATTCAATCCTGTCTCTCCTGATCATGATGCCATTCCTTTAATATTTGCTTTTCCTAATGACTATACTGTAGGAATTACTAGCTTAGGTTATCAAATTATTTGGGCAACCTTTGCCACTCGTTCTGATGTTGATGTGAGTCGTTTATTTACGGATATTCAAGAGTCCTTACCCCAAAATCCAGAATTACTGGGCTTTTCTTTTTCTTGGGAATTAGACTATGTTAACATTCTCAATCTTTTAGAATCTCTAACCATTCCTTTTCAAGCAAATAAACGAGATGATAATCATCCTTTAGTGTTTGGTGGGGGTCCCGTTTTAACCGCTAACCCTGAACCGTTTGCTGATTTTTTTGACATCATTTTATTGGGAGATGGTGAAAATTTAATCCATGATTTTATAGACGCTTATAAAACTATTAGATATGAAGATAGAGAAACAAAATTAAGACATTTAGCTACTATTCCAGGAATTTATATTCCCAGTTTATATGAAGTTAACTATAACAGTCCTGATGGTGATATAACATCCATTAAACCTCTTAATAATACGATTCCTTATACTGTTGAGAAACAAACCTATAAAGGTAATGTTTTATCTGCTTCTACTGTAGTAACAGAAAAAGCAGCATGGGAAAATATTTACATGGTAGAAGTGGTGAGAAGTTGTCCTGAAATGTGTCGTTTTTGTTTAGCCAGTTATTTAACTTTACCGTTTCGGACTGCTAGTTTAGAAACTTCCTTAATACCAGCTATTGAAAAAGGGTTAACAGTAACCAATCGAATCGGTTTATTAGGTGCATCCGTTACCCAACATCCCGAATTTAATGACTTATTAGACTATCTTTATCAACCTAAATATGAAGATGTTAGAGTGAGTATTGCTTCGGTTAGAACTAATACTTTAACCGAAAAATTGGCTAAACTATTAAGCGATCGCCAGACAAAATCCGTTACCATTGCAGTGGAAAGTGGTTCGGAAAAAATCAGAAAAATCATCAACAAAAAACTAGACAATGAAGAGATCATTCAAGCAGCAATTAACGCTAAATCTGGCGGTTTAAAAAATATTAAATTCTATGGAATGGTAGGAATACCAGAAGAAAATGAAGACGATATTGAACAGACGATTATGATGTTAGAATCAATCAAAAAAGCAGCCCCAGGATTAAGATTGACTTTTGGATGTAGCACTTTTGTTCCTAAATCTCATACTCCCTTTCAGTGGTTTGGAGTCAATAAAATAGCGAAAAAAAGACTTAAATATATCGAGAAACAACTGGGGAAAAAAGGGATAGAATTCCGTCCTGAAAGTTACAATTGGTCTGTGATTCAAGCTTTAATTTCAAGAGGCGATCGCCGTCTTAGTAAACTATTACAGTTAACCCGAATTTATGGTGACTCATTAGGCAGTTATAAACGTGCTTTTAAGGAATTAAAAGGACAATTACCCCCTTTAGATTATTATGTTCATCATACTTGGAAAACAGAGCAAATCTTACCCTGGAGTCATCTAAATGGCCCTTTACCTTCAGCAACTTTGATTAAGCATTTAGATGCAGCGATGTCCCTGACGTAACAAATATTAACGTCTGATTCGTGGTTATGGGTTTACAATGAAGTCATAAGTTGATGACATTTCACTACAAAATTACTGAGTCCTAAGCTTCATCCCAGTCAGTGTACATTTAATCTAAATTCAATTCCAAGAAAGAGATAATAAGCTTCCTTGACTCACAATTTCAGCAACGAAATTAGGTCATCTTCTACCTTCAGATAAGTAGAATGGAGAGTCAATATTATGCACGATATGTATTTTAAACCCTTAAGCGAGAAAGATCGGAAAAAGCACCAATATCTAGAAAAGATCAACCACGCGCCTTATTTTACAATCTTTATGATTGTCCTCGCAATGTTTATCTTATTTACCACTGCTGTGTTGTTAGGTGTCTTTTAAAGCCAGTCCATAAATTTAGGGTAGGATTAGCCCATCCTACCTACCTAAAATTCATATTACAGCACTTTTTTCTAAATTGTCAAGTTTTTGATGATTTTTTTGTGTTCTAACTGTTAATATTAATCAATTTATTTAAGTATTACCAAATTTCTTCTAACTCTAAAACAAAATTTAGTAATGTATGTTCTCCTGATAAGGTGGTGGGATTATTTAATATTTCCACTTCTTTTCCTTGTCGATAAATTTCCACTTGTTTCTCTTTGCGATTAATTAGCCAGCCTAATTTTGTTCCGTTTTCTATATATTCTCTCATCTTCTCTTGTAAAGATTTCAAACTATCACTAGGAGAATGCAATTCAATCACAAAATCAGGACATAAGGGTAAAAATTTTTGGCGTTGTTTGATAGTTAAACTATCCCAAATTATCCAAGCATAATCTAATCTTAGCAAATTAATTGTCAAACTCAGCAAAACATAGACAGTACACCGTTTTCTGATAATGTTCTGAAAGCATCTAAGATTTTCACTATAATAAAGCTATTTTCTTGTCTACAAAAAATTTTTAATTAAACAATGAAACGAAGAGACTTTCTCATAACAACCCTTTTAAGTTCTGGTTTAATTGCCACCAATCAATGGAAAAGTCAATTCGCTTCTATCCCAGACTTGTCTAAATCTCCTTTCACCTTAGGGGTTGCTTCAGGAGATCCTACGAGCGATCGCGTAATTATATGGACAAGATTAGCCCCTTTTCCCCTCAAAGGAGGAGGAATGCCGAACATCAGAGTTCCTGTACAGTGGAAAGTCGCAAAAGACCCTAAAATGAGCGAAATTGTGCGTCAAGGAACCGTTATCGCAACCCCAGAATTAGGTCATTCTGTCCATGTGGATGTGACGCAACTCGAGGCCAATCATTTTTATTGGTATCAATTTGAACTAGGAAGCTATAAAAGTGCGATCGCTAGAACCAAAACCTTCCCCAACCCTAATGCGGTGGTTGACAAGATAAAATTTGCCTTTGCTTCTTGTCAAGACTGGCAAAACGGTTATTATGTTGCTCATCAACATCTCGCAGAGGAAGAACTGGACTTTGTGGTGTTTTTGGGGGACTATATCTATGAGAAATCAGGGGATAAAAACACGATTCGTCAGCATCAAGGTGAAGATTGTTTCACTTTAGAAGATTATCGCAACCGCTACGCACAGTATAAAAGCGATTCTAACTTACAAGCATCTCACCATCGTTTTCCTTGGATCGTGACTTGGGACGATCACGAAGTTGATAATAATTATGCTAATCTAAGTCCAGAAGATGATCAAAGTTTAGAACAGTTTAAGGCACGACGCAAAGCAGCTTATCAAGCTTATTACGAACATATGCCGATCCGTGTCTCTTTTCAACCAGAGGAAGAGATTACCCTGTATCGCAGTTTTGATCTCGGAAAATTAGGAAAGTTGATGGTATTGGATACTAGACAATATCGTAGCGATCAACCCTGTGGAGATGGTGGAAAACCTCGTTGTCAAGACGCAAAAAGCGAAACAACAACTTTATTAGGATCAGAACAAGAGCAATGGTTAGAGTCCCAATTATCCCAGAGTTCAGCCTCTTGGAATATTATGGCACAACAAATAATGATGGCTCAATACGATGTCGATCCTCGTCCTGGCCAGGGAATCTATAATATGGATCAATGGGATGGTTATGTGGAATGTCGTCATCGTTTGCTTAAGTTTTTATATGATAATCAAATCTCTAACCCAGTGGTTATTACAGGGGATATTCATTCGAGTTGGGTTAATGATCTAAAATTAGATTTTGATGATCCAAAATCACCAACTGTCGCTACTGAGTTTGTGGGAACTGCTATTTCTTCAGCTTTTCCTCAAC
Organism: Crocosphaera sp.; assembly: GCA_030065205.1. Lineage (GTDB taxonomy): Bacteria > Cyanobacteriota > Cyanobacteriia > Cyanobacteriales > Microcystaceae > Crocosphaera. The sequence goes on from JASJDN010000006.1 coordinate 80,007, forward strand.
AATATATACCTACAATAAAGTTAGCTAGACTAGCTAACCCTCATGTGAAGTTTTTTGAAGGAACTAAAAATGGATATGTTCGTTGTACAGTCACTTCGGAGTCGTTCCAAAGTGATTATCGGGTTGTTTCTACCGTCTTAGATACCCAAGCTTCTATTGAGACTTTGCAATCATTTATGGTGAAAAAGGGTCAACCTGGGGCGCAAAATATCACCTAACCCAATCAGAAAACAATAATAGCTGCACTTATTCCCAAGAGTGTGGCTAAAAAATAGTTTAAAATTGAGGATAATAAATTAGAATTGAAAGCAATATCTTTTGGCATAACTTTATGACAAACGTAGTTGATATTACCACCAAAACTTCTTTACCCGATCATACTCAACTACCGGACTCCGACGGCACTTTTGTGAAAAATTTTCAGGAACATCCTCAAAGTATTCTACTCACTGAATCAATCTGGTCAAAATTAGAACAGTTACATCCTGATGGACAATTTGCGATCGGACAAGATAGCGGTATTTATTGGCGAATAACCGAACCACCACAACGAGGCGCAGAAGCTCCTGATTGGTTTTATGTGGCAAATGTTCCTTCTACTTTAGATGGACAAATGAGACGGTCTTATGTATTGTGGCAAGAAATCATCGCTCCTTCCATTGTGATTGAATTTGTGTCTGGTAATGGAGAAGAAGAACGAGATCAAACCCCTTATAAGGGGAAATTTTGGGTCTATGAACAGGCTATTCGTGTTCCTTTTTATGCCATTTATGAAGTGCAAAAGTCTAGTGTGGAAGTTTATCATCTCTTAGAGGGTAAATATCAATTAATGTCAGCCAATGAAAGGGAGCATTATTATATTCCACCTTTAGGAGTAGAATTAGGACTTTGGCAAGGAATGTATAAGAATGTAGAACTTCCTTGGTTACGTTGGTGGGATGAACAAGGAAAGTTATTACCTACTCCAGAAGAAGTTGTTATAGAAGAAAAACAACGGGCTGACTCAGAAAAACAACGGGCTGACTTAGAAAAACAACGGGCTGATCGTTTAGAAGCAAAATTAAGAGAATTAGGGGTTAATTTAGATGAGCTTTAGTTTCTAATAACCAATGTGGGGTTTAAATTCTATTCACACTTTGAAAGGTAGAATTTACCCACATTATTGCACTTAATAAACTTCATCATGAGTACCAATATCAAGTAAAATAATAACTTCTTGTTTCGTTTCTGGATCAGTTTCTACTGAAAAAATAATACGACAATCATAACCACAAGAACAAGCTTTTAATCCTAATAACTGTCCTTTTAATGAATGAGTGCCTAAATTCGGTAAATAAATATCCTCTCTCATTTTTGCTAAAGTTTTCTCAATTCTTTGCTGTAGCTTAGGGTTTCGTAAAACAAACTTACGAAAAGCTCGTTCAAATTTTGGAGTTAAAACCAGTTCTCTCATTATAATTAGTCTAATGTCCCCCTTAATTGAGTCAGAATTTCCTCAATGGGTTGAGGTTTTAACTGTCCTTCCTGAAAAGCAGTGATAGAGTCTTTCGCATCTCTAGCAATTTCTTGGCGACGTAAATCAATTAACCGATGATGTAAAATGTTTAATAACATTTCCTGTTGTTCCAAGGAAAGTTGCTCAACTGAATTTAACACTTGTTCTAAGGTGATCATATTGTGTAAGGATTGTATTAACTGTTTTAGGAATGTCAAGTTTACTGTCTAATCCCTCATTATAATTAATCTAGCGATATACTGGAAATGTTAGCTGAAAATGTAAAATTCCTAACTGCACTGGAGTCATTGCGTTTGGTGATACTTTATGCGAATGTCAAACACAGTTACGGTCTACTTTAGAAGATTGGATTTTAGTCGGATTAAAACTTGGTCATAGTTTACCTGTCATTGCTGGAATTGATCTTAATATGGAGTGAAGACAGTGTGAGTCGGTTAAATCCCTGCAAAAGAAGAGACTTTATTAAAAAACTTAGAAAATTAGGCTTTGATACTCCCAGATCAGGGACAAGACATCAATTTATAATATTATATCCCGTGAAATAACGATTGATGAATGGAATGAACTTTAAACATCAAAGACTAAGTGAGTCACAACAAGAAAAAATGTCAGCCTTATCTGATGCGTTAAGTAGTGTTTTACACTATGGAGAAGACGGATTATTAATTGCTATTCAAATCTTAAACAATGAAAAGGGACAAATGAGATTATCCGCTTATGATTTGCTATGGGAAAAATTGGACGATAGAGGCAAGAAAAAATTAATTCAACTACTTTTAAATGCTCAACCAGAAAAGAATTGAACTAATTCTGCTTGAATTAAAACCTTCCTTAATTCTGTAATTAAATATTGAGCTTGATGTTGATAAAATGGCATAGGCAAGGTGTTAGGAATAGACTTAATTAACTGTCTGGCTAAGGCTAAATCACATCCCGAAATACGAGTAATGGCATTCGCTCCTTGAAACGCAGCATCTTGATTAGGAATTGAATTAATTTTTACCCCCCAACAACGAGAGGTCAATAAAATATTACCTTGTTCGATTCGTTTTAAACCATCAACTGTCCCTAAAACAACAATGCGATCGTCAACTTCTAATCTAATTTCCCAAGAAGGCATCAACTTAATTTCTTGAGATGTATTTTGATAAAAAATAACCACAACATCATAACCATAAGATACTTCTCCAATTAATAAACCATTAAGAGTGTCGTTATTTTCAATTTGATATTCTGTTACTAACACTGTCTGATTTTGTTGACGAAATAAACTTAAAATATTTTCCCCAAAAGCTGCTCCTGCAAACGCTTCAGCACCAACAGCATAAGAACTAATTACTTGAGCATTTTTGAGTAAATGAGTTAATTTTTCAGTTAATCCTTTACGAGAAGCACCAATAACTAAACGACTTTCGGGGTTAAGTAATCTTGTCATTAAAGCGATTTCTAGGTTTAGCATTTCATTATCTGTGGTGATGATAATACTTTTAGCTGTGCTAATATTTGCCTGAGTAAAGGACTCTTTTAAATTACCAATAATCAGGGGAATATCAGGCAAAATAGTACGATCAAAATCAGGATTAAACGTTATTCCAACTTGAGGTTGTTTAACTGTTTTTAAATAATTAGCAACCCGTTGACCAACTTTTCCTAAACCAACAATAATTAAATGTTCCTTTTGAGGAATAACAGGACGAGGACGCATTAATTGAAATTTTGCTGATAATAAGGCTTCCGTTAAAGCAGCATATAAAACCCCGACAAAAGCAGTCCCAATAACAGTTAAACTGAGGGCAAAAAACTGTAACCAAGGAGGAATCGGTGCAATGGGTTTAAAGTTACCAAACAGATCAGCATAACCCCCTAATAGTAAAATTGCTGTCGCATAAAAAGCATAAATTAATGTTGTGTCAGGATAATAAAATTGAAAAAGAAATGTTCCAACAACCAACAAAATTATAATCAGTAAAGTACACATTAACACCACAGTACGAACTTGGCGAAATAAACTAAAATTACTTAATTGAAATAATTCTAACTTGAAGCGATCCAGAAAATTTTTGAGTCGTTCTTTCCATCTTTTTCGTCGCTTTTTTTGTTGAGGTAAACCCTGATAACTTCTTAGATAAAATTCATCAACTAATTCAATATAGATCAAAGTATCTTCTAGAGCAAGTGACCGATTTAGTTGCCATTCATAAAATCCTTTAAAGTTATTATTCTGAGCATTAATATGGCTTAAAATGCGACGATTTTTGTTATTTAGTTCATAAAGTTTTCTGCCATAAAGCCAAGGATCGTTGGCCTTTATTTGATGTTTAATTACCTGAAAATGGTAATTATTAATAGCAAAAAAACCAATGGTTTCATCCCCTAAACCTTCCAAAGCAAATGCAGAAGCAGTGAGTTGAGTGGGATCATCAGCAAAGAAGTTTCCTAATTGTTGATTAAGGAGTTGATTTAAGTTTTCCTGACCACAACGCATCACCAAGCGAATATGAGCATTAAGTTCCCGAATAGTTAATGCTGTTTGAGCATTGACTTCTTCATCACTGGTGACAATTAAAACAGAGCGACATTCTTTTAATTTTGCCCTTTCTAAGATTTCAATTTGACGACAATCTCCAATAATTAATTCTTCTAAACATTTAGGTAATTCAGGAAACTCCCAACTTTTAGGCATCGTTTGTTCAATAGCAATAACGTTTACCCCAAACTTTTTGAGTGCTATGACGCAATGTTGTCCCAAACTTCCTAAACCACAAACTAGAAATAATGTTCTTTCTTGAAACATAGGTTATCGAGGTTTATCTTTTTTCGATGAAAAATTCCTGTAATTTTTATTTTTCAAGGGAGGTTTCGTTTTAAACCTCCCTTTTATTAAGATTTTCAACCCCCTGATCACCCTGTTCATTCACCTACATTACCCTAACCAGATAAAACGACTCCACAATAACAAAATAATAGCTGCACTAAGTCCGAACGGTGTGGCTAAAAATTCTACAAAGTCCAATATAACCAAAAAATATTTTAAAATTGTTAATGAGCTTTCCATGGGTTGACCCCCAAAAATTTAATAAAATGACATATTGTCTCTAGGATAAATGTGATTTTCGTCTATACTGCTAGTCTCCCCATTGTTTTAGTCTTAGTTCCGTGTTCTTTACAAATTGTAACATAAAATTTTAAACTAAGCTCTCGAGACGAAAAAAGTCCTCTCTGAGTTCCCTCAACTCCATACTATAAGCTCGGTTTCCACTATTCCGTATCAATAGATAACATTTAAACATTACAACAGAAGTCAGAAGTCAGCAGAAATTAATTTTTTAATACAGTGTTTTTTGTATATTTATGTTAGATTACTTATTATTTAACCCTGAACTCCCTTTATTTAGCAACTTTTTCTAAAATTGTTAGGGGTTTTAATGAATTTAATGTCTTCATTTGTTCTTTATTTTTTACCAGTAATGCACCAGCAAACCCTAATGAGTTAATAGAAATTGACTCGTATTTAGGTTGCGATCTCGGAATGATCATCATCCATTCTTTAGTCACTAACAGATTATAAGGTTCAGGTTTTCCTTCTTGGTTGATAATAATTTTTAAGGTTTTTAATAAACAAGAATAAATCTCTAAGCTTTCGTGAGCTAATTCTAAAATATTGTTATTATCTTTACTTGAGATTCTCGCTATACCATGAGAAAAATTAAAACAAGAAAGTTGACCCATATTATCTTGATAGCTTACTGTTTTTATTATTGGGTCAATGGGAGTTTTAGACAGTTCTGGAATTAAAGGAAAAGGAACAATTTGAAGATGTTTATGACGTTGACTCGCTCCAGCAATTTTACCACTATTATAAAAGCCTAAACCATCAACTTGTAATAAACAAGCCCACAACCCAGCAAAATCATTTAAAGTTAGTAAGGTTTCTTGTTCTTCAAACTCACGGGTAATTACTAATAAGTGATAGTCAACAACATTAAATTTATTCAATAAACACACATGACTATCTGAAATATCAGCAACAAATAAATCTTCTTCATAAGGCAAAAAAGGATTAAAATCTTTACCGAGTTTTTTCTGTTCTTTTTTGGCTTTGTCTTTACGACCTAAATTAGTAACAATTCTAACTAAAAAGTCGATATCTTTATTTTTGATCAATTTGTACTCTGTAGGAATCGATTTCAAAGCACCACAACTTAAAGCGTGTTCTGTTTGCTTTTTTACTTTTTCCCATAAAGTATTAGGTTGTAAGATTATTTTTGATTCTTTTTTTATCATATCTCTTCCTCTTTTAATAACCAGATTCCGGTCTGAGTCATTCCAGAATCATCCGGTTGTATCAGTAAAAAATGGAGTCCTTGACTATTTTCTTTTTGCTGTTCATACCGTTGAGCCGAGTTAGCCATATCTGCATCTTCAAAGGTCAAGACAACCCAACGATCCACTAAACCTGATTCTAAAATTAAGCCACCAGATTTACCAACTTCTGTGGGAATATAATTCAAAGAAAAGGGTTGATTATCAGCTAACCATCTCGCCAAATACATCGATTTTTGGCCTCCATAGATCACCACACCAGGAAGATTAATATCTGAAGCAATTCCTAAATTAATGGGGTTTAATGACTCCGATAAATCTTTAATCGGAATCGGGCGATCGCTAAAATAATCAAAAAAATCTCCTGCTTTAAAGGTAGCAAAATGCCACCTATCTCCCCACAAACTTTCGGGTATTGCTTGAGGAGGAAGTTGTTCTAATTGTAGAGAATTAGGATATTTATCTTCTAAAATGTGTTTGATTTGGGGTATTCTTCTCGTTCCTTCAATTTTGATCCCTAAAGCTTTTCCAACCAGTTGAAATAAACTAAGACACTGAGGACGAAACACTTGAATAATATCAGGAGAAGATTGCTTAACGAAAGGGCCTAACTCATTAATCAACCACTGAGAATTAGCTTGAGATTGTTGACAACTGGACTCGTGAATAATAACTCCCTGTTGGTCACAAACCACAAGATTCCAGATGGTATTTTGTTCATTTTCTTTTGATAAATGCCTATAGAAATCTGCTTGCCAAACGATCATAGATTTGGAGACAGTTAATTGATTTGATTCACAACTAATAATAACATAAATAGCCCAAAACTCAGGAAATAGAAAGGTTATCAGTTTCAAACTCACAATTTTTTTACCGATTATCTAATCTCTATTGCCTAATTTGTAAAGAGATGTAACTATTTCCCGCTTAAGTCTCTCAATCTATTAACGAGGGTCAAACACTGCGATACTCTAGAATGAGTCTCCTCATCGTTACATTGAATTATTACTTTACCTTCTATGGTTGTTTCTAGTCGCGCTATTCGTATCGGTTCTCGAAAAAGTCAGTTAGCCTTAGTGCAAACTTACTGGATACAAGAAGAACTACAAAAACACTATCCAGATCGTCAGTTTGACGTAGAAACCATGAGTACCCAAGGGGACAAAATCTTAGATGTTGCCTTGGCTAAAATTGGAGATAAAGGACTGTTTACCAAAGAGTTAGAAACAGCCATGTTGCAAAATCAAGTGGATTTTGCGGTACACTCCCTCAAAGATTTACCCACTAACTTACCCGAAGGGTTAATGTTAGGGTGCGTCACCGAAAGAGTCAACCCGGCCGATGCACTGGTAGTTAACGAAAAACACCAAGATAAACAACTGGATACCTTACCCGAAGGTGCAGTCATTGGAACCTCTTCTTTGCGTCGTTTAGCCCAACTACGCCATCATTATCCCCATTTAACCTTTAAAGATGTTCGTGGCAACGTTAACACCCGTTTAGGTAAACTAGACGCAGGAGAATATGACGGGATTATCCTTGCGGTAGCTGGTTTACAACGCTTAGATATGAGCGATCGCATTCATCAAATCATTCCGGATGAGATTTCCCTTCATGCTGTCGGCCAAGGAGCCTTAGGGATTGAATGTCGTACCAATGACCCCGAAATTTTAAACCTTCTCAAAGCCTTAGAACATCCCGAAACCCGCGATCGCTGTTATGCAGAACGGGCGTTCTTACGAGAATTAGAAGGGGGGTGTCAAGTTCCCATCGGTGTCAACACCCACATCGAAAATAATGTCTTAACCTTAACGGGAATGGTAGCCAGTCTAGACGGCAAAATCTTACTCAAGGATACGATTGAAGGCGAACCAGCACAAGCAGAAAACTTAGGCCAAGCATTAGCAGGCCGTTTACGTGATGCCGGAGCAACAGAAATCTTAGAGAAGATATTTGCTGAAATTCAGCGATAATAACTTAGGGGTCAATTTTTGCATTGGCCCTAGAAATTGAGTCAAGATCAGCAAAAAAATGATAGGGTTACAAAGGGAGATAATTATCAACCATAAAAGTCTTTTCTAAGGCTGAAAATAACTAATTAGCAACATACAATATTTTTAACCAATATGACACAAGACAAAGGAAAAGGATTTGGCTTCGGATTAGGTAAAATTAAAGAACTTCAAGAAGCGTTCCAAAAAGCTCAACAAGTTCAAGCTGGGGCCCAGCAACTTCAACAAGAATTAGAGCAGATGGAGATTGAAGGTAGCGATAAGGATCAACTGGTTACAGTGGTTATGAGTGGTAACCAAGAACCGCTTCAAGTAACAATTAAACCAGACGCTTTAAAACAAGACCCAGAGGCTTTATCTGAGTCCGTTACCGAAGCGATGAAGGCTGCTTACGCTAAATCAACTGAAACCATGCGTGAAAAAATGGAAGCCCTCACCAGTGGTTTAAACCTCCCCGGAATGTAGAAGAAACCCTCTGTAGTCAAGAAAGCGATCGCTTGATCTTGACTACGAATCCTCGGAGTTTAGTCTTGAGAGACAAAATTGACAGCTTTGTGCTGATTTTATAAAAATCTAATTGTTATCTTTCATTCCGTTGCCAATCAGATATGCGAGATAATAAAGGAGGGAGATTTTTTGGGTTTAAGTCTAAATCTTTCCAAGTTGCAGTTTGTACCACCGTTGCATTATTAGTATTAGAACCACAAGACTTATTATTAGACCATTCCTTGACCCAGGCCGTCCCTTTAATACCCCCTTTACCCCCTCCAGTACCGGCTGCACCGGCCGTATATTCAGGGGCAAAAATAAAACTTTCAACCCTATTGTTTCCAGACATACAGATGCTATGAGTGTCATCTCCATAGCCATAAATGGTGAAGTTAGTGGGGTGACAATCTGCGATGGGATTATCATCAGCATCCGTACAACCATGAATAATATCGCTGTTGGCACCGACTTTAATAGAACCCTGAAGATATAAAGCAACTTTTTTCCCTGGTGTTATGGTGAGACGATGGGTTCCACTCTTAAAGTTAATCGCGTCCACCTTATATTCATAAACTTCAACTGTCTTCCCATTAATTTCTTTTTCTGTGGGAACATCATCGACTTGAGGTAGGGTAATCTCCCCTGACAAAGTTGCTTTTTGAGAACCAATTTTATTGCCTAAAATACCAATAGGAATGGCTGTGTCCGGAATTTCTGGTAAATCAGGGAAGTCAAGATTAGTATAATTTGCTTCAAAGGGTTGACCGGTTTCAGGATGATCCCCTGAAACTTTAATATTATCTGGGTTGACCTGATCACAGTCATCTCCAAGCAAAACATCTGCTTTAATCGTATTATTTCCAGTTTCTCCTTTTGCTAACCATAGTCCAGGAACAGGACTGTTTTCAATGGGGCCAGTAGCAATAGGTAGTTTAACGGTAAGTTGACTGACAGCGCCTAACAGTTGGTTATGATTGCGAACTCGCCCTTCTACGGTTAATATACCCATACCAGGAGTGACTCCAGGAGCATCGCTATACTGATAAGAGATTAATCTATATTCCCCTTGTGTCGGTTTATTGGGGTCGATGGGTTGCCAAGCTTGATTATAAGAAAGATTCTCAATGTCAGTAGTTTGCTCTGTTTTACAGAGAGTTAATTCTTTAGAAATATTAGAAACATTTGCCCAACTGCGATCGCTTCCACTATCCGTACATTGTCCATTGCTATCTCGATTAATACAGTCAGGATAGGTTGCTAGATAGGGATTTTTATTGATTAAAGCAAAAATGCGAGTAACTGCAACATCAGCAACATTAATACCTTGGGAGGTACTTTGTTGAATTGCTGCATGGGTTTGATGTATTTGAGAACGTACCATTATGGTACTGCTGGCTAACATCACGATGACCCCAATACCTAGAGTAAACGGTAAAGCCATGCCTTTCTCATAATTGTGTTTGATGAAAAAGTGTTTAACATTCATAAGACTTTTGGACATCACTAGACAATAGATTCACTTAAATAAAACGGAAATTTACCTACGTGAAATTTGGGAAAATAGCCACAAAAATCACTATCTTCAGTGATTTTAACTATAGGATGTCATCACAAAAGTGCAGTGATTAAAATCAAAAATAATTGTCTTTGTTGTCACTGCAAAAATTGATTATTTATGTTGATCTTGATTATTTTTTACTCAATTAATAAACAATCCCAAACTAAACGAGGTTGGACATAACGTAAAAGTTGTTTCTTGGCTGCTTCTAATTTTTCTAAAAAAAGCCGATCTTGTGATTTTTGCCAATGGGAATATTGCAAATCATTAATCAACCATAGCTGTTCATTATTATCTAATGCTGTCGTAATTTCCTTAGCAAGTTGCAAAGCATCTAAAGGGTTTTTAGGTAATTTTTTCAACTTTTGTCTCAGTTCAAAGGGGATATTTTGTAACTGTTGCCACGCTGCGATCGCCTCTCCTGGACTGCCTTGACTCAACCCAATAATATCAGGCTGATCAATAATTTCTTCGTAACTTAATCGCCCTAAAATAGTTTTTAAATTATCATCAGAAAGACGATAAAAAGGAATTTTTTGACAACGAGAAACCAAGGTTGGTAATAAAGAATCAGCACTAGGGGCAATTAAAATTAATGTTGCTTTGCCGGGTTCTTCCAACGTTTTTAATAAGCCATTAGCAGCCGCTTCCGTCATGGTTTCTGCTGCTTCTATAACCACCACACAGCGAGACGCTTCTAAAGGGGGACGACTTAAAAATTGAGTAATATCACGAATTTGTTCAATGCGAACCTGGGGAGGTGCTTTGCGTTTAAGTCCTGTTTCTTGTGCTTCCTTGACGGTTAATAATTGTCCTTGATGGAGATAAGTAGGTTCTACCCAATAGAAGTCAGGATGATTACCATCGAGTACCCGTTTTTTTACAGTCCCCTGCTTATCATCCGGTAAACCTACGGATAACAAAACTTGAGTGAAACATTTAGCCCCCAAAGCCCGTCCAATCCCCTCAGGGCCAACAAAAAGATAAGCAGGCGCAATGCGATTTTTAGCGATCGCCTGTTCTAATAACGTGATCGCCGCCGACTGTCCAATGAGTTGTCGAAAATGATTCATTTCTATAAGATGGCCACAGTCCGATTAATGATGTTTCTATAGGAATAACATTTATGGCTCGCTATACATCTTCTTTCGTTGCCAATGCTACCTTAGAGGAAGTTCCCACCTTACTCAGCAAAGTCTTAGAATCCTGTGATTTTGAGGTCGTTTATCAAGCAACCGATTACTTAATGGCCAAAGAAACCCCAGGAAAAGTGGCTTTTTCCAAATTAGTCAGCGTCGAAGTCTTAATTGAAAGCACCATTGCTAAGAAAAATGAGATTCCTGTGACGTTTGTGGTGAAAAATGACGAATTGCCCTTAAATCCTAATAATCACTGTCAGCAGCGATTTGAACAACTACACACAGCCTTACAACAGAGTCAAGAATGGCGTTTGACCACTGCTGTCCCTAGTTAATCATATTCTTTAGTATCGTCATCGTAATCCATCATGGCCGGGTCAATGAGGGTAATATCGAAGGGATCATTACTGGGTAGGGTGGGAAACTTATCCCGTTGACGATACTGATAAATCGCAAACACCTGAGGTCCAAAGACGATCTCATCCCCATCTTGGAGATCGTGGGATTCCTGTTTGATTTTGGCCTGATTAATTAACAATCCATTCACACTCCGTTTCCCTTCCATATCCCCATCAACAATGCGATAGTAACTGGAGCCATCCTGTCGAATGCGCCGATACAGGGTAGCATGATGGCGAGAGACAAACTGAGAACGTAGACGAATATCACATTCTTGCGATCGCCCGACACTATAGGTGGGATCTCGCAATAATATTTCTTGTCTGCCTTTATCATCCTCGATAATCAAGAAATGTTCTCGTTGAGGGAGTACAGATTTTTCAGCCATCGCTAAACCAGGTTTAAATTAGAGTACCTATAATTCTGTCAAAAAAGGAAACTAACTCATAAAAATGTCAACCTTTTCTATGATAGTTTCTTTAGGTGTTTTCCTCAGGGTTGGTAAAAGCCTAATCAACAACCTTAACCCTTTTCCTATTGCTTTTCCTGTCGGAACTGATAGCGAAGTAATAAAGAGTTCGTCACTACTGTCACCGAACTAAAGGCCATGAACCCTGCAGCCAAAGCAGGGCTAAGGATAAAGCCAAAACGGGGTAATAAAATTCCCGCAGCAATAGGGACAGCAAGTGTATTATAGCCTAAAGCCCACATTAGATTTTGCCGAATTTTTCTAAAAGTGGCTAAACTAAGATCCATCGCTGTAATCACATCCCAGAGGCGATCGCTCATTAGCACAATATCGGCGGTTTCCATAGCCACTTGGGTTGATCCTTGTAAAGATATCCCTAAGTTGGCCTGAGCTAAGGCCGGTGCGTCATTAATCCCATCCCCAACCATGGCCACTTTTTTAAGCTTCTGTAACTTTTCCACCATTGCAGCTTTGCCACTAGGACGAATCTCGGCAAACACTTGAGTAATCCCTAATTGATTGGCAATGGATTGAGCCACTTGGGGGTGATCCCCTGTCAATAAGATTACCTCTAAGCCCCGTTTTTGCAATTCTGAGACGGTTGTTTGGGCATCAGGTCGAATTTCATCTTTGAGAGCTAAAACCCCTTTGATCGACCCTTCTACCCCTAAATAAACCACGGTTTTCCCCCCTTGACTTAAGGGATTAGTCAGGGTTTGATGATCATTTTCCAGGGTCAACCCTTTTTCTTGTAACCATCTCTCATTCCCTAGCCAAACCGTTTGTCCTTCTACGGTTGCTTGTACCCCTGAACCGGCTTCTGTGTGAAAATCCTGGGCCGAAAGTAAAGGTAGTCCTTCCTGTTGAGCTTTTTCTAAGATAGCTAACCCTAACGGGTGATTGCTGCCACTTTCTACCGTTGCAGCTAATTGTAACAACGATTGGGAACTGATCTGGCCAAAAGCAAGATAATCGGTTACAGTGGGATGGCCAACGGTGAGGGTTCCTGTTTTATCAAAGATAACCCCTTCGAGTTGATGAACTTTTTCGAGGACATCTCCCCCCTTGATGAGTAGTCCTCGTTCCGAACCCATGCTGGTTCCTACTAAAATAGCCGTAGGAGTGGCTAACCCTAACGCACAAGGACAAGCCACCACCAAGACAGCGATCGCCAGTTTCAGACTCAATAACAACGGGGAGGTTGACCCCATAACCATCCCAGTATGACTAGGGGTTAAAACTTGGGGATATAAATTTGTTCCGATGGTGAACCAAAAGAGAAAGGTTAATAAAGCTAAACCCATCACCCCGTAAGCGAAATAACCGGCTACCGTATCCGCTAATTGTTGAATGGGGGCCTTACGGGTTTGTGCTGTTTCCACCGAAGCAATAATCTGGGCTAAAGTGGTATCTTCCCCAACTTCAGTGGTTTTTAGGGTAATCACCCCAGAATGATTGAGGGTTCCCGCGATCGCTTTATCTCCGGGTTCTTTGGCCACGGGAACCGATTCTCCGGTTACCAAAGATTCATCAATGGCGGTTTTACCGACGATAATTTCCCCATCCACGGGTATTTTTTCCCCGGGTAAGACTTTGACATATTCTCCTACCCTGACTTGTTCAACGGGAATTTCAATGCTAGAACTATCCTTAGAGAAGGGATCACCTACCAAGCGAGCCAAAGCAGGTTGTAAAGCCATTAAGGCTTCTAAAGCCGAAGAAGCACGGTTTCTGGCTTGTTTTTCCAGGGTTCGACCTAAAAGAATAAACCCTAACAACATCACCGGTTCATCAAAAAAACAGTCCCAACCCAAACTAGGGACAAGAAAGGCCACACAGCTAGTTAAATAAGCACTGAGGGTTCCCAAACCCACTAATGTATTCATGTTAGCCATACCGTGGGACAGTCCCCGCCAACCATCGATAATAATTTCTCGGCCAGGGATGAGTATGGCTAAAGTAGCCAGTCCCCAATGAAATTCTAAACTACTGATAATAGGAATCGTCGGCCCACCGAAATGTTGTAAATGGCCGAGAGTGGAGAAAATTAATAATATTGCTGCGGTAATAAGGTTTATTTTTTGTTGTTTAGCTTCTTCTTCTCGTCGTTGACTTTGGTTGAGATGTATTTGTTGAGGGGTTAAGGTTTGGGAGGTGCGAATGTCTGAGGGAAAGCCAATTTTTGTTAATTTTTCAGCTAAGATATCGGGTTCAATGGTTTGCGGTTCATAATCAATAACCGCTACTTCTGTGATTAAGTTAACGCAAGCAGAAACCACACCAGACTGTTGCTTGAGTTGTCTTTCTACTGCGCTCACACAACCCGCACATTTCATTCCTTGTACATCAAGGGTAACGGTTTCTACTGAGGGTTGAGGGGTTTTTGTTTCTGGTTTTGAGGAGAGTTGTATCATATTTTACTATCATCAATGATCAGTCTGTTTTGCTGATCCCAATTAATATCGTTTCTTCAATTCTAGGGTATGGATAAATTTTCAACCGTTATTTAAGTCTGAAATTTATGTTTTCCTTATATTTTGTACCCATAACAATTAATCTGAAGTAGTTAAATGTTCTATTGGGTTGCATTTACTTTAATCTAACCTACTTAACTATTTCCGCTAATGACCGTGCATTACAGTAGGGTGGGCAATGCCTACCTTACAATTTCTTTTATATTATTCTGAATATATCTATTTTGATGGGACAATCGTTTCTGAAATAGCTCTAAGAATACTAGCAAAGCGTTCATAGTCTAAATAAGTTACTATGTGTTCTTGAGTCAAAATCTTTTGTAAAGATTCCCAGTCATCAATTAAAGATCCCACAACTGGATCTGGGGGAGAATTAGAATTAAAATCTTCCCATTCATCACTTGTTATTAACCAATAATAATCTGTTTCAACCAATATCGAATGTGTGAATTTCTATAATAGCATCGCCAAGATCAATAGAAGGTTTATCTTCAGTTATTCATCCAATAATAAACAATCATAGAAAGATGATGGCTATCATAAATAAACTATTGTGTTGGGTTGCACTTCGTTTAACCCAACCTACGATTTAATATTTCCATAATCCATCCTCATTTTTGATCAACAAGCCATCAGATAAAATTTTTATAGATAAGGGAAGATACTTGTCGAAATATCTTCCCCTTATTTTGATTGTTATTTATCTATTAATTCTTACAACTCTCTGGGTTCACAATAAACTTTACCCCCTTCATCGGGAACGACATGACAAATGTTGTAACCCCGAATAAACGCCTCTAAAATGGAGTAATCTGACTTACGATAATAGTCTCCTAAAACGGGTTTAATGGCTTCTGTTGCCGTTTTTAAATGGTAGTGAGGCATGGTTAAAAAGATATGATGAGCCACATGAGTCCCAATATTGTGATGGATATCATTAATAAACCCATAATCATGATCCACGGTAGATAAAGCCCCTTTTAAAAAGTACCAATCTTTGCCCCGATACCAAGGAACATCGGGATCGGTATGATGTAAAAAAGTCACTAAATCTAACCACATGACAAAGACGACATAAGGACCTAAATAATATTTAAGTAACCATAAAAAGCCAAATTGATAGGTTAAAAACCCTAACAAAGCTAACATACCAATCAAACAAATGGTACTGGTTAAAACATCCCATTTCTCAGAAGGACGAAACAGATCACTCTTGGGATCAAAATGACTTCCTTTTCTCCCTGGAGAACGCTTAAATAAATACAGAGGATAAAGGAATAAAACCAGTTTAAAACGGGCAAACTTTTCTAACCATCCCATCTCATTAAATTTAGATTCTGTAATAGGATACCAACTTTCATCGGTGTCAATATTACCAGTATTTTTATGATGGGTACGATGACTAATCCGCCACCCATGAAACGGAACTAAAATGGGAGTATGGGACAGATGACCCATCAGATTATTTAACCATTTGTAGCGAGAAAAAGAACCATGGCCACAATCGTGTCCTACCACAAATAAAGCCCAAAACATCGTTCCTTGCATGACCCAAAAAATTGGCCAAAAAAACCAAGAATCTAAAGAATAAGCAAGGGCATAAAGGACAGAAATTACAAAAATATCCCAAAAAAAATAAGCTAGGGATTTAATAGCAGACGACTCAAAACAATGGGGGGGAATTGCTTCTCTAATGTCCTGTAACGTAAAGGGAAGGTCAACCACCTTGGGTTCTGGCCGATGGACAGTCATTGGTTGCTGCATTCAGTCTTGAATCTCCTTTTTATAGCTGAGTGTGAGAAAAAAACTTAATTTTTCTTAATCTTGCTTATTATACTACTTAAACCTGTTTCTTGAGAGTTGTTTGGGGAGAAATTGAGATGAAATGCTGTTGAACACCATACGTTAAGATAAGCTGAGCAGGGGAAGCTCCAGGAGGCAGAGGGGGCAGGGGAAGAGGGATTTACTATAGCAATTTTAGTGTGTACTGATTAAGCGGATTTCATATGAGAAAATCCTAGACACAATTGCAGATTGATGTCTAGGATTTTACAGTTTCTTCTTTTGTAACGACCCCAGGGAGGGAAAATGCTTGATTGGTCGTTCTGGCAGGGAATCAACAGTGGACAATATACTCATCGTTCGTACCAATATGTTTGAGATAAGTGGTGAAGCCTTGTGTCAATGAGAACAACTAGAAATCTCCTATGGTGGTTAGGGAAGTTTTGTACAAAGCCAAGGGGCGTACTTAGGCGGATATCATCAGTAACATCCCCTTTAGATTGTCTTAGTTTCTCCAGTAATACTCTTGAAACTAAACGTTCCTACCTGTTCACGATAGGTTTCTTTGATATCCCGTAACATACTGATAGCCATTGTTTCCCCTAAGAGGTTACCACCAGTATTAATGCTCGTTCCTGGATTTCCGGCAGTGGTTCCATCCGTACGCCAGTGCATTCCAGCACCATCTCGGAAAAGGGTAACATTAGCAATCAGCTTATTGAGTTCCCCGTGAACGGTTAAGGTTTCGCCCCCTGTATAAGCCGTCAAACCCTGACCATCGGCGGTGGGAACCATAGGATTAGCAATGGGAACATCCTCAAAAAATGCTTTAGCCATAGTTGCACCGGCCGCAACGAACACAGAATGGCCGCCTGGATAAGCAGGGTGTGCTGGAGAACCTTCAGGAAAGCCCATCGGTAATAGTAACGTTCCTTCTTTGTCTCCTCTGGAAAACATGGTATTTTGCAGTTTGTTGTGTTCGAGGATGTGATCAAGGACGCTGGTTTTTTGCCAAACCTCTGCTCCTTCTCCAAATACATCCTTGAAGTCACGACGGGGTGAAATACCCTTCTGTTTATTTTGAGGGAACAACTTTTCTCGGAACGAATCTAAACGTTGTGCATAGACTTCTGGACGTAGACGCAGATGAACACACCACTTTTGGAACCAAGCGTGTTTGAGTCCATAAACTGCGACTAAAGCACTATGAACCGTGATATCTGGACCACCCAGACTACCGAAAGGGACAGCAGTGGTAATGGCTCCTTTGTCTTGAGGACTTCTGGCGTAGGGACTGGCTTGAGAAATTCGGGACATTTCCCCTAATAGGATAATAGTCGACCAAAGACTCGATTGATGGGGAAAGTCCACATGAACCCATTGACCCGCATCCCGTAACGTAATCAGGTAGCGTCTTCCGTCGAGAACATCAGACCCACTGGGATCAATGTCTCCGTTATTCACTAAATTCCAAGTTTCCAAATCCGTCATGTAATCGAGTCCTTCTCGCGGAGAGAGAGCCATTTGACGGACGGGTTGATTACCAAAGATGAAATCTTTGAGTAAAAATTGAGACACATGGGGACCGACATCACATCCCTCATAAGGGCCGCGGAAAATGTTTTGAGGGGTGACTTTAAACCCGAATTCTTTGTCAAATCCGATGTTATTGAGATCCTCACAAGCTCTCTTAATTAAGGCACTGTTTTGGTATTGATCGAAACGTACGTCCCGACATAAGGCCATCCAATAGCGTTCTACCATATCAACGGCAGTATTACGACTGTTAAAAGCCGGTGCAGGTGCCATCTTAGAGTCTTTAGATTGATCACCAATCAATTGAGAAGAAAAGGCATTAAGGGGGTTAACCAGTAATCGCTTTCCTCCTCCTAAGATCACATTTTCAAAGGCTTCTTGGGTTCCTGCTTCGATCGCTTTTACAAGAGATTTGAAAGAATCAGAATCAACGACACCTTCCTTATCGTGTTTTAAGGTTTTGGTAAATGAAACAAACGGATCAAAATCAGGCTTGCTCATAAATTTAAACTTCTCCATAGATTGTTCTTTAAAATTTTACTATTAATAATTCCCCTAATCATCCTGTCACTTTAAAAACTTAATAAATAGATACAAGAGAATATATTGTTTTATTTTTCTTAGTTAATAGAAACCATTGGGAAAGATCAGGGAACCCTACCTAAGCTAACTCGTTCTATTAATAAAAAGGTCAGCTACCTCATCATTGGAATAACCCCTGCTCATAGATTATGCTCAATCGTATCCGTCGCTATTTTTCGACTCTTCCTTTAACCTTAGTGATGTGGCAAGGAATGACCCCTTTAACCCTAGCTACTCCCCCCCGTAACCCAGATAAAACGGTAGAATGTGAATTGTTAGTAGTGGGTGGCGGATTAGCAGGAACAGCAGCCGCTTATGAAGGGTTATTAGAAGGTAAAACCGTCTGTTTAACGGAGATCACCGACTGGGTTGGGGGACAACTATCCTCTCAGGGAACCTCAGCTTTAGATGAACGGCCCACTCAGCGATCGCAGTTGATCTATCCACGGGGTTATTTAGAATTACGAGAACGTATTAAAGATTATTATGGAGAACTTAACCCGGGGGATTGTTGGGTAAGTGAATCCTGTTTTATTCCCGAAGATGGTCATAAAATCCTCAAGGCTATGTTAGACGATGCAGCTAGAAAAGGCCGAGGAAAATTAAACTGGTTCCCTTCAACAGTCATTAAAGATTTAACCATCGAAAAAAATCCCAACGGGGGAACCGGAAAGCAGATCATGAGTGCGATCGCCATTCAACATACCCCCAGAGAAAGCGCACCCCCATTGAATACCTATCCTCTCTCCCAAACCATTGAGGATGCTTATACTTACGAAGATTCTAAATTATTCAACAAAACCATTATCCAGTTTGTTCCTAAACCCCATGATAAGGCTGAACCGTCGGATTGGTATGTAATTGAAGCGACTGAAACTGGCGAAATTATCGCCTTAGCGGATGTTCCTTACCGTTTAGGGATCGACCCCCGTTCCTATTTAGAACCCTCTTCTGCGAGTGCTACGGGTGATCCCTATTGTACTCAAGGGTTTACGTATACCTTTGCTATGGAAACCACCGAAGAACCCCAAAAACACGAATTACCGGATTTTTATCTGCAATATGCTCCTTATTATAGTTATGAGTTGGAACGGTTAGCGGATTTTGATCTGGTTTATACTTATCGTCGCATTTGGAGTCCGGAACAAGGGGAGAAAAAGACGTTTGGAGGGATTACGTTTACGGTTCCGACTCCTGGGGATATTTCCATGCAAAACTGGACTTGGGGGAATGATTATCGTCCCGGAACCTCGAAAGATAACCTTATCTATACTCGTCGACAACTACAAGAAATGGGTCAACTGGAACCCGGACAATGGATGGGGGGGTTACGCACAGAAACCTTACGAAAAGGGGAAGAACACTCCATTGGTTATTTTTATTGGTTGATGGTGGGAACCACTGACTCCCAGTTAGGGGATGGGGTGAAAAAAATGAATACCAATCATCGATATTTGACCGGGTTGGAGTCTCCTATGGGAACGGTTCACGGGTTATCTAAATACCCTTATATGCGTGAAGCAAGGCGCATTATTGGCCGTAAATCTTTTATTTATGAAGATGGATTTATGGTCAATGAAATTGATATTTCTCGTCGTAACTATCAAGATGATTATTATAAAAAGACCCTTTCTCCCGATACCTATCGCCAGTTACACGCTGCTTTAGCCGGGTTAGAAGGGTTTAAGGTGCTTAGTGGGGAAGCTTCCCCTGAACAAGTGACTCGACGCAAGCGTTCGACCATTTATCCCGACTCTGTGGGAATTGGTCATTATGCCATTGATTTTCATCCTTGTATGACAGAATATCCTGCGGAAAAACCAGGTAATACGGAGCGAAAAGGGGAAAGAATGGGTCAAGGTCAAGCTTATCCGTTTCAAGTGCCTCTACGAGCCATGTTACCCCAAAATATCGACAATTTGCTCGTTACTGGTAAAAGTATCGCTGTCAGTCATATTGCCGCGGCCGCTTATCGGGTACATTCTTTTGAATGGTCTTCTGGGGCCGCCGCCGGAACGACAGCAGCGTTTGCCATTGATGAACAAATTTTACCCTATCAATTGGTAGAAGAGCCAATTTTTCGCTCGAAAAAGTTACAAGAATTACGACAAAAGTTAGACGCTAATAATAATCCCACAACTTTTCCTAATACTTCAATCTTTAATGATGATTGGAGTGATTGGCGTTAATTTAATTACAAAGGTATCTCATTCCTAAGCGGATAATGAGATCATCTAACTCTTTAAACCAGACAATTTCTCCTAAAATTGGAGCTTGGTTGTCAATCTTCATAGAGCAAATATGTCCTGGTTTAAGGAGTAAGAGTTGTTCAAACACTAAAGGATTATCTTTAATGATTATTAACCCGCATCCATCAGCAGAATCGTCAATTATCATCGCTTCTAAACTTTCTTCTAAGAGATTTTCTTCCGTTTCGAGGGTTAGCAAAACTAATGTTCCTTTACTCAAGAAAAAGCGATGATTTTTTCGTTTATTGCCTAACGTACACTCAAGTAAACTACTAGGATATATCATGAATAGAGTTAGAGAGTAAGTGATAAATTATAATAATTTTAATGACTAATATTTGTTCTAGCCGTGATCTCAGTCACAAATAAAACACTAAAAATAAATTACATCTAAAATTTGAAGAGGAACCAATGAATTGTTATTATTTAGGATTAAGAAAGTTTAGAATATTTGGGTTAATTCTTTCTTTCATTTTTATGTTTCCTTTTTCTCTACAAGCTAATTCAATTAACACTCATCAAAATAAGAATCAACAAGATAGAGCAGTTTGTGAAGCTGATTTAAAACAAAAAATAGATGATATTTTAAATCAAAAAAAATTGAAACGTTCTCATTGGGGGATTTTAGTTAAAACTTTAGATAATCAAACAACTTTATATGAGTTAAATCCTCAAAAATACTTTATTCCTGCTTCTAATGTTAAACTGTTGACCACAGCAGCAACATTAATTAAATTTGGGTCGAATTATCAAATCAAAACCCCTGTTTATGCTTCAGGAGACTACCCTAATTTATCCGTTTTAAAAGTGGTAGGGAAAGGAGATCCCACCTTAAGTAGTGAACAACTAGAAACTTTGGCTAAACAATTAAAAATCAAAGGAATTCAACGTATTGAGAATTTAGTTGTTGAAGATAGTTCCATTGATGAAAATACTATCAACCCTACGTGGGAATGGGAAGATATTCAGTTTTATTATGCCCCATCGGTTAACCGTTTGATTCTTAATGAAAATGCTGTTCTTTTAAGCTTATATCCTCAAGAATTAGGGGAAAAGTTGACAATAAAATGGTCTGATCCTTTAGCAGCAAAACAATGGGAAATCGATAATAAAACCATTACAGGGGACAAAGATAGTCCTTATTCTGTTACAATTAATCGTAATTTTGAGAAACCTTTATTGACCATTACAGGCAGTTTAGCGATTAATTCAGAACCTGATCTATTTGGAATGGCAGTGGTCAACCCAGGACAATATTTTTTAGATTCATTAGAATTTTATTTAGAAAAAGAAGGTATTGATATTATCAATTCTGAAGTTATGTATGGTAATAATGAATTAGATGATCTAGTTAAAATAACAGAAATTGAGTCCCATAAATTAGAAAAAATTATAACAAAAGCAAATCAAGAAAGTAACAATTTATATGCAGAAAGTTTACTTAATATGATGGTAGATGACACGTCAGAAAATACCGCCATTGACACTTTAAAAGCAACCTTGGAATCATTAAAGTTAGATTCAGATATGTATCATTTAAAAGATGGTTCAGGGTTATCTCGTCATAACCTGGTGAGTCCAGAAGTATTCGTCAACTTACTTACTTCAATACAGGGAACACCCGTCGGTGAAGTCTATCGTCAATCTTTAGCTATAGGTGGAGTTAATGGAACCCTAGAAAATCGTTTCAAAGAAACAAAAGTTGAAGGAAAAATACAAGCAAAAACAGGAACATTGTCGGGAGCATCTTCTTTATCCGGGTATATTGAACCTTCTAATTATTCCCAATTAGCATTCAGTATTATGGTTAATCAATCAGACTTACCCGCATCAGAATTAAGAAAAATCATAGATGAAATTGTCATTAATTTAGCATACCTTGAACCATGTTAACTTGTGATGGTTAGGGTGTTTAAAATCAACTGATATCAATTATTTCATCGCACTTAATAACGTAGAAAGCGCGTAATTTTCATGAGAATTAATTTCTTGATCTAACCAAGCAATTTTAACAGCAATGGGAAAAGCAACGGCAGCGATATCAGGATCAACACTGTTTAATAAATCGGGAGATTGAGGAACTTTCATCGCTGATTTAATCCCCGATAACATCGAAGTATCAAGATTTAAAGGAAGTAATTGACTTTCGATGTCTGTCCAACTCATATCTTGTTGAGGGTCACTAATTTGGATTAAATAAGCCAATAATCGCACAATTTGTAGCTGATGGGATTCATGAATCTTATCTGAAGAATTTGAGCCATTATTCTCAATCTGAGCAGGCGATCGCAAATTATTTAAAATACTACTCCAATCTCCATCATCACAAGAATCCGGTTTTCCCACCCTTAAAGCGACATGAATGCGATCGCTCTCAGACGATAACTTTGTCACTTCAGCATCAACGCCAAGATAACCTAACCAACGGGCGATGGTTTCCACTAAGGTTGTTTGAGTGGTGTGAGAGTTCGCCAACAGACGAACTTGTGTGTTAACCAAGGGACGCACAATTTGTGAGAGCATAGCACCTAATCTGAAGAGTCTCTAGACATCTTCTATTGTAGAACCCGATTCCTAGTCTAACTGGCCATTTTGATACGATTTTAGGGATCACTGTTGTCTAATAACCACGTTTGACCATATTTAGCAGCAAAAAACCTGTAATTTTTTGAGAAAACAGAAAAACTAACATAAACGCTGACATAAACACTAACATCCCCTATTTAAGATAAACAGTATCAATAGAGATCCGTTTCCCAATTAAATTTTCAGAAAAGGAAACTATACGCAATGACTGATTCTTCTGCCATTCAAAAATTAAGTGCAGCTTTACCTGACCAAGTGGTGTTTAGCGTCGTTTTCGACACAGGAAGTGATCCTGATGCGAGTTATTTAGATATGACCATCAAAGATACCCCAGGAACAGACAATGTTTTAGAGGGGATGACCTTTGATGCTTATTGTATTGATACCGATAGACCAATTTTTGTCGATAGAGAACCCATTGATGGGTTACCCGAATATACGGCTGATGTCTATTCCAGCTATGAACCCTTACCCTCGGAACTCATCGGCCCGGGTTTAATTGAATTTCCAGAAAATTTAGACCTAGTCAATTGGATTATTAACCAAGGGTTTGAAGGGAAAGAACTGTTTGATGAACTAGGAAACAGTTTAGGAATCGTCACCTCTGGAGATGTGCAAAGAGCGATTTGGGAGTTAATCGATGACGAGCAATCAACCGGTGGTTTAGGATCATTTAGTCAAGCACGAGCAGATAGAATTGTGGCTCTAGCTCAGGCTAATGGGGAAGATTTTGTTCCGAGTTTTGAGTATACAACCATATTTGGTGAACAAGTCACCGGGCAGATGGCGGTGATCTTTGTTCCCGATAGTAACGGAGACGGGCTACCCAATAATCAAATTGTCATTGGTGAAGTGGAACTGGCCAAAATCGGCGATCGCATCTTTTTTGATCTCAATGGCAATAATCAATATGATGATGGCGAAGGACTTGACGGCGTTGATGTCAAGCTCTTAGCGGATGTAGATGGAGATGGCACTATCGAGTCCGATGAAGTGATCCATACAGCGACCACCAGTGACGATGGGATGTATATGTTCGAGGTAATTCCTGGGGATTACCAAGTTATGGTAGATACTGACACTCTGCCCCCTGGATACCGCAACACCTTTGACCCAGACTCCCCTGCTCCTCCCGACAACAACAATATGTCTGAGGTAAGGTTAAACCCAGGAGAAAACAACCCAGATCAAGACTTCGGTTATCAAGCTTATGATTACGGTGATGCGCCTGATACTTACGGAACCACAAATGGAACTGCCGGTGCGCGTCACCTTCTCAGTAATGGTCAAACCGATGGCACTCCCATTTTAAAACTAGGCGCATTAGTAGATACCGAGTTAGATGGCCAACCCCTTCCTGATGCGTTAGGGGATGATAATAATAACCTAGATGACGAAGATGGCGTAACCTTTTCCAACTTACAAGCAGGAGAACAAGCTTCCGTAACCGTCAACGTCATGAGCATGGGAATCACCGGCCCTGCTTATCTCAATGCTTGGATTGACTTCAACGGCGATGGGAATTTTGACGACCCCGGAGAACAGATTTTCGTTGACCAAATAGTGGTCAATGGTGCAAATGTTCTTACCTTTGATGTCCCTGAGAATGCTGTCAGTGAACAAATCACCTATGCTCGGTTCCGTCTCAGTACCCAAGTCGGTTTAGGCGCTACAGGAGACGCTCCCGACGGAGAAGTAGAAGATTATCAAGTTACGATCGAGCCTCTTGCTCCCCCTTTAACCGGAAGCATCGGCGATCGCATTTGGTCCGATAACGATGGCGATGGAGTCCAAGATGCCGGGGAAGCAGGAATCAATGGTGTGACCGTTCTCCTCATTGACCAAGATACCAACCAAGTTATCGATACCGTCATGACTTCCGGGGATGGACAATACCTTTTCAACAATCTTCCCCAAGGAAACTACACCATTAAAGTAGATACCGCAACTTTACCGAGTAATGTGGTGCAAACTGGAGATCCTGATGCAGTCTTAGACGATATGTCGATGGTTAATCTTTCTGCTGGGGGAACTAACCTAGACCAAGACTTTGGTTATCAACCAGAACCCGCTAAAATCGGCGATCGCGTTTTCTATGATATTGACCAGGACGGGATTCAAGACGATGGAGAAGTCGGAATTGCAGGGGTAGAGGTTTTATTATTAGATGCTGATGGAAATCAGTTAGATAGCACCACCACCGACGAGACAGGGATGTATATGTTTAACAACCTGGCTCCTGGAGACTATAAAGTACAGTTTACTCAGCCAGACGGGTTTGAATTTGTCAGTCCTTTTCTGGTGGGGGATAATCCCGAAATAGACTCCGATGCTAACCCCAACAATAGCTTGATGTCCGGTGTCATTACCTTAAACGCAGGGGAGTTTAACAATACCATCGATGCTGGCTTCTTCAGAAGAACCAAGCCCGGCATTGACATTGAGAAAGCCACCAATGGTCAAGATGCTGACAACCCCACTGGTCCAGAAATTCCCGTTGGTGGAACCGCTACCTTTACCTATGAGGTCACGAATACTGGAGATATCGCTCTCGATAACGTTGAGGTAATCGACGATAACGGCACACCCGATGATACGAGTGACGATTTTACCCCTGACTTTGTTGGTGGTGACACTGACGGCGATGGACAACTCGATGTGGGTGAAGTTTGGCGTTATGAAGCCACCCGCACCGTAACCGAGGGACAATATACCAATGAAGCGATGGTAACTGGTCATGCTCCTAACGGAACGATCGTTATGGACATGGACACCAGTAATCACTTCGGTTTAGAACTGGCTAAAATTGGGGATTTTGTTTGGCATGATTTCGATGCGGATGGGATTCAAGATGAAGGAGAACCTGGAATTGTAGGGGCAATTGTTAAGTTATTAGATGCCAGTAATAATAATATCCTCCAGACCACTACTACTGATGGGTCAGGGATGTATATGTTCAATGACTTAAATCCCCTGTTGACCTACAAAGTCATGTTCAATCAGCCCACAGGGTTTGATAAAGTTAGTCCCTTCCAAGTCGGCACCAATCCAGCCATTGATTCCGATGCGAATCCCAACAACGGCTTAATGTCCGATCCCATTGTGCTGTCTCCTGGGGAATTTAACGATACGATTGATGCTGGTTTCTACCAATTTGGAAGAATTGGGGATTTTGTTTTCAATGACTTAAACCGTGATGGTATTCAAGATCCCGATGAACCCGGAATTAATGGGGCCCAAGTTAAATTATTAGATGCCAACGGAACCGTTATCGCAACGACTACCACAGGAGATGACCCCAATACCCCTGGAACACAAGCAGGTTACTACGAATTTGGTGGCCTAACTCCCGATGTTGAGTACACGGTCATGTTCGTTAATCCCACAGGGTTTGGGGGAGTCAGTCCTCGCCAAGTGGGTAATGATCCCACCGTTGATTCTGATGGCTTAATGTCGGACCCCATTAAGTTGCTTTCTGGTGAATTCAACAACACCATTGACGCTGGTTTCTTCCAACTTCCTGCCAGTTTAGGAGACTTCGTTTTTGAAGACCTCAACGCTAACGGTATTCAAGATGCGGGAGAACAAGGAATTGCCGGGGCAGAAGTTAAGTTATTAGACGTTAACAACGTTGTCCTTGACACCACATTGACCGATGGTACTGGGTTCTATCAATTTACCGACTTAGATGCCGGTCAATACAAGGTGATGTTCAACACCCCCACAGGGTTTGATGCCGTCAGTCCCCGTCAAGTGGGTAATAATCCAGCCATTGACTCTGATGGGTTAATGTCTGATGTAGTCACATTAATCCCTGGTGAATTTAACCGCACCATTGACTCTGGTTTCTACAAGTTCGCTCAAATTGGGGATTTTGTTTTCAATGATCTCAACGAAAATGGGATTCAAGACCCCGACGAACCCGGCATTGATGGCGCAACCGTTAAATTATTAGATGCCAACGGCAACCTTATCACTACCACCACCACAGGAGATGACCCCAATACCCCTGGAACGCAACAAGGTTACTACGAATTTGGCGGATTAACCCCCGGACAAGCATACCAAGTGATGTTTGTTAACCCCGATGGGTTTAGTGGTGTGAGTCCTTTCCAAGCAGGAAACAATCCTAATGTTGATTCCGATGCTAACCCTGCTAACAATCTAACCTCTAATCCTGTTATTCCCCTCTCCGGTCAATTCGTTGACAATATCGATGCTGGTTTCTTCCAAGTCCCTGACATCGTGCTTGAGAAGTTTACCAACGGCGAAGACGCTGATACGCCTACCGGTCCTGAAATCCTCGTCGGTGATACCGCCATCTTCACCTACAAGGTGCTAAATACCGGAGAAACTCCCTTAGTCGATGTGGTGGTGACCGATGACAACGGCACTCCCGATGATCCCAGTGATGACTTTAATCCCACCTTTGTCGATGGAGACAATAACGGTAATGGCATTTTTGATCCCGGTGAACAATGGGTTTTCACAGCCAGTCGTACCGTAACCCCCGGTCAATACACCAATATTGCTAAGGTAACGGCCACCAACCCCAACAGTGGAGGAATGGTCATGGATGATGACCCCAGTAACCACTTTGGTGTTCTTCTCCCTGGAAGCATTGGTGACTTCGTTTTCAACGATCTCAACGAAAATGGGATTCAAGATCCCAACGAACCTGGTATTGATGGAGCAACCGTCAAATTATTAGACGCTAACGGCAATCTCCTCGCTACTACTACCACAGGAGATGATCCTAATACCCCTGGAACGCAACAAGGCTTCTACGAGTTTACTAACCTCAATCCTGGAGATTATCGGGTGATGTTTGTCAACCCCGAAGGATTTGATGGGGTTAGTCCCTTCTTAGTTGGGTCTGATAATACAGTTGATTCTGATGCCAACCCCAATAATAATCTCACTTCTGGTTTAATTAACTTAGGCAATGGAGAAACCAATAACACCATTGATGCTGGTTTCTTCCGACTTCCTGCCAGTTTAGGGGATTTCGTCTTTGAAGACCTCAACGCTAACGGTATTCAAGATGCGGGAGAACAAGGAATTGAAGGGGCAGAAGTTAAGTTATTAGACGCTAATAACAATGTTCTTGAAACCACAACTACTAATGGCAATGGATTCTACGAATTTACTGACTTAGATGCCGGTCAATACAAGGTAATGTTCAACACCCCCACAGGGTTTGATGCAGTCAGTCCCCGTCAAGTGGGTAATAATCCTGCCATTGACTCTGATGGTTGACGGGGTGACAAGAATTGGAAAAAACGTATCAAATAAAGGTTTCAGAATCTGAGTTGACTAAAAAATCAACCTTTTTAATAAGTTTTGATCATGATTAAGCCGTTTATGATAATCTAAATTCATGTAATGAGA
>JASJDN010000039.1 GCA_030065205.1 Crocosphaera sp.
AAGTATAATAGACTACATACCTAAAATGGTGGGTTAGGTTGCAGACCATAAGTTATTGTGTTTTCATAAAAATCAACCCTGCGCCTAACCCACCCTACGAGGTATAAATTTTTCTGATCACCATAACTACAGGAGAGCCGTTTTTGATTTGCCCACCCTACCCTTTTATTAAAATCATTGATAATTTTTGATGTTACTAATTACCACCCCAAATCTGTATATAAACTAATGGTTACAGACTTACTTCCTGCGGGAATCGCACTAATACAAGCACAGATAGGTGTCCCATCTTCTAACTCTACTTCACAAGCATGACAAGACCCCATTAAACAGCCCGTAGGAATGGTTATTCCTGCTCGTTTTGCTACCTCTAACATGGGTTCTCCTGGTTGCGCTTCTATGGTAATATCATCGGGTAAAAATCGCACTTGAACCGTCATAAAATCTCCTGAAATTATTAGTTATTTAATAAAGGGGTTAGATCAACAAATTCCTCTACAATATCAGCTACTTTATCTAAAATAACCTCTCGTTGTTCTCTATAATTAGCAATTCCTGTCGGTAAAGAAGATAAACCTCGACGATTTCTTAAGTAATTCAACCAAGTTCTTCGCCAAGCCCCATTATCAAAAATACCATGTAAATAACAACCCCAAACCGATTTATGATCATTAACAATTCCTAAACTACCATCTTCAAACAAAGCATGAATCGTTGTTCTGATGGGTTGAGTTGTTCTTTTGGGTAAACGAGTAATTCCTTGATGAATTTCATAACCCTCAATAGGAAATCCAGGATAAGGATAAACCGAACAAGTTTGACGTTGACTGACAATTTTTTCAGGGGTAATGATTGTTTCAATAGGTAATAAATTTAGTCCAGGATAAGACACATTATTACCTTCTAGTTGATCGGGATCATACACCATTTCTCCCAACATTTGAAACCCGCCGCAAATGCCTAAAACAATGCCACCGGCTGCGACATAATCTTGTAGTTTTTTAGCCATCCCACTTTTATTGAGGGCAATTAAATCATTAATAGTGGTTTTTGACCCTGGAATAATAACCGCATCAGGATAACCTAAACGATCTTCTAAATCTAAATAGGTAATAGATACAGTTTTTTCCGCATCCAACGGTTCAAAATCAGTAAAATTAGAAATATGGGGTAATCGTAAAACCGTTAAATTAATTTCTTTTTGTCCCTTCGTTCGTCGTTCTAATAAATCTAAAGAATCTTCAGAAGAAAAAGCAATATCTTGCCAAGGAATCACCCCTAAAACGGGAATACCTGTATAATTTTCTAACCATTCAATCCCCGAATCTAATAGCGATCGCTGGCCACGAAACTTATTAATCACCACCCCTTTAACTAAAGCCCGTTCCGACTCATCTAATAATTGTAGCGTTCCCACCACATGGGCAAAAGCCCCACCGCGATCGATATCTACCACTAATAAAGTGGGCGCATTGAGATATTTTGCCACCCTCATATTAGTTAAATCTCGATGTTTCAGATTAATTTCTGCTGGACTTCCGGCCCCCTCACAGACGACAAAATCGTATTCAATGGACAAACGTTCCAGGGATTGAACGATCGCATTCCAACCCTGATCAAAATATTTTTCGTAATAGTCGCTGGCGGTAGTAATTCCTGCTGCTTTTCCCCCTAAAATAACCTGTGAAGTCATATTCCCTTGAGGTTTGAGGAGAATAGGATTCATTTCTACCCTAGGGTTAATTCCTGCAGCCCAAGCTTGTACCGCTTGAGCATAACCAATTTCCCCCCCACTGGTGGTAACATAGGCATTCAATGCCATATTTTGTCCTTTGAAGGGGGTCACGTGCCAACCCCGACGAGCTAAAATACGACAAATCGCAGTAGTAATAAAGGATTTTCCGGCGTGAGAAGTGGTTCCCACAACCATCATAGCTTTCATTAAATATTAAGACCTATAATTCGGTGAACAGTGATAACGTTTAAAAAGGAAGACTAAACCAACGAATTACACGATTAACCAGTCTTTCCCACCAAGACGGTTGAGGGAGATGACCATTTTGACTGTTCCATTTAGCTACAATATGTCGTCCTAGGGGAGTTAAACGAAAACTATCCGTAATTCCTTGTCCGTCAACTTCTCGCCTTAATAATCCTACCTGAATTAACCACATTAAGTCTCTTTCGACCCGTTGTTCTGATAAAGGGTTGAGGGTATAGCCTTCTTTGACCCCCATTTCCCCTGCAATATAGGGTAAAGGGACGCTTTTGGACTTCATAGCGGTAAATAAGGTCAATTGGAACGGGGCGCAGCATAATGCCCGTTCTGCGCGGGTTAGGGTTCGATCTGTATAAGCAAGATTAAGGGGTGGGCTAGAGGCTTTCATACAATGGTTAGGTTAGGATACAACAAAAAGGAAAGGTGTCGCAGATGAACTATTTCTATTATGAAAGGTTTTCTTCTGGGATGTAAAGTTTTATGATCGAAATTGATAACGATTAATTTGGGAACAAAACGTTATGGCTTTAGCTGTTGGAACCGTCGCACCTGACTTTACTACCATTGATGATGAAGGTAATACCGTCTCTTTATCGGATTATAAAGGTAAAGTTGTCGTTTTATATTTCTATCCTAAAGATGATACCCCTGGTTGCACCAAAGAAGCTCAAAGCTTCCGCGATAATTATCAACAATATCAGGATAAAGATATGGTTGTGTTTGGGGTGAGTATGGATGACCAAGCTTCTCATAAAGCATTTAAAGAAAAATATGGTCTTCCTTTTCAATTATTAGTAGATAAGGACGGAACCCTAACCAAAGCTTATGATGTCGAGGGTGGTGGTTATTCTAAGCGGGTTACCTATATCATCGACGCAGAGGGCAAAATTAGTTATGTTGACGAAAAAGTGAAAACTGATACCCACGCTCAAGATATTTTAGGGGTTGCTGGTTAATTTTTGCTTTAATTTACCTTAATTTTCCCCCATCATCTGATGGGGGATTTTTGATGGTCATTATCCCCATAGATTACGTTTGAGACTTGTTATAATCGACTTTAACTTTACTTCAATCGTTCTGAGGAGTTTGAGTCAGATGAAAAAACTAATTTTTGCTTTACCTATTGTATTGGGTGTTCTGGGAGTTTCCTCCCAAGCTTTGGCACACACTATGTTTACTAACTATTTATTAAACGATAAATTAGAATTTCAAACCACTTACAGTACCGATGAAGCGGCCAAAAATGCTGAAGTGTATGTCTATGCGCCCAATAATTTTGATGAACCTTGGTTAGAAGCTAGAACCGATGAAGAAGGCCGTTTTTCGTTTCTTCCTGATACCGCTATTCCTGGAGATTGGGAAGTACAAATTATCGATGAAGGCCATGGAGAAGTGATTATTGTTCCTGTGACTGAAGATGGAGTAGACTACGAAAATATTAGTTATGAATTGAAACAAGATTTACATTACAGTTCAACTCCTATTTCTCCTATCCATAGTTTATTAATTACAGCCGGCGTCGCTGGTTTATGGTTTGCTGTCTTGCGGAAAAGTTAAGAGAGATTTTGTATTTATATGGTGTATTAACAAGCTATCTAACAGTATTTTCGTTAATACACCTCACTTGAGAACATCTTCCTGGCTTTCCTTGCAACCTGATGAAAAATATGAGATAATAGCTGTTTGTGTGTAAAACTAAATTAACCGAGTCAATTGCTAAATTAAACTATGGCTAGTAAAAAAGGGGTTCGACTGATTATCACCCTAGAATGTACAGAGTGTCGGACAAACAACAACAAGCGATCGCCTGGGGTTAGTCGCTATACCACCAGCAAAAACCGTCGTAACACCACAGGAAGAATAGAACTCAAAAAGTTCTGTCCCCACTGCAATACCCACACCGTTCATAAAGAAATTAAATAGTTGATTAGCATAAAATAAGGAAAAAGTCAAGTATGAGTTACTATCGTAAACGATTATCCCCTATTCCTCCCAAACAACCTATCGATTATAAAGATACAGAATTGCTGAGGAAATTTATCACCGAACGGGGTAAAATCTTACCCAGACGCATCACCGGATTAACCGCCAAACAACAAAGAGCCTTAACCTCTGCAGTAAAACGGGCGAGATTTTTAGCTTTATTGCCCTTTGTTAACAAAGAAGCTTAACTTAATCTCTAATGTTGGGTATCAGGGGTTAGTATAGTATGAGAACTTAACCCCAAATTCCCAATGCAACCCCTAAAACCTGATGGAAAAAGAGGGGACTGTACAATAGTTTAGAGAAAATGTTAGCAAGTAAGGCACAAAGCGGGTGGAAAAAGGAAAATTAGTTGAATTTAGAGTCAATGGAGAATATCGTCTGGCGGTGGTAGATCGTCCAGAAGGGAAAAAAGATTGGATGGTGATTGACAGTGAAGGTCATTCCCACAAACTAAGACCCCAACGAGTCGATTATGAAGTGCAGGGCGGCCCGTATAGTAGTAGTGATATTCCTCAATTTCTCCAAGAGATTCAAGCGTACCTTGACCCGTCGAGTTTAGAAGTCGCTTGGGAACTATTAGTGGAAGATGGAGAAGGGGTAACATCGGCTGATATGGCCAGCTTTCTTTATTCTGAGCAAACACCCCAGTTATGTTATGCTGCCCATCGCTTATTATCTGAAGATAAAATATATTTTAAGAAAAAAGGGGATAATTACGAACCTCGTTCCCCCAGTCAAGTCGAAGAAATTAAACATCAACTCGAAGTCCAACAGCAACGCCAACAAGAAAAAGAAATCTTTTTAGAGCATATTCAACAAGCACTGGCCGGGGAAACGGTAGAATGGAGTCAGAGCGATCGCACTCGGTTAGAACTATTAGAAAAGTTTGTCTTACAACCAGAGCAAAATCATCGTAACGCTCAAGACTTACTCAAAGAACTCGAACAGAGTATAACCCCTGATGCTGCTTTTGACTTATTGGTAGCCTTAAAATGGTGGAGTCCCAATGAAAATCTTTTCTTAAAGCGAAGCTCTTATCCCGTCAATTTTCCTCAAAAGGTATTAGATGTGGCCTCTTCTTACTTACAAACCTTACCCCCTGACCCTGATAGCGATCGCCTGGACTTGACCCATCTAAAAGTCTATACCATTGACGATGAAAGTACCGAAGAAATTGACGACGGTTTAAGTGTGGAGTATCTAGACGATGATCAGGTTAAGTTATGGATACATATCGCTGATCCCACCCGTTTAGTAACGCCAGGGGATGAGTTAGACTTAGAAGCAAGAAAACGTAGCACAACCCTTTATTTACCCACGGGAATGATCTCTATGTTTCCTGTGGAGTTAGCCACTGGACCGATGAGTTTACGTCAAGGTCAACTCTGTGCTGCTTTGAGTTTTGGGGTCGTTTTAGATAGTCAAGGGGCAATTTTAGATTATTCTATTCATGCAAGTCTCATTAAACCGACCTATCGCCTTACCTACCATGATGTGGATGAGATGTTACAGTTAGGCATTACCGCCGAGTCAGAATTAGCGGTATTAGCGGAAGCAGCCAAAAAACGACATCAATGGCGACAGTCTCAAGGTTCAATTACCATCAAAATGCCAGAAGCCATTATTAAGGTGAAGTCAGAAGAAGAAATTATCATTGAATTGTTAGAAACTTCTATTTCTCGTCAATTAGTGGCAGAAATGATGATTTTAGCAGGAGAAGTGGCGGGAACTTATTGTCGGGAAAATAGTATTCCTGTCCCCTTTCGGGGTCAACCTCAACCAGAGTTACCCTCAGACGATGAGTTATTATTGTTGCCCCCTGGCCCTGTCAGAGCTTGTGCTTTACGCCGTTGTATGCCTCGCAGTGAGATGGGAACCTTGCCCAGTCGTCACGCTAGTTTAGGATTAGATAATTATACTCAAGTCACTTCACCTATTCGGCGTTATACCGATTTATTGACCCATTTTCAACTAAAAGCCCATTTAAGGGGGGATGAGTTGCCCTTTCCCTTGGATGTCATGCAGCAAATTTTATATAGTGTCACCCTCTCAGCACAAGAAGCATCCTTAGTTGAACGACAAACCAACCGTTATTGGGGTTTAGAGTTTTTGCGTCGTAACGCCGAGCAAGTATGGCAAGGCTTAGTTTTACGGTGGTTAAGGGAAGATGAAGGGTTAGGAGTGATCTTATTAGAAGAATTAGGGTTAGAATTACCTCATCGGTTTGAGCGATCGGTATCGTTAGGCGATCGCCTTAATGTCCAAGTTAGTCGTGCTGATCCTCACCGTGATGAAATTCGTTTTCGTGAGATGCTTGAACATGAAACGATCATTAATAATTGATAATAGGTTATTCAATCATTATGATGGGTGAAAATTGTGTTTTTACTCCTCAACAAATCGTTTATTTAACCCATAACTCTCATCGTCTTTATTGTGAAGTTATTCAAGTGGTTGAGTCTCGTCGAGTCTGTTGGGTGCGTCCCTTATGTTTGGTAGATATGGCTGATGAAAGAGAAATGTTCCCTCAATTATTTGCCCCCAAATTATTAATGGATGTCCGTTCCACTTCCGATTTACTCTATCCCATTGTTCTTTTTCAACCTGCCTTAGATACAGAGGTAATTCCTTTATTAAGTCAACTCAATAGTCCAGATGATTCAATCAATCATAATCCTATTGCTAAGGAAAAATTACATCAATTTATTACTCAAATTTGGCAGGAATACTCTCATCTATTTTAGACCCACTATACAGGCAGGAAGCAGAGGGAGACGGGGAGATGGGGAGACGGGGGGACGGGGAGAGGGGGAGCAGGGGGAGCAGAGGGAGCAGAGGGAGCAGGGGGAGCAGAGGGAGACGGGGAGTGTGGGGAGACTGGGAGATGGGGAGACGGGGAGACTGGGAGTGTAGGGGGACTGGGAGACGGGGAGATATAAAACCCGAACCCCGAACTCAGATTAACTGAAATGTCGGGCTAAGTCCCGCGCTATAAAGCGAGGCGGACGCCGCCTCGCTTTATAGCGAGTACCGCCAAGACGTTAGGGACGGGATACAGCCCGACCAACAAACAAACTGCGTAGCATCAATTAGATAGATGTAATTTGAAGTCAGAATACATCATGGCTGCCGATTATCCTTTTCCTGGCTATCACCAACAACAAAACAATTTACCCAAGGCTAAAAAAGACTTTCCTAGACTAAAATCTGTGTGGATAGAGATATAGCCTCGGCACAGGAAATCTGTAACCGAGGTCAAGAAACGTATCGGGGGACTCCCGAAAAGCAAGAAATTGTCTCTCAAGTCGGGCTGTCGGGGAACTTTGTTCTAGACAAGTGGCGTTTTAGGGGAGAAATGCCCAATCGTGAGTTTGGGAAGCCCACGCTATATTGCTCTTAGCAATTAGCGTTGGGAGGATGTCACTTAATTTCTTGAGGTATATCGACATTAGAAAGATTAGCCAAAGATTTGAGATGTTGAGTGCGAATCAATTCAGTAAAATTTAAAATAAAACGTCCTTCTAATTTGGCAGCGTTTTCTACCCCTTCGAGAAGATTTTGTGCTGCTTCTACCTCTGTATAACCTCGCCTTAAAGCAACTTTTATTGCAGACTCATCCGTATCTAATTCTCGTTGAATACTTTTATTATCTCGCCAAATTTGTCTAACTGAAATAGCGGTTAACCCGCCAGCAATTAACATTCCTATGGCATCCCCTTGACCTATTTCTACCACGAATCCAATCGTTCCAGCTAAGACAATTAACTGGTTAATATCTGGTTTAAACCAACGAATATTAATTAAAAAACTGGTAGCCCTTAATATTAATAAATCTCGTTGGCCCCTTGGTAGCCGTCGCCATAAATCAAAGTTAATATAAATCGGACGGCTTTCTCGATTCCAAGGAGGCGCAAAGGGCGCATCAATCACCTTTGACTGCTGAGGTTTGCTAACAATTTTTGTTAACATTCTCCCAGAAGCCGGCATTACATCTAATAAACGACTAATCTCAGCATCAATACTCATAAAAAAATAGCCAAAACCTATACTCTATTATTGAGTATAGTGGGTTTGAGAGGTACCATCTTTAAGAAAACAATTTTCTAACAGTTGGATTTTGTATAAATACCAAAAACGTTTCATCTCCCAAACCATAGGTTTACAGGGATCAAATAAAGGCTGGTTAACATAAGTCCAAATAGCCATTCCGAGATGTTTAAAACGCCATAAGTTTATTGATAATTTCATTGTAATTAAATCCCTAAGTATGTGTTAAAGTAAAACCATTAAGTGCTGTTTAAGAATTATTGGTTATCCATATTAGATAACCTTTCTATTATCAATGTGACAGATTGGGGATAGATTTTGCTTGGTGACAAACACGGAATATTTTGCCAAAATTTACGGATACTCAGTATTTTCTAGGATTTGTGCCAAAAAACAACTTTTTCAAATTGCTACAATCCTTAATATGATTGACTTGCACTACTTAATATTTCCTAAAACTATGACTTTTTGATCTATAAAAATATTGCTTTAACTAATATTTTCAATTAGTAAATATACACATTTTTCCCTAAATAAGCTTAACTAATACCACTAATTAATATTTTGTAATATTGGATGAGTTCAGCTTTGCAGAGTAAAACTTTTCGCTTCTATTTGTTATAATTTTGTTACAGCACCTCTAGAATAGCCATAAATGACTAACCTTTTGTGCGAGTAATATCAATGGTGATCTTACCACCAAAATCAGGAATAGGGGGAGAAAGTTTAGTTAATTTTACCCGAACTTGATTAACCTTTGATAAAGTGAGAAGCTCTTGAGCAATGATTTCGGTTAACTTTTCCACAAGAGCAACTTTTGTGGTTGTAATATGATGTTTAACAATAGCGATCGCTTGTCGATAATCTACAGTATCATCAAGATTATCACTGGTACCAGCATCCTTTAAATCCACTCCTAAAATTAAATCTACTTCAAACCATTGTCCTAAAACTTGCTCTTCCGCTAAGTAACCAGTATAACCGTAACAACGAATGTCCGTCACTTCAATAAAATCCATTTCCGTTATTGCTTGAATCAAAATATTTAGACAAAATCTAGGTTCAATCGTTATGATTGTTAATAAGATAATTTTACTATAAATCCTATGAGTCACTCACCAAATAATAATCTTTCTCGTGAAGTCAAGACCCAGATTACTATTTTAGGCAGTTTTGTCAGTATTTTTTGGATTACTGAACTTGTTGACATTTTTATTTTCAAAGGAAGGTTAAATCAATATGGTATTCAACCCCATAGTTTAATCGGCTTACGAGGTATTTTATTTGCTCCATTTCTTCATGGAGATTTACCCCACTTAATTAGTAATACTATCCCTTTTTTAGTTTTAGGATGGTTAGTGATGTTACAAGAAACCAGTGATTTTTGGATTGTTACTATTTTAACTATGATAGTAGGAGGGTTAGGGGTATGGTTATTTGCTGCGCCTACTTCTATCCATATTGGTGCTAGTATTTTGATTTTTGGTTACTTAGGATTTTTATTATTACGAGGTTATTTCCAGCGCAATTTTGTCTCCATTTTTCTATCTGTATTAGTCGCTTTTCTGTATGGAGGATTAGTATTAGGAGTTTTACCTACAGCACCAGGAATTTCTTGGCAAGGTCACTTATTTGGCTTTTTGGGGGGTATTTTAGCAGCTAAATTAATCGCGAATGAAAAACGATATTATTCTTAGAAATTAGAATTAATGGACAAAAATATATCCAGTTGACTGGTAGATTTATCAGGAAAAGTAGCCGTTATTCCTAACCCTTTTATAGACTCTATAATAGGTTCGCTTTCTGGTGGAACTCCGCCAGTGAGTAACTGGTTTAATTGTTGAGAAACTTGTGAAAAATCAATATAAAAATAGCCTAAGTTATTAGAAGGCAAAAGAGATTTAATTTCGTTAAAGTTGGAATTTTCTAGTAAGTTTTCTTGATCTTTCGATTCGTTAATTGCTTCAAAAGATGTTCCCAATGTCACCATTAAATTTTTCTTATCTACCCATCCATAAGACATAACAACACCTTGTAAGGGTATTATCCATTCAACCACGTCAATTCCCTGAATATTTTTTTGGTTAGAAGTAACATTACCACTACTATTAGCAAATTGAGTTAACTTTTCTAAAGTATTATTAGCAGTTTGGCGATCGCTGGTTTCTAACATTACCATTCCCCCAACTCCTAAATTAGCAATTCCTCCCCGCTCTAACTCAATAATTCCTAATCCAAACTCTCCATCCATCCAGCTAAAAACTTCTCGATCTGCATCTAAATTAATACCACGAAATCCATTACGAATCTCTCTAACAAAACGATTAATTTCTTGATCTTCTTGGCCTGTTTCTACTAATTGATTCCATCCTTGATCAATTCCTTGACCATTAGCTAATAGAAAGGTTTTTCCAGGAAACTCAGATAAGATATTACCAGGTACTGAACTCGGTATCTGATCGATTTTATCAGGGTTCAGGTTAGCGATCGCTTGTAAATGTAATCCTTGTTTTTCTGCTCCAATTCCAATTAAAATTGATTCTACTTTATCTACCTGTTTCAAGCTTTTTTCTGGAATGGGTTGATCTATATTTTCTGAAAATTGTTCGATGGTTTTACTATAATTAGGAATATAAATATTTAGAAGAGTATTTTTAACCGAAAGAGACTGTTTTAGCAATTCTTGGACTTCGGGTTTATCAGCATAAGAAGGCGCACCTTGAAAACTATCAATTGCTATCTCAATTGTATGATCTTTCTCGGCTACCACTAAACGGTTGTCTAAAAAAGCAAAGCTAAAACTATCACCCGAGGATTCTTTTACTTTTGCAATCGTAACCTTTTGATATTCTCTGGTTTCTATTGTTAAGTTCTCTTCTTCTTTTAGTTTGTCAAAAAATTGTTTTGCTTTTATTTTATTTTTAACCCCAATCACCATTAAAAATTGTGCATTTTCAGGAATTGGTAAACTTTGGCGAGGAGGTAGTATCGCAATAGTCACTCCATCTATCCAGGGTTGAATATCTTTTTCAAAAGAAATATCTTTATCCGACAAAGTTTCTTGATTCCATTCATCAAGACGGGTTTGAATGTCTTGTTTAGCTTCAGGACTTCCATATTGAGATAACTGTTGCCAAGCTTGTTCATTAGTGGAAAAATAACTACTTGCAAATGCTGATTCTGGAATCACCTCTGCTGCCATTAAAGGACTTATGGTTTGACTGGGAAGGAAGGGTAATTCTCCTTGAAAATAATAATAAGCACCCGCGCTTCCTGCTGCTACAATAGCTGTTAATCCAATCAGAGGAAGACAGCCTAAACCTGATTTATTACTACTCGACATAAACTTTATCCATAATCATTATCTTTAATTATAATTAATTACTAATTAACTCCGAAATTAATAACCACGAATCAATCTTTTTTGTAATATTTCTTGATTAAAAAATGTAACTAAAATTATAAACAAAAAAATCTTAATCTTTTTTTATAAATATTATTTTGTACTTTATATTCAATGTTCTACCATATTACTAGAGTGTTTTATACGAATCACAAGAAATGGTTATAATTATGAAGAATCGTGAACAACAACTGTTTGATATAGTTTTTAATGATTTAATCAGTTTACCTGCATATAAACTAAAAAACAAATACTGAGAAATATTTCAAAGATATATTAATGCAGAATTTCAGAAAGCAATTAGAGAAAAGGAAGTAGAAAAACATTCTATAATAACTCCTGATAAGACTATAACTACTCAACGTATTGCTGATATGTATCAAAAACCTAATCGATTACAGATTATTTGGTTTTCTTTTGCCTGGCTGCCTGATGGAGATAAAAATATAGGTTTAGTTTCAATTATATCTTTTTTGATTAGTTTTCTGATTAGAACTAGGAATTTTTGGTTGATTTTATTTGGTGGAATTTCTCTATTAATTTTTTAATTTTCTTTTATAATATTCGGTGTTAAATTTAGTACATTTCACTCTTTTGTTAAAGGTACTTTTGATAAGGTAAATGGAATTTTTGATGAGACAAAAGACTATATTTTAAATAAGGATTTTCGTCTGAGGGTCTTAATTTTTATAAAGAATTTGTTAAAGATAAGGATATACGTTTAGCAGATGCAATTCTTTGGTATCAAACAGGTAAAAATTCTATGGAAAAAGCGGCAGAAATTGCTGACTTAAATCGTCGAGATTTTTTGGAAAAACTTGCTAATCAAAAAATTGATGTTTTTACTGTTGACTTCGAGGATCTAGAGGAAGAATTGAAGCGTGGCTAAACTTTCTATTATCTGATCAAGTGATGAATCAAGCATTAGCTAAAGTAGGAGAATAAAAGTGATTTGAGTTTTAATTTTTTACCTAATAAGTATGGAAACTGCTATGATGATTTTTCTTCTTGAATCGCTGCTAAAACCTGAGAATGAATTGTCCCATTGGTGGCTAAGACACCGTAATTATTAGTTAATTTTGCCCCCACAGAAAAATCTAAAGGTTTACCCTCTAAATCTGTCACTTTTCCCCCTGCTTCTTCCACAATAATTACCCCGGCTGCATGATCCCAGATATTTTCTTTTTTGCCTTGAAATTGCGGCAGAGGAACCCGAGTATAAAAATGAGCATCTCCTCTGGCGATCGCCCCATATTTCGCCAATGAGTCCATCTGTTTAGCGATAGAAGTTAACCCTAAACGTTGATCCACAGCAGTTTGAACCTGGCGATCGCTATGAACCGATTCCACACTTTCAATGCGATATAATTGCTCAAACTGGGACGACGGATCAACTTTGATCTTTCGAGGGGTTCCCCCTTCTAAGGGCATTTCTATCGTCCCTTTACCTCGAATCGCTAAGAAAATCACACCATTTTTACCATCCTTTCTGGGAAAAGCAGGACAAGCTAACACCCCTAACTTTACTTCTCCCTCTTCTACTAAAGCCAACGCCACAGCATATTGATTCCCTCGAATAAACCCCTTCGTCCCATCAATGGGATCTAACGTCCAATACCGTTGGGCTACCTTACCGTTACCCCAGTTAATCCAATCCATTACATTGTCTGGAGTTGCGGTAGGAATACTTTGCTGTACCTGTTCAATAATTTGCTGATGGACTTCCTTTAACTCTGGTTGTTGTAGAAGGGTAGCATCTTCTTCTCCAATGACTGAATCATCAGGAAACACCTCCATCAACCCTTGACAGAGGATAGCTTGCGCCCCAAAATCTGCCACCGTTACGGGACTGGTATCAGCTTTTTTAACCGCTTTTCCCCCTTGAGTTTGTTGGACTCGTTGACAGAGTTTCGCTGCTTCTGTCACAATTCTCAAGGCTAATTCTTTCTCAGATTGATAACT
The DNA here is from genome assembly GCA_030065205.1 of Crocosphaera sp. Classification (GTDB taxonomy): domain Bacteria; phylum Cyanobacteriota; class Cyanobacteriia; order Cyanobacteriales; family Microcystaceae; genus Crocosphaera. The sequence continues at coordinate 13,398 of JASJDN010000039.1, forward strand.
CATTTTTTAACAAAATTGTTCATTATCTATTATCCATTACAGCACGAACTGCTTCGACCACACGGTTCAACCCCACAGAATTAGACGCTTTAAATAAAATGCGATCGCCAGGTTGAATGACTTCGGTTAACTTTTGTATTAACTGTTCATGAGTTGAGAAACACTCGGTTTCAATGGTTTTGACCCCTTGAACGATGTTTTGAGCTTCAGGATCATCAACTAAGATAAAAAGACCATCAATGCCCAATGTTTCGGCTGTTTCCCCCACTTCCCGATGTAACTGGGCAGAGGCTTCCCCCAGTTCCTTCATCGTACCAAGAACCGCTAAATGACGCTTTCCTGGGGTATCTTTGAGCAGTTGTAAGGCTGCTTTCATGGACTCTAAGCCGGCGTTATAGGTTTCATCAAGAAGGATGACATCATTTTTCAAGGAATATTGTTGCGATCGCCCTTGAGGAAGGTTAACCGTTACCCCTTGAGTTAAGGGATTCCAGTCTAAGTTTAACTGTTTTGTCACAGCCAAAGCGGCTAAATAATTCAAGGCATTGTGACGACCGGGTAATGGTAAAGGAAAATCCATGCCTTCTACCCTTAAGACTTGGTTTTCTAACAATTCTCCCGTAATATCACCTCCTTCCAGCCCATAGGTAATGGTTTTTCCTTGCCACACTGTTGCTGCTGTTTGCATCAGCCGATGATCATCATGGTTAAGAATGGCTACGCTATCTTTGGGCATTTCCGCCAATAATTCACATTTTGCCTCTGCGATCGCCTGTCGTGATCCCAGTCGTCCAATATGGGCCGTTCCCACATTGGTAATAATAGCAATGGTAGGACGAGCAATTTGACTTAATAAAGCGATTTCTCCCCTCCCTCGCATCGCCATTTCAATCACAGCGTAGTCATGACTTGTTGTCAATTCTAATAGAGTTTTTGGGACACCTATTTCGTTATTGTAGTTAGCTTGGGTTTTATGAACCTTTCCATAAACCCGTAACACCCCAGCTATTAATTCTTTAGTGGTGGTCTTACCCACAGATCCGGTAATCCCGATGATAGGAATCTTAACCTGATTTCGCCACCAATTTGCAATTTCTTGATAAGCCATTAAGGTATCTTTAACAACAATTTGCGGAATTCTCTTAGTAGTTTTTACATAAACTTCATAATTAACGATTAGAGCAATTGCTCCTTTGTCAATTACCTCATCTACAAACTGATGTCCATCAAATTTCTCTCCTTTTAAGGCAATAAAAACATCGTTTTCCTGTATAAATCTGCTATCAGTGCTGATTTTAGAGGCTAATTGATTAGACAAAAAACCTGGCTTGCTTTTTAAGCTTTTTTGCAAAATATTTGGGATTTCACTGATAATCATAGTGGTTTCTTGGGATGTACACTTAGGAGATTTTAGGAGAATTGCTGAGTAAAAAAAATATAAACTTCGTGATCAGGATCACATACAAAAGGTGTTCTTTTCCGTTACTTTAAGGAATGTCTTTACAAAACAAAGATCATTCAGTAAATTATGTTTAACTGTGACCTTTATCAAAGCGGTTTTAGCTGATCCAACGATAAACAAACTTGGGAAGAGAAAACTTTTTAACTTCTTTCCAAAATTGTTATAATGTGGGAGCAAGACAACAAACACTGTTGACCAAAACCAAACAGCTAAAAATGCTTGAGCAACTTTTATCATCAAACCAAAAGCGGGCGATAAATTTACCTATAACCTAAACGGAATTTTACAGCCCCAGGTTGAATTAATCAATTGAAATGGGCTGACGGCCATGAATAACCTATCCCAAACTTACTCAAGACAACAAGGATCTCAAGAAGAGCAACTTCTTTACGACTACCTCTTACAGCACGTCCGGACTGATGCTCCTGGTCAATTGGTGGAGGACTTTCGTCGCTTATTCATCGAAGCACGAGGATTCCGTGACCCCCAACTTTATACGGCCTTAGAAAAAATCGTCAAACGGAAGAATGGTGACTATCAATTTAACTATTTCTTCAACCGTTGTTGCCATATTCTTATTAACCATTGGCAGATGGATCCTCAGTCCCATGCAGCTATCCCTGAGTTAGTTGGGCTTCTTGATAATCTTGCTCCTCCTCGGAGTGGTTATCATGGTACAGCCAATCGGGTAAGAGGTCTGATCAAAAACTTTACCAAGTGTGATCAGTATACCAAACTTCAGCGATTAGCACGGGTCATCAGCAGTAAACTGACTCCGGAGAAATCCAGTACAGTCGGTAACTTGATTCATCGTTATCCCTATCTTTATAATCATTGCCTGTTAGGAGACGAAAGTAGTCAAGAACACCAACAAACGGTTAGAAAAGTTAAAGCGCAAACAGAACGACGATTTGAGGTAAATTTATCTCGCTATGTTACCTATAAAGTTAGACTGGCTCAAATGTCTCGTTCTCCTGAGTTAGTAGTCCCCGAAAAAGGTCGTATTATTCGCCCCGTTAAAAATCCCACCCTGCTCAAAGATAAGGAGTTAAATCAAGCTTTAAAGCATTATGTGGGAACGGTTGATGGCAGTTATACCTATAAGAGTTTATCCCAAAATTTCTTGAGTCATACCGTTCATACTCAAAGCTTTGGACGTTACAAAGACGATCTCTATGAGTATATTCTCACTTCCTTAGATCCTAAATATTCCAAAGGACAATTTAATAAGAATCTTTATAATTTACTGCAAAATACCCTCCCTGAATGTAATCATCAAAAACCCAGTGAGTTCCTAATGCTACGGACTGCCAGTCAGTTGATGAATTTCTTGGTGGTGGAAAATGGAAAGAAACCGGATCACTACGTCTTTGTGGATATGATTTCTAATATGGGAGTCACTCGGACGATGGGTTTATTGCTTAAAGTGGTTCTAGTTTCTAGTAAGGTTAAACCTTATTTAGAGAAGCGTTTTTCCATCCTCTTTAATCACTATGAATCCTTCACTAAGGAAGGGGTTCCTTGGTTGGTCAAATCCTTAGAAAATTTACAATTGGCCTTTAGTGTTCATTTTGGTAAGGTCGATTTATCCTGTTTAAAACAAGTTAAAATGGGGTAGGTCAACGAAAATGAAGAATTAAAACATCTTCTTGATATTTTTATGTTTCAAGCGACACGCCGCCGTTTAGCCCTATGGTACACTGCGGTTACAGCGATTTTGCTGCTTCTGTTTGCCACAGGAGTCTTTTTTTATGTTCGTAGTACCCTCGTTGAGCGAGTTGATGACACCTTAAAGCACGTTATTGAGGTGGTTAACCGTTCTTTGGTCATTGAGTCCGTTGCGGTGTCTCAGGGACGTTATCAGGTGAATGTAGAAGCCAGTTTTCGAGACAACGCTGAAGCAGTGGAGGATGATCACATTGATCTTGAATGGTTTAACCCTCAAGGAGAGTTGGTATGGTCAACCTTTAGCGATCCGCCTATCATTCCCCTTCATCTTAACCGACGGGCAGAAACGGTTCATCTTAGTGGCGATCGCATTCTCAGACAAGTCACCCAGAGAATCAATTTAGACCGTTATATTTTAGGTTATTTACGGGTCAGCCATCCTTGGTTTGAGGTAACAAAACCCATTCGTCAACTCAGTTTTGATCTGGCATTGGGAACGTTAATTACTATTATTATTGTAGGATTTATTGGTTGGTTTTTATCCGGTTTAGCCATTCAACCGATCCGAGATTCTTATCAAAGTTTAAAACAATTTACAGCCGATGCTTCCCATGAGTTAAGAAACCCCATTGCGACCATTCAAACCAATGTACAAATGGCTTTAGCTTATGGAAATAGTGATCCACAAGTCCAACAACGACAATTAAAAGTGGTAGAACGGTTAACGAAACGGTTAGGAAATTTGGTCAATGATTTATTATTTTTAGCCCGTTCTGATAGTGGAATGTTACAAATTAGACAGCAAGAAATTCCTTTAGATGCTCTATTAATTGAAGTCATAGAAGAACAAAGAACCTTAGCCCAACAAAAAAATATTTTTTTATCCTTACATATTGTAGAACCTGATAATAATAGTGAAGATAACTTTAGTTTATCAGGAGATTGGGATCAATTAGCGCGTTTATTTACCAATTTAATTAGTAATGGTTTAGAACATAGTTTTTCTGAGGACAATGGATCAGAAAAAAACAAAAAAGTTGCCTCTGTTGAGGTAGAGTTAAAAAAAATAAAACGCGATCGTTTACCTCAGTTACAAGTGAAAGTAAAGGATACAGGACAAGGAGTTCCTGAAGATGCTTTAAGCCATTTATTTGATCGCTTTTATCAGGTTGATCCCTCTCGTAAAAGTGCGGGAGGTTCGGGGTTAGGACTGGCGATCGCTAAAGCAATTGTCGATAATCATCAGGGACAAATAAAAGTAGAAAGTGAGTTAGAAAAAGGCACAATATTTACAGTTCTTTTACCGATTTCTTAAACTTGAAATAACCATTTTTTCTAAGGCTGTAGGGGAAATTTCCGTTCACGAAGTATCTTCTCTACAATCTCAACTTGGTTAGGACTTTTTGCTTTAGTCTCAGCCAATAGCATTTTGACAAACTCTGGTGGGACTTGTTCGTCTTGAGTAGGTATTTTGAATTTTAACCAGGCTGATGCAATGATTGAGTCTGCGACATCACGACCTAATTTTGTACGGATCTGCCAAAAGGCTCCCCCCCAAACTTCTCCTCCGCTCTGGGGATAGTTCCAGGGTTGAAGGCTTTTTAACTCATCGAAATTTTTGTTATTGGAAAGCGTCCGAATATACGGTTTATTGGGGTCGTAGACCTTAATGGCTTTCTCTCCCACATAAGGAGTGTTGAGAAAACTACACGCAAAGTAGTCTGCCAATCCCGATTCAATTGCTGCGTAATTACCCTTCCACTCCTGATCCTTATTTAACATCAACAAATGATGGTTATACTCTCGCAGAGGAACTGTCGGGTCGTCTGCCAGTTTAGAATGAATAAAGATTTGGTTGTTTGAGTAATACGCATTCAGTGACTTACGTTCTTCTTTGACAATTACTTTTTCTTCTGGATAGGAAAATCCCACTTTATCTAAATAAGAAAAATAGCTATCGAAAAGTTGCTCAATCCTCTTCAGCAATTCCTGATCAAGAGCCGTTGATTGTTCAAATCCAACTCTTGCATTAGAGGAGGGCAATGATGGACCACGGCCTGGAGTCCTTTTTTTGAGGAACTTTCTAAGTTTATTCATTAGGGGTGGATCATTCACTAGCCCTGAAGAGAGGAGAAACTCAAGATTATCGGCAGCTTTTTCTGTGTCATCGGTTTTGATCATCTCCAAAATACGGCTATATTCGGCTTTTGATCTTTCTAAGTGACGCTCTTGATATCCGTTAACAAAAGCAACACAAGCATTGCCCGCAGCAGCAACAGCAGCAGCAAAGACGGCAACCGTTAATGGGTTGAACCATTTAGAAGTTGCTTGTTCGGCTTTTCGTATTCTTATTGCTTCATCACGATTGTCTTGCTCACGTTCCTTTAGTTGAAGTTCTCGCTTGCGAAGTTCTAACTCGGCCTGCCATTTCTCCCGTTCTAAATCCATTGGTTTGACCTCATTATTCTGTGCTAAGAAAAATTCAATCTTTCCCTCTTCTATCCGATTAGCTCCCGTTGGAGATTCTATATTGACAGCAGTAACCATACTATGGTTAGAAGTAGCAACAGTAACAGCCAAGACCGCCATATATAGTAACTTTTTGTAGATCATGACAATTCTTCAGGATTTTGTCTGTTTGCTGGCTGATTTGTTAACTATTCTGTCACTTTTAACCTAGTTATTTTAGTTTATATCAACATTTAGGGGGATGTTCTACCAAAGAAATAAACTGTAACTTTGAAGTTAATCCCCCTCTAGCAAAACGAAGCTTACTTATTCCCATTCAATGGTTCCTGGGGGTTTAGAGGTGATATCATAGACCACACGGTTAACCCCTTTGACCTCATTGACGATACGATTAGACATAATTTCTAAGAGATCGTAGGGAACCTTGGCCCAGTCTGCGGTCATGCCATCTTCGCTTTGAATCAAACGTAACACAACGGGATGGGCATAAGTACGCTGATCTCCCATCACCCCAACGCTACGAATGGGAAGAAGAACAGCGAATGCTTGCCAAAAATCATGGTACATTCCCTGTTTACCAATTTCATCCCGAACCACAAAATCAGCGTCTCGTAAGATGTTGAGGCGTTCAGAAGTCACTTCCCCAATAATACGAATGGCTAACCCCGGGCCAGGAAAAGGGTGACGGCGCACAATTTCTTCCGGTAACCCAATGGAACGCCCTACTTTACGAACTTCGTCTTTAAATAGCTTGCGGAGGGGTTCCACTAACTTAAAACGGAGATCCTTAGGAAGTCCGCCGACATTGTGGTGACTTTTGATTTTAACGGCAACCCGTTCTCCTGTTTTGGGGTCAACATTAGTATCGGCTGACTCGATCACATCGGGGTAAAGGGTTCCTTGGGCTAAATAATCGAATGGGCCCAGACGTTTAGACTCTTCTTCAAACACTTGAATAAATTCATGACCGATGAGACGGCGTTTTTTCTCTGGGTCCGTTACTCCTTCGAGTTGTTTTAAGAAGCGATCGCGGGCATTAACATATTCTACGGGAATATGAAACTGTCTATCAAATATCTCCATCAGGCGTTCAGGTTCCCCTTTCCGCATAAACCCTTGGTCGATAAACATACAGGTTAACTTATCCCCAATGGCTTGATGCAACAAAAAGGCGAGGGTGGAGGAATCTACACCACCAGATAAGGCCAGTAATACCCGTTTATCTCCTACTTTTGCCCGAATCTCACGAATAGTCTCATCTACAAAGGCTTCTGTTGTCCAGGTGGGTTCACATTCACAGATATGGTAAACAAAGTTACGAATCAGGGCAATACCATCGACCGAGTGAACCACTTCGGGGTGGAATTGTACCCCAAAGAGTTTCTTGTTGTGATCAGCAATAGCAGCACATAAGGTATTTTCGGTATGAGCTAAAATGGAGAAGCCATCGGGAAGACGAGTACAAGAGTCTCCGTGACTCATCCACATGGTTGAACCATCTTCAACATTGGTTAAGAGGTCTGTGGGGTCATCGATGCGAAGAGAGGCTTTTCCATACTCTCCTCTGATCGCTTTTTCTACTTGTCCCCCAAGTTGTTTGACCATTAATTGCATTCCATAACACACTCCCAACACGGGAATACCTAGTTCCCAAATACGGGGGTCACATTGAGGGGCGCGATCGTCATACACTGAGTTGGGCCCCCCTGATAAAATAATCCCTTTGGGGTTGAGTTGACGTAATTTCTCTACAGTTGTGCGATAAGAGAGAACTTCGGAATAAACTTGGGTTTCTCGAATGCGACGGGCGATTAATTCTGAATATTGAGAACCAAAGTCAAGGATGACAATTATTTGGCGACTGAGACTTTTATCAAGGGTGTTGCTGGGTAAAGTCTCGGGTTGGTTATTAAGGGAAGGGGTTTGAGTAGTCACGTTTTGAGGATAGAAATAGTAGAAATAATGTAGAGGTATTTGTTTAATAGATTAGTGTAAAATTTTTTCGGAAAAATTACCACTAATTAAGAATATCTCGACTCCCCTATCAGCTAAGCTGTTAAACATCTAAATTGCTCGATAAGACTGACGGGGAGAGGGGTAGAGGGTTTACTAATTAGTAGCTAAATTTAATAATCTGCTGTTTAACTGCAAAACAGCTTATCACTTTGGATAATTTTATGATTCGTTAACATTTCTGATTTCAAGTTTTCTCATGAGCATAGCAAGCTACCCGTGTATGATGAATCAATTATTGACCAAAACTGTTAAGTTGGATTGTATCATGATTGGGGGTTTAAGCAGAAAAACTTATACCAAGTAACCTTTTTTTGACTTCGAGCGAAGCGATAACAATATTCGTGAAAAAATGAATCACAAGTGACTACAGTAGAAACATCAAAACAGAAATCAGAGCTAATTAATTTTAACTCTGATTTGGTAATTGATAAGTTTTGGGTATATATTCTTTACGATTTTTTCTTCAATTTACTGGTGAGTCCTAGAACTCCAACCGTCATTAATGTAATAAGAGAACTTGGCTCAGGAGTGCTTTCTACTACAGGAGTAAAATTGACTGAATCAATACTACTTTCTAAACTATCTGAGGTATCTTGATTAGTCAAAATAGCAACGACTGGACCCAAAAAATCTAAGTTAAAACCATTAACCGTACTAAAAAAGTTCACAGTGGAATTAACAATTTCACCGTTAACAACTTCAAAAGAGTTGGACTCAGCAAGGGTAACAAAATCGGTACCATTGGGGGGTAATACTTCAGTAGGAGCAGATGTAATCATCAGGGAAGTAGCAGCCAAAATACCATCTCCATCAGGTAACTCGATAGTACCTTCTACAGCACCTTCTACTGAACCAGTTTCATTACTGAAGGAGAAGCTAAAAGTCGCAGCATTCGCTACGGAAGTAGAACCAAAAACAGAAGCTACAGCTAAACTAATAGCAGCATAGCTGAAACCTTTATTTTTGCGGAGAGAGAGAATTTTATTTTGTGAATTTTTCATGGTTAATGATGGTTTAGGTTAAGTCTTTATTTGAAAGTCTAAAGATATATTTTTGATAAAGTCAACCTTTAGTTAAGAAATTTTGAAAAAATTTCCAAATTTTGTTGTCCTCTAGTTTACTAATTGAGTATTTTAGTCGATTGTAAACTGGACTGTTTTTACTATTGTAACTTGTCTAGGCTTTTTTCTTTAGTTGACTAGCTACTCCTAACATACCAAGGGTTATTACAGTAATTAGAGATGTAGGCTCAGGAGTTGATGCTACAGGGTTAAAATTGACTGAATTGATACGACTTTGTACAATGTCTGCTGTCGCTTGATTAGTTAATGTAGCAAAACTTGCACCAAAAAAGCTTAAGATAAAATTATTAGTTGGGCTGAAAAAGTCAACATTTGAATTGACAATTTGTCCATCAAGAATTTCAAACGAGTTCAACTGAGCATTGGTAAAAAAATCTGTACCATTGGGGGGGGATACTTCATCAGGAGCAGAGGTGACAACCACAGAAGTTGCAGCAAAAATGCCATCACCATCAGGTAATTCAATTATCCCTTCTACAGTACCAGGTACTCCAGCAGATGAAAGGTTTTCATCAGTGAAGGAGAAGGTAAAAGTGGCAGCATTCACCACAGAAGCAGAAGCAAAAACAGAAACTACAGCTAAACCAACAGCAACGTAGTTGAACTCATTCTTATTATTGGGAAGGGATTTGTATTGTGAATTTTTCATGGTTATTTATAATCCCATTTAAGTATCTATTCTTAAGATACAAGTATATTTGTTGTTTGATCAAGTTAACTTTCAATTAAGAAACGTTTCGAGAACATTCAGTATTTTTTCGGCTGTGGTTTGCCAATTAAATTTTTTGGACTGTTGTAAACCGAGGGGTTTTAACTGCGATCGCATTTCATCATCTATGGCAATTTTTTCCATCGCAGTTGTTATCTCTTCTACATTATACGGGTTAATTAATAAACTAATTCTTTTGCCTTTTGTCTCTTTGCTCTCGCCTGTTACCAACACTTTAGTTATGAATTTATTATATATTTGGGCAACAAGAAGCATTAAGGTTTAAGATTTCCCCCTCGCAAAAACCAACCGATAACACCGCTAACTGTGGCAGTAATACTAATAATAACAAATTGCCTCCAGTTCTTTAATTCTCCAACTTTTTCAGCTAAATCGGGAATTTTATCAACAGCCGGTTTCCAAGTTTCTAAACGAGTATCCACCATTCCTAATTGTTTATCCACTGCTATTAATTTTTCTTTGACCTCACCTTGTCCTTTTTCTACCTTAGTTAATCTTATATCAACATTTGTTAATTGAGTTTCTACGCTGGTTAGTCTTGTATCAACGTTAGTTAATTGAGTCTCTACGCCGGTTAATCTTGTATCAACATTTGTTAATTGAGTTTCTACTCCAGTTAACCTAGTCCCGATGTTAGTCAATCTATTTTCTAAGACTTGATGATTACTGATAATCAAATCTTTTAATTCTTTTAGGTCATTTTCTGTTACTTTTGCCATGATGTTATTCTCGAATTGGTTATCTTATTTTTATTATATAAGGATCACTTAATTAAGAAACTGTTTCAAAAGTTCTAAAGTTTTTTGTCCTGTCATTTCCCAACTAAATTTTTTTGCTTGTTGCAAACCCAATCTTTTTAACTGCGATCGCATTTCATCATCGGTCGCTATTTTTTCCATTGCTGTTGTTAACTCTTCTACATTATACGGGTTAATTAATAAAGCTGCATCTCCTGCAACTTCGGGTAAGGAAGAAAGATTTGAAGTAATAACAGGAGTACCACATCCCATTGCTTCAAGTACAGGAAAACCAAAACCTTCCCATAAAGAAGGAAACACTAATGCTAAGGCTTTATTTATAATAATGGGTAACTGTTCGTACTCGACATAATCAAGGATTTTTAGTTGTTTTTCAATGCTGAATTCTTGTGCTTGTTGTATTAATTTAGGCGTATAACGTTCATCAGTTGGACCGGCTAACCAAAGTTGATAATCTTGTCGATTTTTTAGCTTAGCAAATGCTTCGACAATTCGGTTAACATTTTTATGGGGGTCATGACGACCTAGGTAGAGAAAATAGGGAACATTTAAAGCATCTTTTTGAAGAGTTAAAGGTTTAAAATGTTCTTGATCATAACCCAGTAAAATAGGGGTTATTTTTTCAGCAGGAATGTTATAGATATCCACAATATCTTTAGCCGTTGCTTGAGAATTACAAATAATATGTTCAGCTTGTTTGAGAACTTCAGGAATATAATATTTAAAATAAGGGGTTAAAGGGGATGTTTTTTTAGGAAACCGTAAAGGAATCAGATCATGTACCATTACTATTGAACGACATTTAGTATATAAAGGTGCTTCAGGAACAGGAGAAAATAATAAGGATGCTTGTAATCTATTATATATTTTCGGTAGTTTAAACTGTGTCCAAATCAGGCGGTTTAAGTGTCCTCTTGTTCCTTGTTCTGGGGTTAAATTATTAGGAACTAAATAGGTTCTGAAATCTTGATATGGTTGTGCAGCTAATAACGTCGGTTGTAAAAACTTTAAATAAGGAACAACATTGTTGGCATAAATTGTAATTCCTGTTGGTTTTGATAATAGTAATGACAGGTTTATTAGTAATTTCGATTGATTATTCATTATTAAATAATAGATTGATATACGTTTAAGGTACCTGTTGCTGTTCGTTCCCAAGAGAATTTTTCCGCTTGTATTTTTCCTTTTTTAATCATCTCTTTTCTTAGATTTGAATTATCTACTACTTTCAACATAATTTGCGCTAATTGATAATAGTCAGTGGGATCAATATATAAGGCTGCATCTCCTGCAACTTCGGGTAAAGAAGCGGTATAAGAGGTAATAACAGGGGAACCTAATGTCATCGCTTCTAAAACAGGTAAACCAAACCCTTCATAAAAAGAAGGATAGATAAATGCTTCTGCTTGACTGTAAAAAATGGCAACTAATTCATCAGAAATATAGTCTAAATGTTGGATATCTTCTTTGAATTGGGATGATTCTATTTTGCTTAAAATATCTATATAGTTCCACCCTTTTTTGCCTATTAGTATGAGTTGATGAGGGATTTTGTAGTTTTGTTTTAAATATTCAAACGCTTTAATTAAGGTTAAAATGTTTTTTCTGGGTTCTAAGGTACTGACAAATAGAAAATAGGGTTTATATAAATAATAATCAATGACATCACGATGATCATACAAGAGTTTACGGTTTAAATAGTTGGGAGAATAACGACTTGCTTGGGGTGTTACATAAATAATATTGGGGTCAATATTGAGTAATTCTACGATATCTTGTTTGGTGTTTTCTGAAAAGGTTATGATAGCATCTGTCCAATTTAAACAGTGTTTAATTCTTTCTAAATACCCTTTAACAATTTTTGTGGAATATTGTGGAAACTTGATAAATGTTAAATCATGAATAGTCATGATTTTGGCTGCTTTATTGTAAGGAAAAATATAATGATCTGTTCCCTGAATTATATTAGGATTATCTAAATATTTATCAAAATAGGGAAGTAGAAAAGGAGAATATTTAGCTAATATAGTAGCTAAACTAACAGGGATAGGTAAGCAAGAAACTTGAGGATAAGGAGTTAATAAGTCTGGAGTAGATAAATTACGTTTTAACCAATTTTTGACTGAGGGATGAAAGTAAATATCTAAGATAAAATTTTCGGTTTCTTGTTGTTGATATAATGCGTTAATTAAATTTAATGTATAAACTCCGATACCAGTTAATTTTCCTCTAACGGGAGTTGCATCAATACATACTTTAAACATGATTTTAAAGAATCGTTTCTTGATAAATTTTATTGATGACACAAGCATAATTATCAATACTATGAAATTCTTGATAACTGTGCTGCATTTTTTTTATTTTATCCTGAATAGTGTCACTTTTAATAACTTTTCTAATGATATCAAACACTTGTTTAGACTCTTCCCAGTCTATGACTAACTCTGGTAAATTATGTTTCAATAGTTCAGAGGCCATCCATGTTTTTTCTGTAACTAATGGGGTTTTTCCTGCCATAATAGACTCGGTAAATATTCCTGATGTTCTTCCTTCATAAGCAGGATAGTTATAAGGTAATAAAATAATCTGACTTACCCCCAACCAATGATAATAGTCTTCTCTATTTAAGTAATTTTGAACTAATATTAAATCCACTCCATTATTAACAGAGATAACTTGAGAAGTTTCTGCACAGACTAACTGAATATTTTTAGTATTATCCCCTGAATAATGGGCTAATTTTTTAATAATATTCCATCCTTTTTCTTCTCTAGGGGAACCCGGCCACCAACAAATAATCCTAGAAATATCTTGAGACTTTATGCTACAATGACTAATATCAGTATGAGGGATAGGCATCACTGTTACTTGGGTATTAAAGTAGTTTGATAAAGATTTACTTAAGCGATCACTATCAGTTAAAAGTTTAAATCTTCCTGATTTTATTCTCTTTTTAATCAAAGCATTAAGTAACTTATAAATCCAGCGAGTATTATCTTTATGAGTATCTAATCGATATAATAACCAAACAGATAAATTATCAGTTGGAACCCATAATAAAGCAAGATATAAAGCCAATAATTGTAAATGAATAAATCTTTCTAAAAAGATGATAGAACAACGAGAATGATTGATAATGTCAAAGTTTAAATAATTAGTGATAGTTTTGGCTAGTTTTACGCTTTCATTAATTCTCAAAATTTTTATTAACAAATTCCCTTCTTTTTCTAAATCGTTATTACTTAAACCTTCATGCCAACCTGTCGGTAGATTATCAACTTTGTTATCAACTGGAACAATAACTTTATGTTGCCACCCTAACCGTTTAACTGCTTGAGTAACCGCTTTGTGATAGGGAATAATATGTCCTTCACCTTCCATCAAATTAGGAATTAATGATATAAATATAGGTGATAACTGCTTTCCCTCATCTTGACTCATGGTTGATTTTTAACTAAGGTTTAATCAGTTTAACTGTATCTTGTAAACTTTCAAAAATTTCAACTTTGCGGGAATATTGAGTAATATTTTGCAACGTCTCTTCTCCTCTTCCAGTTAACACTAAAACAGGTTGACATTCCGCATTAATGGCACATTGTACATCACTAGGAGCATCCCCAACAAAGAAAGATTGTGATAGGGAAATCCCATGTTTTTTAGAAGCATCAATTAACATTTTTGGAGAAGGTTTACGACAGCTACAGTTATCTTGAGGATGATGGGGACATAAAGAAATGTCTGTGAATTTCACCCCAAACTTACCATATTCATCAATAATATAATTGTGAACTTTTTCCACATCTTCTAACGTATAGTAACCCCTTCCTACCCCCGCTTGATTAGTAATTAAAATCAATAAATAACCAGCATCTTGCCATTGTTTTAAGGCTTCCCCTGCACCCAGAGGAAGCTCAACTTGTTCCACTTTACTAAGATAAGGAACGTACTTGATAACAACCCCATCTCTATCCAAAAATAGAGCCTTTTGGAGTTGTGTATAAGGGGTAAGAGTTATGGTCATCTTTACTTTTTAGACAGCGATTTGTGCTTCTAAACCAGCTTTCGCAAATAATTGTGCTTCCACCTGTTCACAAATACGATGATAAGAGATCAGATGAATTTCTTGAATATAGGGGGTATGATATTCAGAGACGAATAAAGGATAATCTGTGAGATCCTTTAACATACCGCCATTATTACCCGCCATGCCAATAGTCAGCAAGCCTAAATCTTTAGCCATTTCCATCGCGCGGATAACGTTAGCAGACTTCCCAGAGGTAGAAATACCCCAAAGGATGTCCCCTGGTTGAGCAAATGCTTCTACCTGACGAGCAAAAACTGTCTCAAACTCATAATCATTTGACCATGCTGTTAATGTAGCCGGATTTGTTCCTAATGCGATCGCAGGTAACCCCTTTCGATGCAGTTGAAACCGTCCGACAAACTCAGCAGCAATGTGTTGAGCATCGGCTGCGGAGCCACCATTTCCACAGATTAGCAGTTTATTCCCTGCTTTGAACTGTCTAGCTACGATACCGATAGTATGCTCTAGCGCACGACAGTATTTAGGGTTAAACGCTTCCTCTAGGCAATTGAGCCTATGTTGAATCCAATAGTTCACCGTTCCTTCCTCACATATTCAGTTAATTAGCAGGTACAAGTTTTTCTTGCTCCTGCCAAAACCACTCGATTGTTTTCGTTAATCCTAATTCTAATGGAGTTAAGCCGAAATTGGGTAAAGATTGCTTAAGTTTGTCAACCACTAAGCATTTAGACTTAGCTCCCACATAACGGGAGGTGTCAAACTGAATTTTATTGAAGTCATATCCGACAGATTCACAAATAATTTTAGCGAAGTGACGAATAGTAAACTCCTCCCCGGCACCGATGTTAATGAGGTCATTATCAATCGTGTGGGATAATTCCATAGCAATCTTAGCAAAATCCTCCACAAAGACAAGCTCCCGTGATTGGTAGCCATCTCCCCATAGGATAACGGGTTCATCATACAGTTTACCGCGAATAATTTTACGGATCAGATCGAAGATGAAGTGCATCTGGCGACCGTCGGTATGATACCCTGTCCCGTATAAGGTAGAAGGGACTAAACATAGATATTTTAAGCCATATTGCTTATTCAAGGCCAACAGTCCTGCATAGAGCATTCTTTTGGTCATCGCATAAGTAAATAGGCTACTAATGGGCATCCCTGTTAGATAATTCTCTTCTACTAGAGGTAAGTCGGGATCATAGGCACAACTTGTTCCCATACAAATAAATTTAGCCTGGGGTTGATGTTTTTGCCACCACGTCAAGACATGGGTATTCATCTGTTGGTTGATAATCCATTGTTCTCCTGGATGATATAAACAAAAGTCCCCTGCTTGAGTCCAGGCCGCTAAATGATAGATTTGATCGTAGGTAATATCATTAAAATTGAGTAACGAGTCTGGTTGTGTCAGATCGCAGTTTTTAGAGTTTAATTTGATGATGTCGTGGCCTTGGGTTTCGAGTTGAGAACATAAGTTCGTCCCCAGAAACCCAGATGCACCGGTAACTAAGATTTTCATAGTCATATCCTATGAACAACATTAACGTCTGATTAACAGAGGTCAAGTAGAGACACTATACCTGTGACGTAACGTTTTGTAAAGTGTTGCCTTGGTTGGAGAAGGTTAAAACAATGAGCAACTTGTTAAAAAAAGATATTTTTGAAGAAAAGTAAATATACTAAATGATGATTCTTTGAGGATCTAGTTTGCGTTTTATAATGGTAATTAAAGGAGGATAGGTTTGAGATTTAAGCTACATTGATTCAACCTATTCGGGTATCATGGGAAATCATAAAAAAAATACTGTCAAATTGAAAGATTCAAAAGACCAATTTAAAACCATAAGTGTAATAGTAGGTATAATAGTTTCCCTATTGCCTTTTTTTATTAGCTGGAGAGTTTCTGTCCATACTGAGCAAGTTGAAGAAACTAAACAATTAAATAATTATCTTGATAAGCTGAATGAAATTATTATAGGAAAAGAGAGTGAAAAAGAAACAAAATTGATACATGATAGACCAGCCTTTGCATTTAAGTTAGAAAAGATCAAAGAAATTGATTATCTCACTAGAGCGTATACAAGAAACTTAAATAGTGATAGTAGGAGAGTTGTCCTTATTTATCTATATGAATCTGGCTTAATTAATCATCGTAACGCAGTAAAACACTCAATCGATGATAAACAGATTGGACTAGAAGGAGTCTGCGGAAACTATCAGGAAGACTTTGGTAGATTAAGGGAACCAATAAAAACTTCGGAAGAAAAGTTGCTAAAACAAGAGAAACTGACTGAAAGAGAAATTAAAAAAGCTAAAAAAGCTAAAGAAAAGATCGCTAAATTCCCTCATTGTAATCTTAGTACCAACAGATATTATTTGAATGATATTGATATGAGTAATATATTTTTAGAAAATATTAAACTGCATTATTCATATCTCGATGGAGCTAATTTTACTGCTGCAACACTCAACGGTGCAACATTCAGGGGTAGTGGATTCAGAAAAGCTAATTTTACTAAAGCAGAACTCGAAAAAGTCGATTTTAGTGGTCGTCATAGTGAGAAATTTACTGTTCTTAAGGGAGCTAATTTTACGGAGGCTGTTCTTGAGGGAGCTAATTTTCTTTATACTAATCTTTCAGAAGCGAATTTTACTGATGCTGATTTAACTAAGGCTAATTTAACTAAGGCTAATTTAACTAATGTAAAGCTTCAAGGTGCAATATTTGGAGATGCTCAGTGTACGGAGCAAAACAAAAATAATGATAAGAATCTTAACTGTGCAAATTTATATTACACAACGTTAGAAGGTGCTAAAGATATTAACATTGATGAAATCAAAAAAGCATACAATTGGAGATCAGTGAAAGGTAACGATATAAGAAAAGAATTAGGATTGCCAATAGAATAAAAATATTGAGTTATGATTGCTCTTATTTATTCTGTTGTAAATTTTCCCTTAATTGGTTAATAGCGATTTCTCCATCAATTCCTTGATATTGATCTAATTGTTGTGCTGCTATATCAATTTTTTGCTCAATTTCTTTAATCCATTGCTCGTATTCATTGCGTTTTTCTAATAAAATCAAAGCTTCTTCGAGTACATTATCTATACTGGTATATTTACCAGAAATAATTTGTTTTTGAATAAGGTTTTCTAGTTTAGAATTAGGTATAATATTCATTACTTGTTACTCCCTTGGTGATAGCAAGAACTTATTATGTAAATATTTTATCCTCTTTTACTGAAAATTAGTATAATGTATATAAATTTGTACATCAGCACTAACTAAAAAAATAAAAATTATGTTCAGTTATGAAATAACCTCACCCACTGAAGCAAGAAATAGCTTGTTTCAGTTATTAGAAAAAGTAGCAAAAGATCATCAGGTATGTATCATCAATCGTCAAGATGGAGAAAATGTCGCTTTAATTTCTGAATCAGATTTAAGAAGTTTAGTAGAAACAGTTTATTTATTGCGAAACCCTGCAAATGCACGTCGATTATTTGATGCAATAGACGAATCTATCACAGGAAAAATACAACCCCAAACCATTGAATACTTAAAACAGGAATTAGGAATTTAATAAAAAAATAATAGATAATTGATAAGTAGTAGAAACAAAGTTTAAAATAAAAATAATGACACAAAGTATCACAAAAACTACCGTAAATATTCCCCCGTTAGAAAATGGCGATCGCTTAACTCGTCTAGAGTTTGAAACCCGTTATCAACAGATGACTCATGTTAAAAAAGCAGAATTAATTGAAGGTATCGTTTATCTAGGATCTCCTGTAAAAATCAATCAACATGGCGCACCTCACGCTAATATTATAGGATGGCTTGGTTTTTATAGTGCTTATACCAATGGTGTTCAAATAGGGGATAATTGTACAGTGAGATTAGATCCAGAAAATGAACCGCAACCGGATGCTTTATTAAGGATAGAAAAGGGTGGACAATCAATAATTAGTGAAGATGGATATGTAGAAGGTGCGCCAGAATTAATAGTAGAAATTGCAGCGAGTACCGTATCTATTGATTTACATGATAAATTAAAAGCCTATCGTCGTAATCAAGTTCAAGAATATTTAGTTTGGCGAGTGGATGATAATGAAATTGATTGGTTCAGACTAAAAGAAGAAAAATATATTAAATTAAAAGCAGATGAAAATGGTATTATAAAGAGTGAAGTTTATCAGGGTTTATGGTTAGATGTGAATGCTTTATTAAGAGGAGATTTGGCAACCGTATTAAATATATTACAACAAGAACTTAACACATCTGAGCATCAAACTTTTGTCAAGAAATTATCGACTAATATAACCAACAATGAGTAAAGTTTTATGTCAGTCATTACTTATTTCTGCTTTAAAAATATAGATCACAGATTAATTATACTGATTTCTTATACTTCAGATTAACTGTAATTATAGTTTAATTATCCCACAGACTAATCATTAAGAGTTAATTCCACATCAATTATAGCCTATGCTCTAGGTCAGTAATTTGATAAACTAATACAGTATCGTTGCGTTATCTACATTCTGTCTATTCTGAAGGAATAAACGATTGAAGATCACCAATCGCTTAATACTGTCAAAATATCTCAAAAAAATCACCAGAAAAAAATATCTACAAAGGAATAAAATTATGTTTAATTTTTCAGGAAAACGTCCCAATAATTTAGGCGTTAAAAATGGTAAATTAACCGCTTGTCCAGGAACGCCTAACTGTGTCAATAGTCAAAGTACAGATTCTCAATCTAAAATTGCTCCCCTTCCCATGATTTCTATGGATGAGTTAAAAAAAGTTGTTGAAAGTATGGAAAGAACCACCATTATTGAAGAAAGCAGTGACTATCTTTATGCTGAATTTAAAACTCCCTTGATGGGATTTGTTGATGATGTAGAATTTTACATAGATAATACTGAAAATGTCATCCATGTTCGGTCAGCTTCTCGTCTCGGGAAATCTGACTTAGGATTAAACCGTAAACGGGTAGAGGAAATCAGAAGCAAAATTGAAGGAAAAAACTAAAACTATAGCATAGGAAAAATTGGAAGAACGACAAAACTAAATTTAAAAATCTAATGGCTGAACCCTTCACAATAGGCGGACAAAATGGTTGGTATCATGATCACGGACATTGGGCAGGTTATTTCCACACTTATGATAAATTTACAGTAGTTGATGAGGATAAGAAGCCTAGAACTATCCATGTTTTCTTGCCAAGAGATTATGAATATAGCCATGAATCATATCCCGTTATTTATATGAATGATGGAGATACCGCTTTTTTTTCTGGAGGTGACTATTATAAAAGCTGGAATATGGGGCAGATTTTAACTCGGTTATATGTTACCAATCAAATTCGTCGAGTGATTGTGGTGGCCATCTGTCCCATTGATCGTAATTATGAATATACTCACGCCCCAATTAAAGAAGGGAATTGGGGGGGATTAGAGGAATATTCTAATTACGTTGCTTCAGGGTTAAAAAGGTTTATTGATGATAATTATCGGACGCTTTCTAATCCCGAAAATTCAATGGTTCTAGGAGCCTCTCACGGGGGTTTGGCCGCCTTTTACACGGGGATTAAACACCCTGATAAGTTTAGATGTATAGCCGCCCTTTCGCCTTCGTTTTGGGTAGGATTAGATTCGATGATTGATCCTTGTTTTTTAGATTTATCAGGGGATTTATTGGGATCATTGGAATATTCAGCCTTGATTTTTCCTGGATTACAAACATTGCAAGATCCACAATTACAACCTAAAATTTATTTAGATTGGGGATTAATCAGAGAGGGGGGTTATCATAATTCTTTTATCGAAGCCAGAGCAACCGCAAGGGGTAGAGAAATGAGAGATTTATTAATTCATAAATTTGGTTATCGCTACAACGAAAATTTATTTGTGGTTGAAGATCCCATCGGTCAACACAGCGAAGAATCGTGGTCAGGACGTATGGAAACCGTCTTACAGAACTTTTTCGGTTGGCCAGCGTTGATGAAGCAGCTATTAGCTCAACAAACTATCTCCTAGGTTAAAAATTTAAAGTTGCCAATGGGTCTGAGTCGTGTTAGGATAATAAAGCTTGAAAAAAAGACAAAAGTTTGCGGGTGTAGTTTAGTGGTAAAACCTTAGCCTTCCAAGCTAATGATGGGGGTTCGATTCCCCCCACCCGCTTTGTTAAAGTTAAAAGATATGATAAGTATGTTCAGATGTCATAGGAACAATGGCGATCGCTTATGCTCTTAGGGTTTCAATTTCAATCTCCAGGCCCCGTCTTATTTGAAGTCGGGCCATTGGTCATCCGTTGGTACGGTTTATTAATTGCCTGTGCGGTATTAATTGGGGTTAATTTATCCCAATGGTTAGCCAAACGCCGTCACATTAACCCTGAAATCATCGGGGATTTAGCCATATGGTTAATCATAGGGGCAATTCCTTGTGCCAGGCTATACTATGTAATATTTGAATGGCAAGAATACGCTCAACGTCCTCAAGATATTCTGGCCATCTGGAAAGGAGGTATCGCTATTCATGGAGCAATTTTAGGAGGAACTTTAGCAGCCTTAATTTTTGCCCGTTTAAACAAAATATCGGTATGGCAATTAGCTGATGTGGTGGTTCCTTCCTTAGCGTTAGGTCAAGGGATTGGCCGATGGGGAAATTTTTTCAATTCTGAAGCCTTTGGGTCCCCAACTAATTTACCCTGGAAGCTTTACATCCCTGTTAATAACCGTCCCGTAGACTATCTGACATTTGAATACTTCCATCCCACGTTTCTGTATGAGTCCGTGTGGAATATCATGGTATTTATAACCCTGTTATCCTTATTTTTTTGGGGACTCAAGTATTCTAACCGTTTCTATGTGGGAACCCTATCCTTAGTCTATTTGATCGCCTACAGTTGTGGGCGAATTTGGATAGAAGGATTAAGAACCGATAGTTTAATGTTAGGGCCTTTGAGAGTCGCACAGGTGATCAGTTTAGTTATGATTAGTGTAGGGATTTTGGGGCTAGTGTGGTTATATCGTTTGAAAAAACCGTTACCAGACGTGGTTTCCCCTCATTAGTCCCTTAAGCCTAAGTGGTATTAAATTATGACTTCGGGTCTTAGGGATGAATACAACTATCCAAGAAATCTCGTTTGATGTGTTTATCGAGACAATAGGGTCAAACACCTGGCTTTTCAAAGTGAAAAGTTTTTGGGGAGAAGAATAAATCCTCGTCTCAAAAACAACTTCTGACTTCTGACCTCTGACTTCGTTAAATTGACCTCACACAATATGAAAAGGCTACAGCTATTAAAACAAAACTTAGAGAAATTACGGCAACAGTATCAAAAAAGTCGTCGTTCTTCTCTGGCAGGAAATCAAGATTTAGCCAAAAAAGTCCCTTCTCATCCCCTTCATCAGTCCAACTGGTTAAGCAAGTTACATAAATCAAAGCCCATCCGCCAACTCCATCCACCCTTAATGTGGGGAATAACAGTTATTTCTTTGACCAGTGTCATTGGTTATCGCTTCTACAACCAACCTCAACTATCTGTGGGAACCGTATCCCCTGTGAAAGTGGTCGCCCCCAAAGATGGTACTTTCAAAGATGAAAAAACCACCGAAGCAAAGCGTAAAGAAGTTAAAACTGGCATTATTCCTATCCTACAAAGAGACTTACAACTAACTAGCCAACTCAAAGGAGACTTAACAGAAACAATCACAGAAATTAAACAACTCCGTCAGCAAGCCGGAACGTTTCCTTTTATTAGTGGGTCTCTCATCCCTTTGGAAACTCAACAGTATCTACGGAGTATAGATGAGAAAACGTGGCAAACCATTCAATCAACCCTTATCAGTGACAGTGAAGCCTCCCTGAACCTTCAACCCCACACTCAAGAAGCCATTACCCACTTAAAAAACTACGAGGACAAAACATCAACAACAATTCTCAAAGGATTGTTCGACACCATCCAACAATCCCGTCAACGTTACCATGCTGCTAAGCGAGAAGTCTTAAATACCAAAACCTCAAATCTAAACCCAGACTTGTTAGGAACATTTCTCGATCTTGAAGATAGCACTTGGCAAACCACCGAAAAAACCTTAAACACCACCTTAAATCGCATTTTATTGCAGGGACTCCCCCCAGGAATGCCCGATTATTTGCTCAATGAAATTATCAAAAATCAGTTGGAGTCGGCTTCCTCATCGGTTCCTCAAACCGCTATCACTGATCTATTGATGAAGATTCTCCAAAATCAACATAATTTAACCGTAGATAAAGATGCCACCAAACAAAGGGCTGAACAAGCAGCCCAAGCAGTAGAACCGGTGATTGTAGAAGTGAAAGCCGGGGACGTTATTGTTGAAGCGGGAGAAAAAATAACCCAAGAAGAGTTTGTCCTCTTAGATAGTTTTAAACTGAGTCGTCGGGGCATTAATTGGATTGGCTTAGGCATTTCTGCAGTCATCGTTATGGGAACGGTCACCATTTTTTGTGTGGTCAGCCAACAGATTCATCGTCCCATGCGTCGCCGAGATCATATTCTTCTGTGTCTGTTGAGTTTGAGTACCCCCCTGTTAGGGATTTTTAATCTCGGTTATACTAATTTGCCGGCGGTGGGACTACTGACCAGTAGTTTTTATGGACCGACTTTAGCCATTACTCAAGTGGTCTTATTGAGCGGTTTATCCACGTTTGCTGCTACTACTATCAACTGGAGTTATGTGCTGGCCGGAACGGCTGGAGGACTGTTGGCTGCTTCGGTGGCTTGGAAATTGCGATCGCGGGATGAGTTGGCCTGCTTGGGGGGTGTGGTTGGTCTGGTACAAGGAAGTCTCTATTTTATCGGTTATCTAATTGTTGCCCCCGTAGCGGGTACCATCTGGTCTGTAGTTCTGCCCGATGCCCTTTATTACGGGATTTCTGGGATTGCTTGGAGTATCATGGCTTTGGGGGTTTCCCCTTACTTAGAACGGTTGTTTGATTTGGTAACCCCTATCCGTTTAGTGGAGTTAGCTAACCCGAACTGCGCTTTACTCAAACGCTTAGCAACGGAAACCCCTGGCACATTTCAACATACTTTATTTGTTGCCTGTTTAGCTGAAGCGGCAGCCCGCGAATTACACTGTAATGTAGAGTTAATTAGAGCCGGTACGTTATATCACGATATTGGGAAAATGCACGACCCGATGGGATTTATTGAAAATCAAATGGGCAACCCCAATAAACATGATTTAATTAATGATCCTTGGGTGAGTGTGGAAATTATTAAAAAGCACGTTTCTGAAGGGTTAGTGATGGCTAATAAATACGGTCTTCCTCGGGTCATTCGGGATTTTATTCCCGAACATCAAGGCACTTTATTAATTTCCTATTTTTATTATCAAGCAAAACAAGAAGCGGAACGCAATGGCACAGAAATGATTGCTGAGGAGGCGTTTCGTTATGCAGGCCCCATTCCTCAGTCACGGGAAACCGGCATTGTCATGTTAGCCGATGGTTGTGAAGCTGCGTTACGATCTTTAAAGGAGGCAACTCCAGAAACAGCTTTGGCTATGATTCAAAAGATTTTTAAAGCCCGTTGGCGAGATAATCAATTAAAAGATAGTGGCATTAAATATGAGGAATTACCTATTATTGCTGAGGTATTTGTTAAAGTATGGCAACAGTTCCATCATCAAAGAATTGTTTATCCGAAAGCAGCCTTAGAACCTCAAAATAATAAACCCACTTGATGTTTAAAACTGATTTTTAAAATTTGAAGAAGTTGACTATGTATCGTTATTTTATCCTTAGTTTATTGTTACCGTTTACGGTCGCTTGTAGCAATATTAGTGACTTAGAGAATCGGTTTGCGCCTAACCCTGAATTAGCTAAAAAAGAAGAAAACATCACTCCATCGACTTTAGAAATACCCAACGATTTCCCTGAAATTATTCCTCAATACGATAATTCAGAACTAAAGGAGATTTCTGATAATTTAAGCAATGAACAAGGTTTAATTCGTTGGTCATCTTCTGATTCTATTGATAAAATCAGTGACTTTTATCAACAACAATTTAAGAGTAATGCTTGGGAAATAACTCAACCCTTTAACAGCGAAGATAATACCTTAATAGCGCAAAAAGATGGATTAGAAGTTAAACTATCTTTTCTCACTTCTAACAACGGTAATATTGATTATGGGATTAGTTATCAAAGCTTAAATGCTTCAACTGCATCAACAACAGAAACTAACTCTACAACTTCTAATACCAAAAACAATCAGGTTTCTACTGTTAATAATATTCCTGAAACTCTAGACACTTATGTTAAAGATGTTGTTAAACTAGGAACCGTTAGCTTGAATAATACTGAAAATAAAGCGACTAATGGAAATAGTGTAATCAACCGTCGAACCTATGGACGATGGTTAGTAGAAACCTATAATAAATTTCATGAAAATAACCCAACCAAACAAATTAGATTAGGCGTTAAAACTGCTCAACCTGCTTTCTCAGATGTTCCTAGCAATGACCCCGACTTTGCCATTATTCAAGGGTTAGCTGAAGCGGGTTTTATTCCCTCTACTTTAACAGGAAATAGTAGTGCTTCTTTGTTCCGTCCTGACAGTCCTTTGACTAGAGAAGATTTAGTGACTTGGAAAGTCCCTTTAGACATGGGAAAAGGATTACCAAAAGCCTCTCTTGATAATATCAAAGAAACCTGGGGGTTTCAAGATACCACCAAAATTGATACACAGGCCATACAAGCATTATACGCCGATTTTCAAAACGGGGAACAATCTAATGTTCGGCGTGTCTTTGGTTATACCACACTCTTTCAACCCAAAAAAGGGGTAACTTTCGCTGAAGCTGCTGCTAGTTTATGGTATTTTGGCTATCAAGGGGATGGACTTTCGGCTAAAGATGTACTATCTATAGATAATCAATAGTTAATCCACTGTTTATCCATATTTTATGTCCGATATTCGAGAATCATTTATCCCTTTTCGCCGTACAGATATTATTAACCTTTGTCTTGAAGATGGAAAACTTCAAGGGAAAGATGTCAAATTATTTCAAGAATTTTGTGACATTTTAACTGCTTTTTTTCATTTTCGCTTTCATTATACCTTAGAAACTATCAAAGATAGTTATACTGTTTTTAATCCTAATTCTGACGTTAAAACGTTACAAGAACCGAGTTTAGAACAGTATGAAGCAATGGAAAATAAGGTAATTGAAGGGTTTAAATATATTTTAGAAAGAGCAAATTATATTCAACTGTCTGATGATATCATTCAAAAATCATTGCAGGAGAAATCTTTAATTAATCTACAAACAGATGTAGACTTTGATGATTTTGACCAATTTTATTGTTATTATCGGGGCGATATTGATGAACATATTACCATTAAAAAATTCCAGTTTTTTAAACAAAAAAAAGTCATTGATATCTTAGAAAGAGTTGTTTTATTAATCAAATTTAAAGGTCAAGGCCATTTTCAAGCAAAAGCGAAAAAAAATAAGCAACATCAAGACCTAAATTTTACCCCAGGGAAAATGTATCTTTATTTTTATAAAAATATACCAAAACTTGATCTTGATCTTCTTTTTCCTAATATCAAAACTAGCATGACGTGGAAAGATAAATTATTATTTGGTGTTCCTGCGATCGGTGCTGCAATTCCTTTAATACTGCGAGCAATTCCTAATATTTTACTGATTATTGTGGCTATTTTGCTTGTACTTAGAGCAGATTCTATTGTCCAATCTATTGAAGTTGATAAGGAGAAAGTTCGTGATATTATGCCGATTTTAGTCGCTACATTATCCCTAACGATGACACTAGGGGGATTCGCTTTTAAACAATATACTAAGTATAAAAGTAAAGAAATTAAATTTCAAAAAGAAGTCAGTGATACTTTGTTTTTTAAGAATTTAGCAAATAATGCCAGTGTATTTCAAGCATTAGTTGATATTGCAGAAGAAGAAGAATGTAAAGAAATTATTTTAGTTTATTATCATCTTCTCACCAGTCAAGAAAAATTAACTCCTGAAAAGTTAGACCAAAAAATTGAACAATGGATGATGGAAAAATTGGGTATTCACATTGATTTTGATATTCATGGACCCTTAAAAAACTTAGAAAAAATCAAAGGAAAAATTGTTTATGAAAATGACAATGAAGATGACATAAAAGAAGTTTCTTTATTATCTTATGAGCAGAAAGAAACTATCAATATTTTATCTCTGGAACAATCAAAAATGGTTCTAGACTATGTTTGGGATAACGCTTTTGCATATAATGGATGTTAAAGAGGTTTCTCTCAATAAAAGAATGAAACTTTTATGTTAATATCACATAGTTTAGCCCTCTTAAATTTATAATTACTTAAGAATTAGATTCGATAATTGTTCTCACTTGTTCAATGTCTAACTCTAATGCTTGTGCAATTTGTTCTACGGTTAAACCCAATGCAACTAAACGAGGAATGGAGGATATTTTCGCAGTTAACTCTCCCTCTTGTCTTCCTTCTTGTCTTCCCTGTTCTATTCCTCGTTCTATTCCTCGTTCTATTCCTTGTTCTATTCCCTCTTCTAATGCTTCTTGATACACTTTAGTTTCTCTAAGATCACTTAAACTAAACATTTTTTCTATCTCCTGACGACTAATTAACGGTAATTTGTAGACAAGGATTGTCTCTATTAATT
>JASJDN010000040.1 GCA_030065205.1 Crocosphaera sp.
CAGACCAACCAACGAAAACAAAGCGATCGCGTTTTAACCAGTCATCGAGGACATCAAACCATCCTCTTTCTGGTGCGCGTCCGACTGCAATAGTCATAGAATCCAATCCTCTTGCTTAACTGAAATCAATGGCAAGATTTCTTAACGTTTGTGTTATCTAGTTTAGGTCATATTGTCCCATTTTCTTATATAGGGTGCGACCTAGAGAACGCCTATCAGTTTGACTGTATCGGCGACTTTAGTAAGCGATGTTTAGATCGAGTCCCTAACTTCAGGATTTGAGTCAGGGGATCATTAACATTTCTTAAACTAGCACAATTTTCGCCCTAACTTCGGGTAATTTCCTGGTTCGAGGGAAACTGCGCTTTTCGCTATCTTTAGACTATTATTAGCAAAAAATTTACAATTTGACACATCTTGTCTCATAATCTATCCAAGATTTTTTGGGTCATCTTCATGAGATTATACCTATCAATCCCATGATTTCGCTATTTCAAGGGGTTTGAGAGCCAGTCTCTGATGATTGTATAAAAAAAATCTTAAGAACTTGTTCATGTCAGAGCTAAAGTTCCCATAACACACTTCAGCCTAGTTTGGCTTTGACGATTTCCTGGACTTGCTTTCCGTCTGCTTTGCCTTTTAATTCTTTCATGGCTGGTCCCATCACTTTCCCCATGTCTTTCGGGGAGTTTGCTCCCACTGATGCAATAATTTGCTCAATAATGGCTTCAATTTCTTCTGTCGCCAGTTGACGGGGTAAATAAGTTTCAATAATGGCTAATTCTTGAGCTTCTTTATCGGCTAAATCATCTCTACCCCCTTGACGGTATTGTTCGATAGAATCTCGCCGTTGTTTAGCTTGTTGGGCTAATACTTCTAATTCTTGTTCTGGGGTTAATTCTGTTTGGCCTTTTGGTCGTACTTCGACTTCTTTTTCTAGGATAACTTTTTTGAGACTCCTAATGGTTTCTAAGCGAATTTTATCTTTTGCTTTCATTGCTTGTTTAATGTTTTCGGTTAGTTTTTCTTTTAGTCTTTGTTCGGTGGATTCAGTCATAATGTTTTTCCTTAAATAGTCTTCATCAAGTCTGACTTTTTGATAACAAAATATAGCACAGATTGATCATCTTAGAATACCATCTTTCAAGACAAGAATCAACATTTTTTGCTCTTGCCACTTTCAAATATCTTGCTCTCTTTTTTCATTGCTATTCATTATCTGTTTATGGAGATACTCTGGTTAAGAATTGGATGAAATATCTATCGATGGCGTAACTTCTAGTGCTTTTTTAGAATTATCGTGACTATCTTTAATCTCAGACTGAATAACAGAAGGTTGTAAAATTGTAATATGAAAATCTTTACGAGTTTTATGATTGAGGAATTTTTGTTGTAATTTTTCCCATTTTTGCCATTTATCATAACGATTATCTTGCAAAATTTTAGCAAATACCGGCATTTCACTGAGTATATGGTTGTCGAAAATCTGATCCAAAAACTCAACTAAAACAAAGCTATCTTGTATATCCCCTAAGATACTTTGGATGGCTTTAATATCTTTTAGATAAGTTTCATAAACCTCACCATAAAATTGCGTAAATAACTCCATATTATAACGGGTTCGTTTAGCTGCTTTTCGTAAATCGTGTAAAATAAATCCTGGTTCATTTAATAAAGATTCTACTGCATCCTTAGATAAAGTCTTAGGAAAATTGACAATTCCTTCTTCAAAATTAACTCCGACAACCCAGCCGGGATGTAACATCAATTGACTAACTTCTGGCAATAGAAGATCCGCTAATATGGTATGAATTGAAACTTGAGCAATATCATGATAACTTGGTTGTTTTAACCAATGATCAAAGGCTTGTTTTAAACTTAAGTAAGCTTCACTATTTAAAGTCTTTTTTACTTTTTTATAGGTTTTTTTTCTTTGTTTCACTAAACTAGATAAGGCTTGTTTTAAGTGTTTTTGTTCACTGGTTGGTAAATTAGGATAATATTGATTTTTAAGACTATCCTCTAAAACATCTAAATCTCGTAACTTTCCTAATACTTTGGCAATTTTACCGACTTTTTTTTCTTCGGCATTTTCGGGTAAATTCAAAGCAGCCGTAAATCCATGAATGGTACTTCTCAAACGTCGCATTCCCACACGCATTTGATGCAATTCTTCAGGATCTTTATCTTCCAACACCCCATTTTCATGAGATAAGAATTTATTGTAATGGGTAGCTACTGCTATATAAGCCCAATCTCCAAAGGTTTTGGGTTCGTGTCCTAAATCATATTTCATATCATTACCTCCAACTAAACATAAATATTAATGAGTAACTTATTTTGTATTTTTCTGGTTTTTAATTTCTAAGTGAATTGAAAATTGCTTAAGAAAAAGCAGCATGATTTTCTCAACTAACTTTTAATTAGATACCAATGGGGATAAGCTCTCTTCTAAGTTTATTTTAATGGATAGAACTGCTGATGTTATCAAAAGGTTAAGAAGTGTTAAATTGTATTTGTCTAATAGCAGTTTTCATATCAATAGACTAACGATGAACATAAAAATTCCCCTCCCACACTCCCCACACTCAACTTGAAATGTATTAATATTTTCGCTCTTTAGGCTCAAACATATCGATCACCACATCCATATACTGAATATCTAAACCAGCAGGAGAATAATAAGCTAAGGTATGCTTCAAAAAGTTGGGATCATCTCGTTTCGTATAATCTTCCCGTGAATGGGCCCCGCGACTTTCTTTACGGTTGAAAGCAGAGGTTAAAATCATCTCCCCTACTACCATAATATTGCGTAATTCCATCGCTTCAATTAACTCGGTATTCCAACAACTATCTTTATCATCCAGATAAATGTTGTCATATTGGGCTTTAAATTCTTGAATTTTGTCAATGCCTTCCTGCATTAATTCTTCAGTACGAAACACGCCACAATGTTCAGCCATCGAGTCTTGAAACTGTTGACGTAATGACCCAATACGGACGTTTCCTTCCTTATTTAACAACTCAGAAATACGCTGTTTTGCCTCATTCAAATAAATCTCAGCGTCCAACTCAGAAAACTTCCGATCTTGCACATAGTGAGCGATATTTTCTCCTGTAATTTTGCCATAAACCACACATTCTAATAAAGAATTACTGCCCAAACGATTGGCCCCGTGTACCGAAACACAAGCGCATTCTCCCGCAGCAAAAAACCCTTCTGCCAGGCGATCGCCGCTTAACCGGACTCTCCCCTGAGTATTAACGGGTATCCCTCCCATGCAATAATGGGCGGTGGGACGCACCGGCATGGGTTCATAAACCGCATCGACTCCCACTAAACGATGGGCCTCTTCCCAACAAAAAGGAACCCGACTCATAATCTTTTCTTCTCCCATATGGCGCAAGTCTAAATAGACAAAAGGGCCTCCTGGACTACCATCAGAATGTACCCCTCGTCCGGCACGTATTTCTAGGGTAATAGCCCGAGACGTAATGTCACGGGGGGCCAGTTCCATGCGTGAGGGGGCATAATCTTCCA
This sequence comes from Crocosphaera sp., assembly GCA_030065205.1. GTDB lineage: Bacteria > Cyanobacteriota > Cyanobacteriia > Cyanobacteriales > Microcystaceae > Crocosphaera. Next base: position 3,542 of record JASJDN010000040.1, read on the forward strand.
TAAACCGCCGTCCTTCGCTATTAATAAGGTAGGCCCCTTCTCCTCTGACGGCTTCAGAAATTAACACCCCCACAGGATATAACCCAGTGGGGTGAAACTGAACAAACTCCATATCTTCTAACGGGACACCAGCTAACGCTGACATGGCTAACCCGTCTCCGGTGGAAGCAAAATCATTAGAGGTGGTGTTAAAGACGCGTCCATAACCCCCTGTAGCGAACATTACCACCTTACTGTGGATAATTTCTAGGGTGCCATCTTCGATATGATACATGACAAGACCCTTGGCTTCTCCATCCTCAAGGATCAAGCGCATGACGTACCATTCATCGTAAATAGTGACTCCGTTGCGTCGAAGGTTATTAACCAACTCATGGAGGATAGCATGGCCCGTTTTATCGGCTGCGTAACAGGTACGGTTATGGGTATGGCCGCCAAAGGCCCGTTGAGCAATTTTCCCATTGTCTAAACGGGAGAATAACACCCCTAAATGTTCGAGATTGATGATCACGTCGGGGGCCTGTTGCGTTAATAACGCTACCGCATCTTGATCGGCTAAATAGTCCGATCCTTTAACCGTATCAAAGGCGTGAGACTCCCAACTGTCTTCTGAGTCAACATTTTTGAGACTGGCTGCGATCCCCCCTTGGGCCGCGACAGAATGGGAACGAATGGGATGGGTTTTGGCCACCACGGCCACGTCAATACTAGGGTTGAGGCGTTTAATTTCTAGGGCAGCGCGAGATCCCGCTAAACCACCGCCCACAATCACGACATCATGTTGTAACATCTTTTACTAGGTTAGAGCTTTCCTATGTTTGACTCTAACTTATTGAAAGACAAAGCACTTCAAAAAAATATTAAAACTTTATAAATCAATGAGGCAACCATTTTACTCCATCAACAAACTAAGAGAACTTAAAAGAGAACTGGGTTATGGTCTGTATGATCAGCTTAACACTGTTTTGTCGTGGTTTCGCCCTCAAACCATTATTAATGAATCTGAAATCCGATTAATTGGACTACAAAGAACAGGGAATCATGGCATTACTAATTGGATCATTAAACAATATGGTGACGTTAATATTGCTTATTTGAACGCTGTTAGACCTCAATATAATCCTTATCGTTTATATTACAATAATTTTCCGAATAATCGGTTTAAGAAAGACGCTTTTGGCCAATTTTCTAAGAAAGATTTATTATTTTATTCTTATGAAGATCGTAGGTTAGAGCGAATCATGGATCAAGATTTTGAAAAAAAACATGATTTGTATCTGGGAAAAAGTGCTAACCGTTATGATGTTTTGATTCTTCGAGATCCGTTTAATTTATTTGCTAGTCGCTTAAAAATGATGGATGATCAAGGAAAAAAGACAAGATTGATTGAAAAATCAAGTATTAATTTATGGATTAGCTATGCTAAAGAGTTTTTAGGAGAAACGGATTACTTAAACCAAAAAAAAGTTTTTATTAACTATAACCAATGGTTTTGTGATCAAGCCTATCGGAAAAATATTTCAAAACAGCTTGATCTTGAATTTTCTGACATAGGACTTGAAAAAGTTAAAGGCCAAGGAGGCGGAAGTTCCTTTGATAAACAAAATTTATCGGGTAAAGCAACTGAAATGAAAGTGCTGGAAAGATGGCAGAATTTTAAAGATGATCCTCGCTTTATTAAGATTTTTGAAAATGAACAACTTTGGCATTATTCAGACCAGATTTTTGGGAAAATTCCTGGAACAGAATGTTTAATGAATCACGTTTAGTTATAACTATCACCTAGGCAAACCTGATGAAGCAAGAATCTCACTCAGTTCTACTCGTGGGAGTGTCAATGGAAATCTTTGCTTGTTTGAGAAACATTAATATCCCATTGAGTTTCTGCTAGTACAAGTAAACTCAGTACCATGATCATTGCTGTCGCCAAAAATTGCCAACCTATGACATGAGGTAAAATGAAAATACCCAATAAATGGCCTGAACCTACTAACAGTAAAGCACGGGAATTTAACCCTAACCCAGTTATCATATATCCCAGACTGCATAACCCTAACCAAAGATGAGATAGGTTAGTGAGGATAAAACCCCACCCGAAAAAAATACTGCAGTCAGTCACAGTGACACCCCCAACCATTAAAATCACCCAAGTGTATAAAATCCAGTTGAGTTGTCGTTGTTTCACCCAAAAATGAGTTAAAATCATCATCGACAAGGTTCCAGCTACCGTTAAAATTGACCAAGCGATCGCTTGAGTCGTCCAACTAATGGGGGCAAATTGGGCTGTCACAAAGATAGCAGAGACAATTAATCCCCATATCAAGCAAACTTGGTCTAAACAGCTATAGAAACCAGAATATATCGTTTTTCCAGCGATTTTTAGATAAAGACTCACTAAAGATTGATACTCCTGACAATAGAGATCCTTCTGCTTTCGTCTTAAGATAGGTTTGGTTTGGTCTAATAAATTCATTGATAATGGACTGAGGCAAATATTAAATTCTCAATCTAGCGTATTTTTAATAAACTTTACAAGAATCTATCTTTTTTTTCAAGCTTATGATATGGGCTTGCTCCTAGGCTCATTTATTAAGAAAACCTTATAAAATTAGCTTTTTTATTTTTTTTATTGTATACGATGTAACGGAAATAGAAAGAGATTTTTGTTAATGTTTTTATAAAAAAAGTAACAAACAGTCCTCGGTTTGGAGATAAAAAGAAAAGGCTTTAATTAAGATAAAAAATAATCAAAAAATGTAATCATTTCGCAAAAAAATAACGAAATCTTAACCCCATTTTCTTAGCAGATATATCTATGATTAATTGAGGGAGTGTCAAAAAATTCCCCATGCGTAAAGAAATTCTGCAATATTTCCTATGGATAAACAACAACTGTGGCAACGTTATCAAGATTGGCTTTACTATCATGAAGGGTTAGGGGTTTACGTTGATATTAGCCGAATGCGCTTCGATGATGAATTGGTTAAACAACTGACCCCTAAATTTGACAAAGCCTTTGCGGATATGGAAGCCTTAGAAAGTGGGGCGATCGCTAACCCGGATGAAGGGCGGATGGTGGGACACTATTGGTTACGGGCCCCAGAATTAGCCCCCAATGAGGAAGCCAAAAAAGAAATTACAGAACCTTTGGCTAATATTGCCCAATTTGTCAAAAAAGTCCACCAGGGAACCATTAAACCCCCCACAGCAGAAAAATTTACGGACATCCTTTCGGTGGGTATTGGGGGATCAGCCTTAGGTCCACAATTTGTGGCCGAGGCGTTACCCTCTGATAATCCTCCCATGACCATCCATTTTATCGATAACACCGATCCGGCGGGGATCGATAGTACCCTGGATAAAATTGGCGATCGCCTTAAAAGTACCCTTGTTCTAATCACCACCAAGTCAGGGGGAACCCCGGAAACCCGTAACGGGATGTTAGAAGTCAAACACGCCTACGAAAGCAAGGGATTAGCGTTTGAACCCCACGCCGTCGCTGTTACCATGCCTGGGAGTAAGATGGATAAAATCGCCACCGACTGGTTGGCAAGATTCCCCATGCAAGACTGGGTGGGAGGCAGAACATCGGAACTATCTGCTGTGGGTTTGTTACCGGCTGCCTTACAAGGGATCAATATTGATGGAATGTTGATCGGGGCCAAAGAAATGGACGAAGCCACCAGGGTTAAGGATATCAAAACCAACCCGGCTGCTTTATTGGCCTTGGCTTGGTATTATTCGGGTAATGGAAAGGGAGAAAAAGATATGGTCGTTCTTCCTTATAAAGATAGTTTGCTGTTGTTTAGTCGTTATTTACAACAGTTAGTGATGGAATCTTTGGGGAAAGAAAAGGATCTCGATGGCAATACCGTTTACCAAGGAATTGCTGTTTATGGAAATAAAGGATCAACCGATCAACACGCCTACGTACAGCAATTAAGGGAGGGAGTTCCTAACTTTTTTGTCACCTTTATTGAAGTCTTAGAAGATGGCAGAGAGATACCTTTTGAAATTGAACCTGGGGTAACCTCTGGGGACTTTTTATCCGGGTTTTTACAAGGAACGAGACAAGCATTATTTGAGAATCATAGAGACTCTATTACCATTACCATTCCTCAAGTTAATCCTCGTACAGTGGGGGCTTTAATTGCCTTGTACGAAAGGGCGGTTAGTTTCTATGCTTCTTTAGTCAATATTAATGCTTATCATCAACCTGGCGTGGAAGCTGGAAAGAAAATGGCCGCCTCTATTTTAGACTTACAAACTAAAGTACAAACGGTGATTAAAGAAACCTCTGAAGCGTTAGATATGGCAACCTTAGCAGCAAAAGCCGATTCTCCTGATGAGGTCGAAGTTGTTTATAAAATTGTCCGTCATTTGGCAGCTAATGGGCGTGGTGTCTCATTAGAAGGGGATTTAACAGACCTAAAAACGTTGAAAGTTTCTGCTAGTTAATCTTGTGGGTGGGCATTGCCCACCTAGCCTATTATTTTAGTAAAAATCTTCCCTCCTGCTTCCTACTCCCTGCCTTCTGCCTCATCCAAAGGCTGTTAATATTGGACAGGAACTGGATCAAGACTACGCCATAAATACCAGGTGGCAACGGTACGATAGGGTTTCCATTGGTGTGATAGTTCTTTAATTTCTGCTTTAGTTAACGCTTTTTTACTGCCATAATGTTGTTGAATAGCATTAATTAAACCCAGATCAGCCATAGGGAAAATATCCTGACGATGCAGATGAAAAATTAAAAACATTTGTGCTGTCCACGGACCAATCCCTTTAATAGAAGTTAATTGATCCATAACTTGTTTATCATCCATGTTAGCCCAAGCTTGAGGGGTTAAAATATCGTTTTGAAAGGCTTGAGCAATATTGTTAATGTAGCTGATTTTTTGCCGAGATAAACCGCACTGACGCAATGATTCAGAATGGGTTTCTAGATAATTTTCAAGGGTAATTTTTCCTAATAAAGATTCTAATCTTTGGCCAATGGCATTGGCTGCAGTGACAGAGATTTGCTGCCCGATAATGGCTTTAACCAGAGTTAAGAAAGCATCATGATAATTAATCATGGTTTCTGAAGGATACAAAGCGATGAGAGCAGCTAAAACATGATCTTTTGACCTTAAATATTCCTTAGCTTCTTGCCAATAACTCGGACAACTCATAGCAGCTTTTAATTTGGTGTATCAATATTTTTACAGAATAACACGGGTAGCCGTTTCGCTTCTTTTGTGCGTTCCCTAGGCGATCGAAAGGTTTAAAATAATAATCAAGAACGTCAATTTATAAAAATATGGAAACTATTACCATTCCCAAAGGATTTAGAGTAACTTCAGAACAATTCGACCAACTAGCACAAGTTGAACAGTTTGTGCGAATGGAGTTAACCAAAGATGGAGAATTAATTGTTATGAGTCCCACAGGAGGAACAGCAGGAGGGAAAAACTTCAACCTATATCTAGATTTAGGAATTTGGAATCGTCAAACTAAACTAGGACAGGCTTTTGATTCTTCAACCATTTTTGTCTTACCCAATGGGGCTAGAAGAAGTCCCGATGTTAGCTGGATTAAACTAGAGCGATGGGAGCAATTAACTACAGCGCAACAAGATGGCTTTCCTCCTATTGTTCCTGATTTTGTCATTGAATTGGTCAGTCCTAGTGACCTGAAGAATCAAAGATACGAAGACTTACAAGCAAAAATGCAGGAATATGTAGATAATGGTACTAGACTGGGTTGGTTAATTGAACCATCAGCAAAAATAGTGGAAATATATAGAGTTGGGCAGCAAGTAGAGATTTTAAATAATACTCAAACGCTATCTGGAGAAGATGTTTTACCTGGGTTTGTTTTAGATTTAAGTGAGATTTTTTGATTTGAAAAACTAGAAAAAAATCCCAAGTCTTTGATGTATTATAATAAAGCAAGCAGTGACAAGTTTTCATCAAACAGTAATTTCATGGGGATAAAGTAGCGGTCATAAACCGACGCTCACGGTCAGCCGCATAAGCAATACAAGCTTTTAAGTCTTCTCGTGTCAGATCGGGAAAATCATCGAGAATTTCTTCTTCAGTCATCTCAGAAGCTAGGTATTCAAGCACTTCATATACTGTAATTCGCAAACCCCGTACACATAGCTACTTCTTTTGTTTTAGCTGTAGCTTCTTTAGGAAGAGAGTCACTGTCCATAAGATTAAATGATGTCTGTAGGAAAAAGAAGTCTGACCCTTCATTATACTGGCATTTTCTGAATAATCACCCCTCAAAGGACAAAAAACAGTTGCAGCAGAAATCACGACAAAACCATTGACCAATAAAATACCAACAGCACGAATAGTTAAAGCAATCGTAATTACTAACAGCATGATCAAAAAATAGCGATGACTACGAACGGATACACCTTTTACTAGGGCTAAATCACTGTTAAGAGTAATCCTGACAGACTTAGCATCGTCATCATTGTAACTTTTGTGTTAATGTTGCCATAAATCCTTATATTAAAGTTCATTTATAATATCTATCTGGTGATCATGACCTATGCCCATCAGCCTTTTAAAACAAGCAATACGAAAACTCTCCCCCAAACAGCGAAAATGGTCAATGGTTGACCAACGAACCCCCAAACGGGTTAATCGTTGGTTTAAATGGCTATCCCCTGGCCTATTTGTCAAGCGTTGGCTGCTGATCAGTGCTACTGGTTTGTTATTATCGATGCTAGGGTTGGCCATTTGGGTAAAACTCACCCCTATTAACCGTCTCCTCGAATTAATCTCTCAATTCCTGGAAACCCTTACCACCCACGTTCCTAGCTATATTTCTGGACCGGTGGCTTTATTCCTCGGGTTATTTCTAGTATTTTGGGGACAAAATCGTACAGTGGAGTCTATTACTGATGCGCTTCCTGGTAGCGGTCAAGAATTGGTCGATCGCCTCTTAACCCATCGTCGTCTTCATCGGGGGCCAAAAATTGTAGCCATTGGGGGAGGAACGGGATTATCGACCCTCTTACGGGGTTTGAAGCAATATAGTGCTAATGTCACTGCTATTGTTACGGTAGCAGATGATGGTGGTTCTTCTGGACGACTCCGCGAAGAAATTGGTGTGTTACCTCCTGGGGATATTCGTAACTGTATGGCGGCTTTAGCCGATGAAGAAAAGTTGTTAACGGAACTGTTTCAATATCGCTTTCAAGCAGGGGAAGGACTGACTGGCCATAGTTTTGGTAACTTGTTTTTAACAGCAATGACAGCCATTACGGGACGGGATTTTGAAAAGGCGATCGCAGCTAGTTCAAAAGTTCTGGCGATTCGGGGTAAAGTGTTACCGGCAACCCTCAGTGATGTCCGTTTATGGGCCAGATTAGATGATGGTCGTTTGGTGGAAGGAGAATCTCATATCACGGAAGCTGGGGGAAAAATTACTCAAATTGGTTGTTTTCCAAGCAATCCACCCGGTTTACCCGCAGCGTTACAAGGGATTCGTGAAGCTGACTATATTATCCTTGGTCCAGGAAGTCTTTACACTAGCGTTATTCCTAATCTTTTGGTTCCAGAAATAAGAGAGGCTTTAGCTAAAGCAAAGGTTCCTCGCATTTATGTCTGTAATATTATGACTCAACCAGGAGAAACCGATGATTATACTGTTTCTGATCATATTAAAGCGATTGATCGGGTTTGTGGGAAACGGATATTTGATGCTGTTTTAGTACAACGAATTTCTCCTTCTCCTGCAGCCTTAAAACATTATGGTAAAGAACAATCACATCCTGTATTTTTAGATCGAGAAAATGTTACTCAGTTAGGATGCCGTATCGTTTTAGCTAATATTATGGATGAAGATCCAATGACAGCAAAAGTTAGTCATCATTCTCAACGATTAGCCAGAGTATTGTTACGTTGGTACAAGAAAAGTTAGGTTATCTAAATGAAGTCTTTAAAAGATGATAATCTCATTTTAAATCGATATAGTAAGCCTATTTTAATCGTAATCTTATCGATAGGTTTGTTATTACGTCTTTATGGAATCAACTTTGGTTTACCTTATTTATATAATCCTGATGAACCTAATCGGATGAGAGTTGTATTTCGCATTCTATCAACTCAAGATATCAATCCTCATTGGTTTGGTCATCCGGCTACAACGGTTATTTATCTTTTAGTCTTATCCTATGGCTTGATGTTTGTGGGGGGGCGACTTTTAGGTGTTTTTAATAGTTCTGAAGATTTTTTAGAATTGTATCGTCAAGATCCTAGTATTTTTTATTTAATAGGTCGCTTATGGAGTGCATTTTTTGGGGTTGCTACTATTTTATTGGTTTATGTTATTGCTACTAAAATGTTTAATAAAACTGTGGGTCTAATATCGGCTTTTTTGGTTGCTATTATTCCCCTCCATGTTGAGTTTTCAAAATTCGCTCGCATGGATACATTAATGCCTTTGTTATTACTCATTTCTTTTTACTATTGTTTAAAAATTTTTGATAATCAAGACCAGTTATTAAACTATATAAAAGCAAGTTTTTTAGTCGGTCTAGCGATAGCAACAAAATATCCAGCAATTGTTTTTGTATTTACGATTATTTTAGCCTATTTTTTAACCAAAGGATGGCAAGTTAAAGGTTATTTAAAAATAGTTAGTAGTATAATAGCCTGTACAGGGGGTGTCTTTATGGCTTCTCCTTTTTTATTTTTTGATTTTAATCAAGTCTTAATCGATGTTACTCAAGAAAATAGGTCATCCCATTTAGGTGCAACAGGAGAAGGATTTATCCATGATTTAATTTGGTATTTCCAACAACCTTTAACACAATCTTTTACAATTTTTGGTATATTTTTGCTTGGGTTAGGATTTTTTTTTCTGTTAATTCTAAGACAAGAAAAGTTGCTTTTGTTAATTAGTTTTCCCAGTCTATTCTTATTATTTATCTCTTTACTTAATTTACGATGGGAACGGTGGATAATTCCAATGATTCCTTTCCTTTGTATTCTTATTGCTTACACTATCTATCAAGTCTCTAAATCGATGGAGTTAAACTTTAATTATCCATTAGGATTAATCTTAATTTTCGCAATGTTAGCGTCAATTTCAACTCCATTATTGCACCAAGATATACGACAAGGTTATAGAATGTCTGGAGTTGATACTAGGACGTTTACAAGAGAATGGATGCTTAATAATCTTCCTCAAAATTCTTCAATTTTAGTAGAAGACTACACTCCCCAACTTCCTAAGACATCCTTTCAATTTTTTAGAGTTGATCGTAATCAAACTGGACTGATCAAAAAGGTTAATACTGAGAGGTTATCCCATGCAACTTTTTATCCTTCTGGAAAAATTGGCAATCTAAAAAATGTTGAAGAAATTCAGAAAAATAAGATAGAATATATCGTTTTGGGGAATTATTATGATCGTTATCTATTAAAAAGGGAGAAGTATCCTAAAATGGTTAATCGTTATGAAAAGATTATTGAATCGGGAGAATTAATATATAAAACACAAAAAGATAATAAGGTTCGTACAGGACCGATAATTCGTATTTATAAAGTTTCTCAATAATAGATAAATTTATTAAGTCAATGTTCATCAACACTGAATCTTTTAATGATAGAGGACAAAGAGGAGAAAGAATAGTATGGGACAAAATTAAACAAGCATTTTATCAAAGAAAATGTTTAATTTATTGGCGTTATCCTATCTTTCCGATCAAGGGACAAATGCGTAAAGAAGCTGATATTTTAATTGCTGATTTTGAGTTAGGATTAATCATTATTGAAGTTAAATCTTTACTAATTAATCAAATTATTAGTATTCAAGGACATTGTTGGAATTATCAAAATTTTTATACTGCTTCAGGAAGTCCTTATCGACAAGCAGAAAGTCAGTTATTTTCTTTGTTAGAATATCTAAATCAAGAATCTAGTTTATATAATCAGATTACAGCCAAAGTATTAATTGCTTTACCTTTTATAACGTCAAAACAATGGAAAATGGAAGGATTTACTCAATTAGCGAGTAACCCTCCTATTCTATTTGCAGATTCTTTACTTTCATTAACAAATATTACTAAAATTATTCAAACAACTCCAAATATTATCAAAGGGAAAACAATTAATAACTATCAATGGAATTTAATCCTAAATATTCTATCAGGTACACCTATTTTACGTCAGGATATCCATCAAGTTTTAAGTCAAAATAATAGTAAGGGGGAAATTTTACAAAAACTTAAAAAACATCTTTATCAATTTGACTTACAACAGGAAAAAATTGCGAAACAAATTCCATCAGGATTTCAAAGAATACGAGGAATTGCGGGGTCAGGCAAAACTGTTTTACTGTGTCAAAAAGCAGCCATTATGCACCTTAAATACCCTCAATGGAAAATTGCATTCGTTTTCTTTTCTCGCAGTCTTTATGAAGAAATTATACAACAGATTGATCGGTGGGTTAGATATTTTAGTCATCAACAACAAACTTACAATAAAAATAATCAACAATTACAAGTCTTTCACGGTTGGGGTTCTAGAGAACAATTAGGATTTTATCGTTTTTTATGTCAAGTCACGGGAGTCGTTTCTTTAGGGGTTAATCAAACCACTTTTCAACAACCATCAGAAGCATTAGGAGAAGTGTGTTTTTACCTCTTAAATCAAACTGCTATTCCTCAGATTTTTGATGCTATTTTAATTGATGAAGGACAAGATTTTATAGTTGAAAATTGGCTTTATCAAGGAAAACAGCCTTTTTATTGGTTAGCTTATCAAGCATTACGTCCCGTTGATTCCGTTAATACTCAACAAAAAAGATTGATTTGGACTTACGACGAATTACAAAGTTTAAATAGTTTACAAGTTCCCAATGCTAGTGAAATTTTTGGGGAACAATTAGGCAATATTGTTACAGGGAAATATGAAAATGAAATTAATAAAACAGAGATTATGTCTTGTTGTTATCGTACCCCTCATTTAATTATTATAGCAGCTCATGCTATGGTTATGGGATGGGTACGTTGCCAAGGAATGTTAACAGGAATGACTGAAAAAAAAGACTGGCAAAGTTTAGGTTATGACATTGCAGGAGAGTTGATAGAAGGTGAAACCATAACCATTACACGATCTGTAGAAAATTCGCCGAATCCTTTACATAAAACTTGGAAAAAGCCACTAATTAAATTTGATAAATATTTATCAAGACAGCAAGAAATTAGTGGTTTATGCCAACAAATTTATGATGATTTACGTCAAGATGGATTACGACCAAGTAAAGAGATTTTAGTGTTAGTTTTGGGTAATTATTTTGAGTCTTTTAAATTACAACAAACTATCGCTAACTTTTTTATTAGACAAGGAATTGATATCTATATTCCTGGAAGTAAAAATTGTAATGATTTAACCCAAGAAAATAATCATAATCCTAATCAATTTTGGTATGAAGGTGCTGTTACTATTTCTCGTATTCATCGCGCTAAAGGACAAGAAGCAGATATGGTTTATATTGTGGGATTAGATCAGGTTGCTAAAGTAGAAAACGACTTATTATTCCGTAATCAATTATTCGTTGCGATGACGCGATCGCGGGGATGGTTAACTATCAGTGGAATCGGTAATTATTTCCTCTATCAAGAGTTAGAAACTGTCCTTAAACAAAAGGATACGTTTACCCTAACTTATCGAACCCCTAAACAACGAGAAATAATGGTGACAGAAGCAGCAGAATTATTACAACGATATCGTTTAGGAGAGCGAAATTTTCAACAAGCTGAACTCTCTAAAATAAATTTACAACACCTCAATTTAGAAAATATTAACCTCATCGGTGCCAATTTATCAGGAACCAATTTAGAGTATAGTAACCTCAATCGTGCTAAACTAATCGCAGCTAATTTAGAAAATGCTAATTTAACAGGAGTCAGTTTAGTCAAAGCTAAATTAATCGGTGCAAATTTAACGAATGCTAATTTAACCAACGCAGATTTAACCAACGCAGACTTAAGCGATGTTATCCTCAATAATACTCAAGGAATTATAAATTATAGCTGATCAATTAAAATGATTAATGAAGATAAAGGTAAAATTAAAACAGTAAGTCGTCTATAATCATAACTAAAATAATCCTATGACTTTAAACGGAGATAATCCTTTTCTGAATCTCAAGTATGAAACTGCTTTAGAAAATTTGGGAGAAGACTACTACGATCAAGTGCTGGCTGCCGAATTTCCTCAACATATTTTAAGGTTTCGTAACGATGATTTATTAACTCAACTAGGATTATTAGCCAGTCGCGTAGATGACCTACACTTTATCGAAGCGTTTGCAAAATTTCAAGGAATTAGACCCTTTCTTGCCCTACGATATCATGGTTATCAATTTGGGGAATATAACCCGTTTCTTGGGGACGGTAGAGGGTTCCTCTATGGACAAGTTAGGGGGATAGATGGAGAATTATACGATTTTGGTACAAAAGGGTCGGGACGAACCCCTTATTCACGAGGTGGTGATGGAAGATTAACCTTAAAAGGAGGCGTTAGAGAAGTCCTAGCAGCAGAAACCTTACATCGAATGGGAGTGAAAACCTCCCGTTGTTTAAGTTTAGTGGAAACAGGAGAAGCGTTATGGCGAGGAGACGAACCTTCTCCCACTCGTTCTTCTGTGATGATTCGCATGAGTCGTTCTCACATTCGCTTTGGAACGTTTGAGCGTTTATACTATATTAAACGACCCGATCTAATTAAAAAATTATTGGATTTTGTTATTGATATTTATTATCCAGAAATTGACCCTAATAGTCCTGATTGTTATGGTTTATTTTATCATGAATTAGTGAAACGTCAGGCTCAATTAGCAGCACAATGGATGGCAGCCGGATTTTGTCATGGTGTATTGAATACGGACAATATGTCTATTACAGGGGAAAGTTTTGATTATGGTCCTTACGCGTTTATCCCTACTTATGATCCTGGGTTTACTGCCGCTTATTTTGACTATGCAAAACGGTATTGTTATGGAAATCAACCCTTAATGGTTCGCATTAATTTGGAAATGTTACAGTTACCCTTAATGACAACTATTTCTCCTGGTAATTTAGAAACAGCCTTAAATCATTTTGATGATTATTATCAGGCTGCTTATACGCAAGAAATGTTGAAAAAATTAGGATTACATGGATTGACTGAGGAAGGGAATGAATTGGTTAATGTAACTGTTGATACTTTGAAAAAAAGTCAAGTTGGTTATCATCAATTTTTCATCAATTTAATGACAGAAATTAATAAAGGTTGGTGGGAGGATGAAGCAACCATTTTAGAAAATAGCGATTTATCAGATATTAATTGGAAAAATTGGCGACAACTTTATCATAAAATACTGAGTCAAATTTCTCCCGATCACATAGATAAAATGCGTGAAACCATGAATAAATTTAATAGTAAAATCCCCTTACTTCGACCTCAAATTGAATCCATCTGGGAAGCGATCGCTAATGAGGATAATTGGCAACCATTTAATGAATTACTGAGTAAAATTCGAGCAAAATAAGGAGTCAATCATGAGATTAGTTATGTTAGGAGGTCCAGGTTCAGGAAAAGCAACCCAGTCCCAACGTCTTAGTCAGCATTTTAATGTTCCTATTATCGTAACAGGAAATATGTTAAGAAAAGCCATTGAAGATAAAACAGAATTAGGTCAAAAAGCAAAAGATTATGTGGAAAAAGGTGACTTACTTCCTAATGAAATCATGATCGAACTCATGAGAAATCGTCTGGTAGAATCTGATGTCAAAAATGGTTGGATTTTATCAGGATATCCCCGTACTGCATTTCAAGCAGAAGAGTTAGATTTTCTCTTAGAAAGTTTGAATCAAAGTTTAGATTATGCTATCTATTTACAAGTGAGTGAAACAGTGATGAAACAACGTTCTTTGAAGCGAGGTTTAATGGATGATCAACCCGATATTATTGACCGCCGTATTAATATGTTTAAAGAATATACTCTAACTTTGATCGATTATTATCAGGGAAAACAAAAATTATTAACCTTATCGGGGGAAACCTCAGTGAATCAGGTTGAGCAAGAGATTTTAACACGAATTTTGTAGCTTATGAATAATTGATCTATCCCTAATATGAAAGTTACGTTTTGTCTAGGGAAAATCTCACTAAGATAGAGAGATAATGATCACATAAATTAAGCTATTCCGTGACTATACTGAAACTCAAGAACATAAAGTTTTATGAATTAAGGGAAAATTGGAATGGCTAATCAAGAACAACTGAAGCTTTTAATTGCCGGTGTTGATACCTGGAACGAATGGCGAAAGCAAAATCCAGAGATTACTCCTAATCTCCAAGAAGCCAATTTGAGTCAATTAAATTTACGAGGTGCTAATCTTGATAATGTCAACCTCGAACAAGGGATTTTAGTTAATACCAACTTAAGCAATGCTTCTTTAAAAAAAGCTAATTTAAGTTATGCTAATTTAGCAGGTGTGGTTTTGTTTGAAGCCAGTTTATACGAAGCTAACCTAACTCATGCTATTTTAATTAATTCAGATTTAAGTAAAGCTAATTTTGAAAAAGCTAATCTCAGTGACTCTTATATTATTGATAGTTATTTAGTCGATACTAATTTACTCGATGCTAATTTGGAAGGGTGCGATTTAAAAAGAAGTTATTTAACAGGAGCGAATTTAACAGAAGCAAATTTACAAGAAGCAGATTTGAGTGAAGCGGATTTGACAGCAAGTACATTTGATACTCATATTGATAATTGTATCAACACAGCAAGTAAAACCTTAAGTTTAAAAGTTGGAGATTTATTGGATAGCTTTCAAGATAATTTCCTAATCAACTTCAGTTTTTTAAATTATATTACATCTTTAGAAAAAATTTGGCAAAAAAGTTCATTAAAAAGAATTTATTAGATATTTTAGCTATTAATTTTATCAGTGGATAAGCAATACTTTCTTATTTGATGTATTCGCAAATTTCAACCTAAATGTAAATCCTATCTAAAAGAGTCAATAACTATTAAAGTTCTTGAGCAAAATAAAGTTTTTTATAGACTTTTACCGCGTCATTTCCAAATCAATCGAAGCTAAGCATAAATTAGCTTCTTTTTTTATTAATTTTAACTATTTTCTGGAGAAATAGAAACAGTTTCTTTGTCTAAGACTGGTAATTTCAACAACATTCCTGCCACAAACCAATAATAAACAGCAACAGGATCAACAGCAAGGGGATAATAATAGGGATTATAACTAATAAATAAAATAAATAGCCATAAACAGAATCCTAGTCCGCGCAGTGCAGGATTTTTGAGAGAACGATAAGCTTTAAAGGTAAGAATGGTTAAAGTGGTAACAACACTTAAAAAGGCTAAATATCCTAAAACGCCAATTTCATATATGACTTGAACGGGAAAGGTTTCTACCAGTTGAATCGAACCAAGACGACGAGCAGCACTGGCAGTTCTTCCTAGTCCACGGCCTAATAAAGTAATCCGATTATGGGTTAACCATTGTATTTGTTTGGCCATAAATTCTTGTGGGGGTGAATATTGCCAACGTTGAATAAAATTAGCAATTCTTTCATCAATTAACCCAATTTGAGTGGTTAATATTACAGTCAAGACAAAGATGACTAATAATTTAATGAGTAAGTTTTTATTTCTTTTTTGGGTTGAGATAAATAGGATTAAATAAATAATAGGTACTAATAATAAAGCGGCTCTTTGTCCTGATATTAATGTGGCAATTAAGACAGTTATAATCGAAGAAAAACTAATACTTTTCCAGAGACGAGAAGGGTCACTCAAACTAACACCATAAGTAATAAAACTACTGGCAATTAAAAACCAAGCCCATTGCCAAGGTGCCACAAATGTTCCTGGTAGTCGAATTAAGTTTTTTCCTGGATTATATAGTAAAGAACCTCCCACAAAACATTGGGCGCGTAAACTCGCAGAAGTATTAGAGGGAACAGGTAATTGACTATTACCTGGACAAATACCATAGACTAATAATAGATATTGAATTAAGCATAAAGTACAAGCAATAAGGATTAAAAGAATTAAAAGTCGATTTAACCACAGTAAGCTTTTTTGATTCTTAAGATAATAATAAGCACAAAAAATCAAAGGAATATAACCTAACCACACCTTTAATCCAACCAGTCCCATTAAAATAATTTTATCTTGAGAATTAGTTAAATCTTGAGGAAAATTAACAAAAAATAAGGTCAAAGAACAAGTTAATCCAAAAAAGCCAATAACGATTAGTAAAGGTTTGAATTTTAATAGATTTGTATTTAATTTATTCCATATTTGATGACGATAACTCATACCAATTCCTAATAAAGCAGGTATATAAAAGGCATCTTTAGCTAAATGAAACAAAGAATAAGATCCCGTATAACGAACCCCTTGACCAAAGGCTTGAAACACACCCGCTACAGCATAAGTAATGGTTCCTCCTAGGGGAAGATAAATCAAAAAAGCTAAAAGCCCCCATCGAGGAAAACAAAAAGATAATACGGTACAAGGAACTAATAATGCTCCCATGATTGCAGTTTCTAGACCTCCCATTAAGAGGCCAAGAGAACCGATAAAAACCGTTGTAAATAAGACAATTATAAATAAAATTATCTGTTTTTCATGTTTCATTTTTTAACATTTAGAATTAGTATTTTGAATTAGAATATATTATTTGATTGAAATCCCTTGTCCTTTCTCGTTAAATTCTATAACGGTTTTTTGCGATAATTCATGAGTGGTCATAGCGGTTAAAATATCTAAAGGAATGGTTAAATGATGCGCCCCTGCTTCTAAAGCGGAGGCTGCTTCTTGGGGTGATTTTAAACTCGCTGCTAAAATTTCAGTGTCACTTCCTTGTAATATCTTGGCCATCTCTTTAACTAAAGCTAAACCATCTCCTAATAAACGAGTTGCACGGTTAACATAAGCAATAGCATACTTGGCTCCAGTTTCTTTGGCGATCGCAGCTTGTGCGCTACTATAGATAGCAGTAACCGCGCAGGGAATCTTAGGGGATAAAGTGGCTGTTACTTGAAATCCGATGGTTGTCGCAGGAATTTTTAAGACCGTTTTTTCTCCTATTAACTCATAGGCTTTTTCCCCTTCTTCGATCATAGTTTCAGCATCGGTTGCTGTTAGCTGATAGTAAAGTTCTCCTGGACTGATAATTGCTAATTTTTGTAAGGTTTCTTCTGGGGATATATCAGTTTTTGCGAGTAGAGTGGGGTTAGTAGTAATACCTTTTACCCATCCGTATTTTATGGCAATTTCTGCATCTTTGATAATAGCTGAGTCAAGATAAATCATAAGTCTAAATCATAAATCTACTACATAATAACAGGTTTTTGTCTTGTCGTCTGTTTAATTGATGAATGAACAGTTTACTTTAACTCCTCCATCATTTCCCTAACTATCATTTCTGCTTCTTCTTTGGTTTCAATTTCTCCATCTAAAGTTAAACTTAATAACTTATCTAACGCCACTTTATATTTGGGTCCAGGTTTATATCCCATACGTTTCAAATCATTCCCATTTAAAGGGGTTTCAACGTTTGACCATTGGGTTAAATATTGCCAAATCATACGTCTAGTTTCTTTGTCGCAATTGACTGCAACTAAAATTAAATCAGGTAATTTATAACGATATAATTGTTGATATTTTTCACTTATTTCCTGATGATTAATTAAGGTTTCTTGCAGTTCTAAAGAAATTGTGTTGACCATTTCAATCCTATCTAGACTATCTTTCGGTAGCTGTAAATTAATAGCAAGTTGTTTTCTTTCTTTTCTATTGATTGGAGACATTAAAATTTCTAAACGAATTAACCAATGACCAAGATTATTATCAGGATCAAGATATCTTAACCAGCGAGAAGCACAGCGAATTTGCCACCAGATTTTATCATCTAAACTAACTTGATTGTGTAAACACTTCAAAGCATCTAAATCTGACAGTAATTGTAAGGCTGGTTTCCAGTAATTGGCTTCTAAAATATATTTTAGTTCTGTTTTTAAGCGTGTCGTTAAGGCGGGGGTAACATGAGTTTTCAAGCGTAATTTTTCATAAATTCCGCTTTCAATAGCATAACGAATATACGCTTCTGTTTGCGGTTCAATTTCAAACTTTAAGCGCACAGCAAAGCGCACTGCGCGATATATTCTTGTGGGATCTTCGATAAAACTATTGGCATGAAGTACCCGAATTTCTTTAGCCTTCAAATCTAATAAACCCCCAAAAAAGTCTAATAATTCTCCTTCTCTTGGTGGGGTTAATCTCACCGCTAAAGCATTAATTGTAAAGTCCCTTCTATATAAGTCTTGACGAATGGAACTGGATTCTACTTCCGGGTTGGCAGCAGGGTAAGGATAAAATTCAGTTCTGGAGGTCGCAATATCTAACCATAGTGACCCCAACTCTGAATCTTTATGCCATAATAAAGCGGCTGTCTGAAACTCACCATGTATTGATAATCGACAGTTCGGATATTTTTTTTGTATAGTTGAAGCGAGTTCAACCCCGGCACCAACATCAGCAGAACGATGAAAACCATCGACAACTAAATCAATATCTTGAAGTAAAACTTTTTCATTATTCTCTGTTAGTAACAAGTCCCTAACTGCCCCACCAACGATATATAAATGCCAGCCATTATGTTCTGCTTCTTGGGAAATTTCTTCTAAGAGTTTCCAGATAGACGGTTCTAAAGAATTACGAATGGAAGGTAATAAACAGGATACGGTGGCCACTCTTTTACCATTTTCGTCTTTGACTTCTTTTCTCTGTTGATGAATTTGTCTTAATAAGTCAGTTCTTGTAACAATTCCCAATAATTTATCATTATCAATTACTGGTAATCTTCCCACATCATACGTTACCATAATGGATTCAATCTCAGGTAACAAAGTATCAGGACTAATGGTTTTTAACTGTTTCGTCATATATCCTTTTACTGGTGCATGGCTAAACCCATGATGCAATGCTAAATCTAAATCTCGACGGGAAATAATACCCACTAAATGATCGTTTTCATCGACCACAGATAACCCAGAATGGCCATAGCGAAATAGTACCCTTTGTGCTTGTTCTATGGTGGTTTCTGGACGAATCGTTCTCACGGGTGAAGACATCAAATCTCTGGCGGTTAAAGGGTGAGGAATTTGGGTAATAAATTCTTCGACCAATTGTTTTAATTTTGCTTCAGCATCGACATTTCTTAACATTAAAGAAGCAGCTTGACTATGGCCACCCCCTCCATAAACTGAAAATAATTGATTAAGATTAGTTCCTTCTATGCGAGTTCGGCCAATAATAATTAAACGGTTGTCAGGATAAGGTTTATCATTGTGTCGTTTATGATAACTGTGAGCAAATAATAAGGCATCACTTTCCGTTAATTCGATTAATCTTTCGGCTAAATTAGATAATCCTGCAACAAAATTTTCTGTTTCAATCAGTACCCAAGCAACTTGAAAACCTCTAACATTTTTTGTCTCAAATTTGTCCAATGCTTCCGTAAAAATTCCCTGTAATTGAGGGGTAAAACCAGGGTCACAATATTCAGCTACAATCTTAACATTCGCACCCATTTCCATTAACCAAGCTAAGGCTTTAGCATCCCTAGGAGTGGACTGAGGAAAGGTTAAAGAACCGGTGTCTACATGAATTCCTAAGGCCATAATGGTCGCTTCTATGGGATTAGGATCTATGTTTTCTTGTTGCATTTTTTCCACAATTAACGTTGTGGATGCCCCTACTGGTTCGATTTGTTGAAAAGTGGCAGGGATATCACATTTACTGTTAAGGTGATGGTCATATAATTCAACACTTTTGATCTGCGGTAAACTCAACCAATCAGATGCTTTTCCTAACCGATTTTTTTGTTGATTATCGACAACAATTAAATGACGAATTTGCTTCGGGTTAACACTTCGTAACTCAATGAGGGGGATTTCATCTCGGTGTAAGGCTAAAAAATCCTTAACCGTCGGATGGGCCCCACCGGTCAAAACGATGCGACTTCCTACTCTGAGACAGGATAAACCAACGGCCGCCCCCAATGCGTCAAAATCAACCGTCTGATGGCATAAAATTAAGTCCATAACTTCCCTTTAATGAAGTCAGAAGCAAGAACTTATCGCTTAACTTCCTTCTCTATAATAGTCTAGGGACAATAACTTTCCATAACTCTACCAAAACTATAAATTTTCTCATAATAGTAAGTGCTAACTTTATCCCCTTGATTACATAAAGGATCAATCGCAATTCTATTTCTTCCCACTTCTTGACCTGAACTATGAATATAATAACCATTGCCTAAATAAAGAGCAACATGATCCACTCTCTTATTAGCAAAAAAGATTAAATCCCCTGGTAATAATTCCTCATAAGTAATCTTTTTGACAAAGGATTCTTGTTGATAAGAATCTCTAGGTAGCCAGATTCCCGATGCAGAAAATGCAGCTTGCATTAAGCCAGAACAATCATAATTTGGGGCTATGGTACCCCCCCATAAATAATAATTTGGCTGCTTCATTGCTGCTTTGGTAAAAGTAATAATAGCAGGAATCTTTTTTTCAATTTTCTGACGAGAAATCTTTTTAAATTGATAATTTTTTGCAGCAGAATCTAAGATTTGCAAATCATTTAAAGATAACCAAGCTGAGTAACCATCTTCGCATAATTGAACCTGTATAAATTGATGGGTTAAACTGGTTTCTAGTAGCTTTAGGTGTCTTCCTATAGCTGCTTGTGTTGCTAACTCGTCCCCTGTCGCTGAATTGTATAAATTGAGGGGACGACGACAAGAATATTCTCCAGAAAGGGATGGAGATAATAAGTCTAGGGACGTTGCAGGGGAAGACAATACTAACATATCCTGGTTAAAACCGATGAGATAAAATAAGATGAGTAAGTTTTCGTCTTGATGATACTAAATATTTTGGTTTTGAACAGAGCATATTTTCCCTCAATTCCTGGCCGTTGAGTCGTTATTGGCAATTAAACTGCTATGCTATGCTACAAAAGCTCTGTTCGGTTTTTTAGCCAGAAAACCGATGTAAATGACCTTTAATCAAGTATTAGCACCACCATAGACAACGACAGGGAAGAATTGTCAGATGTTCCACAAATGTCAAGAAATAAAGACAAACTCCCTCAGAAACCCATTGATTTTTTTGTAAAATTCGCTACAATTTTATTAGCGTCTCAAAAATAATCATTTTAGTTCCTTCTATTTGGGTTGTTATCTAAACTTGTTGTTCTCTCGATCAAATTTCTTAGGAATTACTAACAATGGATTGTAGTAATATTCAGTTTTCTCTGCAAAAGTCCAAAGTGGATTATCAACAACTACAAATGTTGTTTAATCAAGCAGCATTTTGGGCTAGAGAAAGAAGCATAAACGATTTAAAAACTGCTGTTCTCAATAGTAATCCCGTGGTCACAGTTTGGGATGCTAAAACCATGATTGGTTTTTGTCGTGGAACCTCTGACGGGGTGTATCGGGCGACTATTTGGGATGTGGTTATCCATAAAGAATACCAAGGATTAGGATTAGGTCGTAAGTTAGTGGAAACCGCCTTAAGTCATCCTTTAATGAGTCAAGTAGAAAGAGTGTATCTCATGACAACCTATCAACAAAAATTCTATCAAAAAATTGGCTTTCAAGAAAATCAATCGACGACAATGGTTCTCCAAAATGCCTATGATATTAACCCTATTTCGTTAGGAGATGGTTCTATGATAGAGGAGGCAACGGGAGTAGACACTGTAACCGTGTAAGGGTTTCTGGTTCATTGTCGGGGGAAATATCTAAAATAGTTAAATTTCCCCCCATTTTCTCCAATAATGTTTGACATAATACTAAAGTCATATCTGGAGACAATCGTAAATTATCGTTCCATTTTTTAAGAGACGCTAACGTTAAATCAGAAGCTGGTAAGTCTTCTTGTTGTTTTTTCCACTGTTGAAGAGAACAAGGAATATCAATCAGGAGTTTTGCAATCTTTTCTCTTTCATTTAATTGAGTCGTGACGATAATTTTTCCTTTCTCCATGAGATTAAGAGAGACATCAATTAATGCAGTTAATCCTTGAATTAAACGGTTTCTATCTCCTTGAATAAAGATATCAGTTACAGGCTGTTTTAACTCAATTTTATAACTATAATTGTTTGCTTGAATCTCAGTTAATTCGTAAACTTCATTAATAATATTATTTAAGCAAATTTTTTCAATATTCAGTGCGATTACTCCATAATCAATCTTAGAGATAGTAACAATTCTATCAATAATTTCTACTAATTTTTTAGCAGATTCAAACCCTTGTTGTAGAAATTCTTTTTCTTCTTGGGGATCTTCACATAAATCTCCTAAAATTAATTGATGCAATCCCATTAAACTACTTAAGGGAGAACGTAATTCGTGTGCCGTTTTCGCTAAATAACCACTCTTAAATTGATTGATTTGTGCTGTCATTGCATAAGCTAAGCGAGTTGCTTCTAGTTCTTTTTGTAGGGTTTCTATCTCTTCCATTATTCATTACCTGTTAATTGAATACTACCTTGACGCAAAATTTTCCATCCTGTATTTGTCCATTTTGCCACAGTAGAAGGTAAACCACTAGGGTATTTTTGCTGATTCTTTAACCGTTCTTCATTTAAGACTAAAACATCAGGAAATTTCCTAGCAATTTCACGTAAGTTTTCTATGGGTGGTTCCCCTGATAAATTTGCGCTGGTGGTGGCTAAACATCCCGTTTCTTTCAGTATATTCTGGGCAATAGTAGAATCAGGAATACGTACCCCGATAGTAGTAGTATCGAGGGGGTTCATGTCTTTAGGAACTAATTCAGAGGCAGGTAAAACTAAGGTTAATTGACCTGGCCAATATTTCTTAATCACCCCTTCCCATATCTGTAATTCTTTGGGGGTTCCTGTCACATATTTCCAAATAGCCTCTGGAGATGAACCCATCAAAATTAAAGGTTTATCAGGGGGTCGTTTTTTTGTTACAAAAATCAGGGAAGCAGACTCAGGTAAAGCAGCCAAAGCGGGAACCGTATCAGTGGGAAAACTGATCACTTGTCCTTGTTTTGCCCCTGTAATTAATTCCTTTCGAGAAACTTGTGGCATAGTTAATGAAGTCAGAAGTTGTTTTTATATTAATTTTAAGTTAAGAATAAACAAAAAACCTTATAATTCTGTTGTCTCTATAATTAAAAATCTATTGTAATGTTATGAAAATCAAATTTAAGAAACAATTTCCTTTCTATTTTACCTTGGTGGTAGGTTTATGTTTTCTGTTCAACCTGATTATCGTTACTCAGGTTCAAGGATTCAATCAGACGACAAGTAATCGCCCAGTTCCCTTATTAGATAATCTCGGGAAGCATCACCATCCGATTACAACCACCTCTTCTCTTGCCCAACAGTATTTTGATCAAGGCTTAATCTTTATCTTTGGTTTTAACCATAAAGAAGCTTATCTTTCCTTTCAAGAAGCCACAAAATTAGACCCAAATTGCGCCATTTGTTACGCAGGAATGGCCTTGGCGTTGGGACCCAATATTAACGCGCCCATGGATAAAAAAGCCATGCCCACTGCGTACGAAATCATCGAAAAAGCCCATCAATTAAGCAAAAATGCCTCACCACAAGAAAAAGCTTACATTAAAGCCTTGAGGCAGCGTTATTCCCCCCAACCAGTGGACGATCGATCTGGGTTGGATCTCGCTTATGCCAAGACTATGAAAGCGGTGGTTAAACAGTATCCCGATGATGTAGATGCAGCTACTCTCTACGCAGAAGCCTTAATGGACTTGATGCCGTGGGATTATTGGTTAGAAGGGGGAAAACCCAAACCCGAAACCCAAGAAATTGTTGCTACATTAGAATCGGTTTTGGCCAAAAATCCCCAACATCCAGGGGCAACCCATTATTATATTCATGCCGTAGAAGCTTCCAACCACCCCGAAAAAGCAGAAGCAGCAGCCGATAATCTCCGTGATACGGTTCCAGGTTCCGGTCATTTGCTACATATGCCGTCCCATATTTATCTACGTATTGGCCGTTATCACGATGCAGCTTTAGCCAATGAAAAAGCGATGAAATCTGATGAAATTTATTTGGCAAATACGCAAGAAAAAGGAATTTATTCCACCCTTTATTATCCTCATAATATTCATTTTTTCTGGTCGGCTGCTAGTATGGAAGGCCGCAGTCAAGAAGCGATCGCTGCTGCTAGAAAATTGGCCGATAAAACCCATAATCTTCAAGGATTTCCTTGGTCTGAAATCTTTTTACCCAGTCCTTATTTTTCTTTTGTCCAATTTCACCAATGGGATGAAATGTTAACAGAAACTCAACCTTCCGAAGAATTTATGTATACTAACGCCATGTGGCATTATGGTCGGGGAATGGCTTGGGTAGCCAAAGAAAAGTTAGAGAATGCAATGGCAGAAGAAACAGCAATGAGTCAATTATTGTCAACTCAATCCCTAGAAAAAATAGAAGCTACTGGGGTTCCGGCAACAAAATTAATCAACATTGCCGATGAATTATTAAAAGGGAAAATTGCCACATTAAAACGGGAAAAAGAAGCAGCAATTACTCATTATCAAGCAGCCGTTAAACTACAGGATAATTTACCTTATATGGAACCCCCTTATTGGTATTATCCGACTCGTTATTCTTTAGCGACTTCCCTATTTCAACAAGGAAAATTCACAGAAGCAGAGGCTGTATATCGTCAAGATTTACAACAACATCCTAATAATGGGTGGTCTTTATTGGGGTTATCAGAAAGTTTACAAGAACAAGGGAAAACTGATGAGATGATGACCGTTAAAAAAGAGTTTAAAGAAGCTTGGAAACAAGCAGATTTTGAATTAAGTCTGTCTGATTAACTACAGTCTTCCCTCCTGTCTCCTGCCTCCCCCGAAGGGCTGTTAAATTTTAGGGGATTGAAGCATAGTTGCTTGTAAAATAAACCAAGGAATTTTGATATCTGGAATTAACCAACTATATTGTTTTAAAGCAGGGACAGCAGAGGGGAAAATGAAGCGCAAGGAACGCAACGAAACGGGACGATTATCTTTTTCATCGACAATGTTATATCGTTTCGCTAATTCAGCAATAATCTGCACTTTTCCTGTTCGTTTCATAATGTTAGTATCAGCAGCCAAAGCAGCAATAACCCTCCCCGTGAATAAAGGGGTTTCCCAGTTGTAATAGTCTTCAAATGTCGCAGTTTCAGGTTGGCTTTTATCCTGACTATTCATCTGTTGAGAAAATGCAAACATTTGTTCCGTTCCTACAATACCAGGCCATAAAGAAATAGAAGTAATGTTATTAGCTTTTAACTCCACAGCCATATCTGCAGTTAAGCGATCGCAAGCTGCTTTTCCTGCTCCATAAGCTGCCCCAAATATATAGGATAACCCACCCCAAGAAGAAATGGTACAAATGAGTCCTTGTTGCCGTTGACTCATCAAACGGGCTGCAAAAATACTAGCAATATAATGACTACGAAGCCCAACATTATTAATGGCATCCCATAAACTAGGGTCATGTTTCCAGAAGGGTTCACCGTAAGCATTACTAATAGCTTTTACCCCCGAAAAAACATTATTAACTAAAATATCTAATTGTCCATTTTGTTCATTGTTAATCCGTTCAAATAATAATTCAACTTGTTCATCGTCACTATGGTCTACTTGAACAGGAATACAGTTTCCTCCTACATCATTGACCGCTTTTTGTGTCTCTAATAAAGTTCCGGAAACGTTATCATTCTCATCGGTGGTTAGGGTTCGTCCCGTAATATAAACCGTTGCCCCTGCTTCTCCTAAACCGATGGCGATACCTTTACCAATACCTCTGGTTGCACCAGTAACTAAGGCAACTTTTCCCTTTAAATCTGTCATTTCTCTTATCCTTTTAACATCAATCAACTTCACTAATAACAGTAGGGGCCAACAACCGTTGACCCCTAGAATAAATTATTTTGTTGTTAATTAACTCGGTTCGAGTATAATAGAGAGTTGATGACCGTTATAGTTGCTGTTTCCGTCTTGGTTAGCAACATCAGATAGTCTATCTACAATGTGGTCTAATTTCTCGCGGCCAAGCTTCATAAACGCTCGTTCACGACCTCTAAATCTCATCGAGAACTTAACTTTTGAACCGTTGTTGAGAAACTTTCTGGCTTGTCTTAACTTTGTGTTTAAGTCTCCGGTATCGGTGCAGTATCTTAGTTTAACTTCTTTTAAAGTGTTTTCTGTACGGTTTTTCTTGGCTAAGGATTCTTTTTTCTGCAATTCGTACTTAAACTTACCATAATCGATTATTTTGCACACTGGGGGTGAGGCGTTAGGGGCAACTTCTACTAAGTCCAAGTTAGCTTCTTGTGCTATTTCTATTGCTTCGGCTAGAGGTTTGATGCCAACTTGCTCCCCATCTTCAGTCACAACTCTAACTTCTTCTGATCGAATCCGATTATTAATCCGATGTTTATTAGATTGATTGAAAGGTTGAACGGGTCTATTTCTTCTTCTGGGTCGTCCCAAACTACTTGATTCCTCCTTAATTTAACGACAATTTTTGCTTAGTGTCACCTGTATCATATCATGTACTACAAATTATTGCAAGTCTGTACTGATTCATCAGGCATTAGATACAATTAAATTGCGTTATCAGCTAAAAAAGAAAAAAAACAATAATTTTAGTTGTGGATTACTCTTTTTTACAGATTTGCTAATTAATACCTAGTTTTTGAGAGTTATGAAATATATTTCCGTTGTTATCTTCTTATTATCCACTCCGTTGATATTAATGGGTTGCACAGAAACCACCAATAATTTATATCGCTTGGAATTAGATAGAGAATGCGTTGGTTGCGATTTAGAAGGTGTTAATTTACCGAGAGAAAATTTCGGTCTTAAATATCGTATTCCTCGCAGTAGTTCCCCTTTATCTATTAGCCCTTTTGGTATGGATAAAGCGAAACCAGTTAATCTAACTAGGGCAAATTTATCCAACGCAAACTTATATCAATCTGATCTATCAAGCATTATTTTAGAGAATGCTAATTTAACACAAGCCAATCTCAGTGAAACCGATTTAGAAGCAGCCAATTTAAAAGGGGCAAATTTAGAAAAAACTAACTTAGAAAATGCCAATCTTAAAGGAGCAGATTTAGAAAATGCTAACCTTCGAGGAACTAATCTAAAGGGTGTTCATCTAGAAGAAACTCACCTCAAAGGCATAGAAACAGATAAAAATACAGTTTGGTAAAATTATCTTGTTTGTTGTTTAATCCACTGACGAAATTGTTTTAAGGTTACGGTTTCTCCTTCTTTTAAACTTTGTTGGATAAAAGGTAAAAGTTCAGCTATTTTTAACCAAGGAAAGGTTAAACTAGAATCAGATCGAACATAATTATAATTATTCAAAATAAAAACAATTAACTGATTACCATCATATCGCCAAATTTCAGGAACCCCTAAAGCAGCATAAATAGGTAACTTATTCAGAGAACTATTACTCATATCAATTTCTAATACTAAATCAGGGGGTGGATCAACATCTAGTCTGATATCTTGTTTATGTCTAACTAGAGGTTCATTGCTTAAGTAATAACAAGAATCAGGTTCAACTCCTTTTTTAACTATTTCTTTTTTTAAGGTTAATGACCCCATTGTTTTAATATTCAAATCGAGTTCTAGGGCAATTACTAAAATTAAATTATCAATAAAACGATTACTATATTCATGTTGTCCAAACGGGGTCATAATTTCAACAATTTCTTTATCATAAGCTAAACGAATGACTCTTTTATTACCCAGTTCCTTGAGAATTTGATTAAACGTTTCCCAAGTAATATTATTTAATATAACTCTGTTTTCGGTAAGATTTTGCTGAATTATTGGCATTATGTGTGTCCCAATTCATACGTTCAATATAACTAAGTAATTACTTAGGTGGGCAAAATTATACTTTTCTATTCTATTGATAATCGTTACGATTTTGCCCACCCTACTATAACTAGAATTGTAGAGGTCAACCCTGAGCGGAGTCGAAGTGTTGACCCCTATCAGCAAATTGTAACTATTCTTTATAAAATTCTTTGTGGCACCCTTTTCATTGCCTTAACTGAGGGAAAAATGACCCTTTTCTGTTACATAGCTTAATTTTTTGCTGTTTTGTTTTATAACGCTATTGCAATAGTAAATCCTTGAAAGCTTTATATAATCGTAGTTTTAGTGAATTGAAGTTTAAGATGAGCGATCGCTTACACCTTCATTTTTTTATATTGTTCCTGATTATTAAAATACGGAACACAAAATATTTTTAAAATGACAAAAAACAATTTATAAGCTTTTTTGGGAGCTTTATCATAAATTTTCTTTTATATTCAATATTTTTCTTTAAAATACTCCTTAATTTGTTTTGAACTCCCCTTGGAATTCTTGGCCAGTTGTTCCATAATGCGAGTAATGAGATTGACAAACCGACTGAGGTTACAACCCAGTCATAACAAGCATTATTTTGATTGCAGGAGATTAAACCCTTGACTTTAACACTCGCAGTTTACGGAAAAGGTGGTATCGGAAAATCAACCACCAGTTGCAATATTTCTACCGCATTAGCGAAACGGGGTAAAAAGGTACTACAAATTGGTTGTGATCCGAAGCATGATAGTACATTTACTCTAACTGGGTTTCTCATTCCTACCATCATCGACACCCTACAAGAAAAAGACTTTCACTACGAAGATATTTGGCCTGAAGACGTTATCTACAAAGGATATGCAGGGGTTGACTGTGTAGAAGCAGGGGGGCCACCTGCCGGTGCCGGTTGCGGTGGTTACGTGGTGGGAGAAACCGTTAAACTCCTCAAAGAACTCAATGCGTTTGATGAGTACGATATCATCTTATTTGACGTATTAGGGGACGTTGTTTGTGGTGGGTTTGCTGCACCCCTAAACTATGCTGACTACTGTTTAATTGTCACGGATAATGGGTTTGATGCGTTGTTTGCAGCTAACCGTATCGCTGCTTCAGTGAGAGAGAAAGCGCGGACCCATCCCTTACGGTTAGCGGGGTTAATTGGTAATCGTACCTCTAAGCGTGATTTAATTGATAAATATGTAGAAGCGGTTCCCATGCCGGTGTTAGAAATTTTACCGTTAATTGAAGATATTCGGGTATCACGGGTTAAGGGAAAAACCTTGTTTGAAATGACAGAAAGTGACCCTTCTCTTGACTACGTTTGCAATTACTATTTAAACATTGCTGACCAATTATTAGCCATGCCGGAAGGAGTAGTTCCGAAGGATGCTCAAGACAGAGAATTGTTCAGTTTATTGTCTGATTTCTATCTTAATCCTCAAACCCCTGTTAAGTCAGAAGAAGAAGAGTTAGACATGATGATAGTTTAATCATTTTGTAGGTTGGGTTAGCGATAGCGTAACCCAACAAGATAAGGTTAATTTTGTTCGTTAGTGTTGGGTTTCGTTCCTCTACCCAACCTACAGATTACTGTATTAAATTCAGGGAGTGCAAGCATCTTGCTTGCTATATTTTTCCCTAGTGAGCAAGATGCTCACATTACTATTCCGTAACTTAAAAGGAAGACTCTAAAATATGAAAGGGGGTAAATTAATGACATGAAATTCATCTAATAAGGGAAGACTAGAAATAGCGACTCTTATTATCAAGGAAAAAATAAAATGAGTTATTCTGAGGAATTTGACGAATTTAAAGTAAGGTTAAAAGATCAATGGTTAGATTATTATGAAGCTAATCAAGATTGGATTAATCCATTACTTAATTATCATAGTGATTG
This sequence comes from Crocosphaera sp., assembly GCA_030065205.1. Classification (GTDB taxonomy): domain Bacteria; phylum Cyanobacteriota; class Cyanobacteriia; order Cyanobacteriales; family Microcystaceae; genus Crocosphaera. The sequence goes on from JASJDN010000040.1 coordinate 33,422, forward strand.
GGAATATATTAAAAACGACCAACATCGTCCTCCTTATTACATGATATTAACTGCTCTTGCTTATCAAGAGTCTAAACTTAAGGAATGGTTGCCTTTATTGTGTCAATTTAGACAAAATGGTAGCGAGATTATAAAAAATTTAGAATTGAATTTTGATCCAAAAATTGAAATTGAAAAACGTTCTAATCAATGCTACCAAATCCAAAGATTATCATACTTTTTGCTAGTCCAAAAACCTATCAAAATATTAAATTTTTCAATAATCTTAGCATTAACCTTTATTCCTAATGCTATCCTCAGAAACAGTCTTGAAAAATTAGCTATCTTTGAATCAATCGCCTATGAACTAATAGAATTAGAAAAGACTGAAACAATTAGTTACGAATCCGAAACTTATCTAGATTCTAATACTCAATATCTCAACGAAATTAGAACCAAAATTAAACAAGGAGAACTCTAAATTATGACACTAGCACAAGAACCCTCATCCTTACAATTTGAATGCGAAACCGGCAATTATCACACCTTTTGTCCCATTAGTTGTGTTGCTTGGTTATACCAAAAAATAGAAGATAGTTTCTTCCTAGTCATTGGGACAAAAACCTGTGGTTACTTCCTACAAAATGCAATGGGAGTGATGATTTTTGCGGAACCCCGTTATGCGATGGCAGAATTAGAAGAAGGTGACATTTCTGCTCAATTAAACGATTATGAAGAACTGAAAAGATTGTGTCTACAAATAAAACGCGATCGCAATCCTAGTGTTATTGTTTGGATTGGTACTTGTACCACTGAAATTATTAAAATGGACTTAGAAGGGTTAGCCCCTAAATTAGAGTCTGAAATCGGTATTCCTATCGTTACAGCAAGGGCAAATGGTTTAGATTATGCCTTTACTCAAGGGGAAGATACGGTCTTAGCTGCAATGGCTCATAAATGTCCTAAAAGTGTCAAAGAAGAGGAAGAAAAAGAAGAAAGAAATGCTATCCATAAACTATTAAATTTTGGCAGAAAGAAAGAAGATATTAAACAAGAAGAGTCGGAATATAAAGAACATCCTCCCTTAGTTTTATTTGGTTCTTTACCTGACCCCGTTGTTACCAATTTAACCCTAGAATTGAAGAAACAAGGGATAAAAATTTCGGGGTGGTTGCCATCAAAAAGATATACCGAATTACCTGTAATTGATGAAGGTTATTATGTGAGTGGTGTGAACCCATTTTTATCCCGTACTGCCACTACTTTAATGCGTCGTCGTAAGTGTAAATTAATCGGCGCACCTTTTCCTATTGGTCCTGATGGTACTCGCGCTTGGATAGAAAAAATATGCTCTGTTTTCAATATTGAACCCCAAGGGTTAGAAGAAAGAGAAGCGAAAATTTGGGAGAGTTTAGAAGAGTATATTAAACTCATTCGTGGTAAGTCTGTTTTCTTCATGGGGGATAATTTATTAGAGATTTCTCTGGCCCGTTTTTTGATTCGTTGTGGGATGACTTGTCCTGAAATTGGTATTCCTTATATGGATAAAAGATACCAAAAAGCAGAATTAGATTTTCTGGAAAAAACTTGTAACGAAATGGGGGTTACTGTGCCGAAAATTGTCGAAAAACCTGACAATTATAACCAAATTCAACGCATTTACGAGTTAAAACCTGACCTGGTTATTACAGGAATGGCCCATGCTAACCCCCTAGAAGCAAGAGGAATAAATACAAAATGGTCTGTAGAATTTACCTTTGCACAAATTCATGGGTTTACCAATGCAAGAGACATCTTAGAATTAGCAACTCGTCCCCTCCGTCGCAATAATAACCTCAAAGAATTAGGATGGGAGAAATTAGTCAAAGAAGAAGCTAAAATCTAAACGGTAGGGTGGGCAATGCCCACCTATCAACTCCAAATACTTTATAATGAAGTGTAAGACTTATCAGGAGATGATTATGAGTGAATCGGATAATGACCGTTTAGATCGTATTGAAGCTCTTATTGAAGCTATCAGCAAAAGGGTAGATTCTAATGCTCGTTCGATTGAGGGACTTCAAAAAAGAGTAGATTCTAATGCTCGTTCTATCGAAGCTTTAACTAATAATATAGCAGTTAGTCAACAAGAAGCGCAACGCGATCGTGCTAGACTATATCAAGTAATGGCTGATCTTGCTTTGTCTCAAGCGCAAATGGCCGAAACTCATACACAGTTTCAACGGAATATCTATCAGCGTCATCAAGAATTAGATCAACGACAAAGTGAACTTTCTAACCGTCAGCAAGACATTGTAGAAATTCTGAAATTATTAACAAAACAATCTCAAAATGATAATAATTAACTAACTTATTAAATTATTATACTATGCTATATCTTTTTATCATAAACCTTCAAATTAAAATTATCTAACTCCCACGTTCCTACTAATCTTTGAGAAGTTTGTAAATTATAATCATTATCTAAGACAGTTTTAACCGCTTGTTTTTGTTCTTCTGTGCTAGGTTTTCCCCATACGGGACGTTCACTATCTAACCATAAAATTCGTTGATATTGTTCAGAATTTTTACTTAAATTTTGCTCTAAAATAGGATATAGATTATCAGATTTTTGTGCTAACAAACTAATAGGTGAAGCAGTAGGAAGATAATAAGCTAATCTCAAGACATGACCCCAAGCTTGAGAATTGATTATAATTAAAGTGGGTGTATTTGGTTGTTCGTTAATGATATCTGCTACCTGATGAAACATCCGACGGGAACGTAAACTAAAATCAGTTATATTAATTCCTAAATATAATAATAACAGTCCTAAAATAGCGATATTTTTAAACTTTATACCTCCTTTTTCTAGCCAAATAACTAATAATAATAAACACCCAGGTAGAACAAATATTACAGAACGACCGAACCCAAATCCTAACGTAAATTTACCTGTAATAACATCTAAAGTTAACATTAATACTAAAGGAAATAAGCCTAATAATATACTAATAACTAATAATTTAATTTGATTATTTCTATAGATATTCCAACTACAATAAAGTAAACTAATAAAAATAAAAATTCCTGTAATTGTTACGATCAATTGAGGTAAAATACTTGACCAATCACCCGCTAATAAATGAATTCCTAAGACATCAAAAAATTCTTGTAGATGCCTAACTATTGCACTTAAAAAACCATCTTTACTAGCAAATCTACCTAAATCAGCATTTCTTAATTGTTGTCTTGTTCCCCACCAAACCCAAGGAATAGTAATGATAATACTACTGATTAAATAGAGTGCATATTGCCACCATTTTCGTCGATCTAAATATAAAACTAATAGAGCAAATACTAAGAAAAATACAGCAAAATAGTAAAAGGTCATTAACCCTGATGCTGCAGAAAAAATCAACAATATTGTCCAGAAAATTTTATGTTTTTTAGAAGCACGATTTTTGTTTGCTGAAGTATTTAATGTAATTAATTCGATTAAAGCCCAACTACTTAATAACACCCAAAAAACTAATGAACCATACATTCTTACGTTTAAAGAATGAAAGAGATAAAAAGGATTTAATCCTAATAAAGCAGCAAATAATAAACCCCCTTGATTTCCTAATAATCGTCTTCCTAAACCATAAGCACATCCCAGAGAACCCAAACTAAATAAAACAATAATACTTCGCATTGCTGCTTCAGAGTTTCCCCATAATCTTAACCAAAAATGTTGTTCTAAAAAAAATAAAAAAGGATGAGGTTCCGCGACTATTCCCTTTAAGAACTTTTCCAGAGTTACAAGAAAATCAGAAAAATTATTTTCGATAGGAAGGGTTAATAATTGGGTATAATTGGCTAAGATAACAGGTACATCTTTAGGGGTTTGATACTGTGCTTTTTGTCCTGTAGATAATAGTAAAGATAGGACTTCATCGTACCAAAACTCTCGACTGCTTAAATTAATGAGTCTGAGAATGACAGCGCAAGCGATCGCAACTAAAAGAATTATATTAATGGTTTTTGTAGAAATTTTCATCAATTAATTAACCTTTTTAAATAACCCAATATTTGATACAATAATCTAAGGATGCTTATTTCTTATTTATACCCTCCTATGGTTAATGAAATAAAAACAATAAAAACGATTTTAGAAGAAGTAGAGAATGATAGGGAACTATCAGAAAGCGATGGGGTTACCCTTTTATCTCAGACTGATGAAACCATAATTAATGCCATTCGTCAAACGGCTGACAAACTCCGTCAAAAACAAGTAGGAAACACCGTTACTTACATTATCAATCGTAATATAAACTTTACCAACATTTGTGAGCAACATTGCAACTTTTGTGCTTTTCGACGAGATGCAGGAGATGAAGGAGCCTTTTGGCTAAATATAGAACAAATTATCACAAAAGCTACCGATGCAGTGAAAAAAGGGGCGACAGAAATTTGTATGCAGGGAGGGTTAAACCCTGAAGCCAAATTAAATGGCAGTTCTTTACAATATTATCAACAATTAATTATTAGTCTCAAACAAGCCTTTCCTAACCTCCATTTACACGCTTTTTCCCCTCAAGAAATTCAATTTATTGCCAGAGAAGATAAAATTAGTTATGCTCAGGTAATAATCGCCTTAAAAAAAGCGGGTTTAGGGTCAATGCCAGGTACAGCAGCAGAAGTCTTAGACGATACAGTAAGACGGGTTATTTGTCCCGAGAAAATTAAGACTCAAACCTGGTTAGATATTGTGAGTTTAGCCCATTCTTTAGGCTTAAACACCACCAGTACCATGCTGTGTGGACATATGGAAACCCCTCAACAACAAATACAACATTTAAGTCATTTAAGAACCTTACAAAAAATAGCTATTGAAAACAATTATTCCGCAAAAATAACCGAATTTATACTCTTACCTTTTGTGGGCAAAGAGGCTCCTTTAGCCCTAAGAAACCGCGTCAAACGGGAGCAACCCAGTCTAAAAGATACCTTATTATTAACCGCAGTGTCACGAATTTTCTTAGGGAAATGGATACCGAATCATCAACCCAGTTGGGTAAAATTGGGCTTAAACGGTGCGAAAGAAGCCTTGCGATGGGGTTGTAACGATATTGGGGGAACCCTCATGGAAGAACATATTACTACGATGGCCGGGGCTATGGGAGGAACTTGTATGGAAGTGGAAACCCTACAAGAAGCGATCGCCTCTATTGATCGTCCCTATGAACAACGGAGTACCTTGTATGAGAAGGTGACGGGGTGATGGGGAAGTGTGGGGAGTGTGGGGAGATTTTTAGTCTTTCTCCCAAATCAAATGGGAACTCTTAGTCGTGTTTTGACATCCTCTAGAATTAGACGATAAACCCTACTGTAAAAAATCATCAATAATGACAGGAATGTTCAAGTCAGCGGAACATCCAAACATTTCCCCCCTGCCTCCTGCCTTAAAGCCAGAAAGTTTCTGTTCTATCTAAATGAAAACTGCCATAAGATACCTTATCCCCATTCTCGATCCCACAGTAGAAGACTGGTCAAAAGAAGCCCGCTTTTTACGCTGGTTAACCTTTCTTTGGCTATGTTTAGGATTAATTGCCCTATTTTCTGCTTCTTATCCCGTTGCCCTAGCAGAAAACGGTAACGGTTGGTACTATATAATTCGTCAAAGCATTTGGATCTGGATCGGGTTACAAGGGTTCAATATCATTGTGCGATCGCCCCTACAATATTTGATCAGATTTGCCCCTTGGTGTATTTTTATTCTCTTAGGCTTAATTGTATCTACCCTAATTCCGGGGTTGGGTCATGAAGTTTATGGGGCGACCCGTTGGATTAAATTAGGCCCTGTTTTGCTCCAACCCTCTGAACTGATGAAACCCTGTTTAGTGCTGCAAAGTGCCTATATTTTTGGCTTTTGGCACCGTCACCCTTGGCGAGTCAGACTACAATGGATCGGAATTTTTGGGGTGATTTTAGCAGGTATTTTATTACAACCCAATTTAAGTACCACAGCGTTATGTGGCATGAGTCTCTGGTTAATTGCCTTAGCGTCGGGTATTCCAGCCATGTATTTAACCACCACTGCTTTAGGAGGTTTATTCACCGCTTTTGTTAGTATTAGTTTACGGGAATATCAGCGTAAACGGATTACTGCTTTTCTCGATCCTTGGGCTGATCCCTTGGGGAATGGTTATCAATTAGTACAAAGTTTGATGGCAGTGGGATCAGGGGGAACCTTTGGGGTGGGGTATGGCCAGTCTGTACAAAAATTGTTTTATTTGCCGATTCAATACACCGATTTTATTTTCTCGGTTTATGCCGAAGAATTTGGCTTTATTGGGAGTATTCTGCTGTTGATCCTGTTATTTACCTATGCAACCTTTGCTTTAAAAGTAGCGGTTAACTGTTCTCATCGAGTTAAACGCTTAATTGCCATTGGTGTGATGGTGATGATGGTTGGCCAAGCGTTATTAAACATTGGCGTTGCTACAGGAGCTTTACCAACGACCGGTTTACCCTTTCCTTTATGGAGTTATGGGGGAAGTTCAACTCTAGCTAGTTTAACCTTAGCGGCTTTACTCATTCGAGTCGCTAGGGAAAGCAATGAGGCAGACATTCTTCCCTGGAAAAAAACAAGTTAATTGGGTAAGTCTTTTGAGACATCCTATGAACTACCTACGCACGACGCTTTGCTTTGTGCGAGGTTTCTAACGTTTCAACTAAGCCACTTACCAAACAAGTCGGAAAAGCCTGCAAGATAGAGGTCGCTTATCCACGTCTAAAGAC
>JASJDN010000041.1 GCA_030065205.1 Crocosphaera sp.
AATCAAGAAAATAACCATCCCGACAGGGATTCGTTATGAATCTCCTCGGCTTTAGCCAGGAGAGCGTCAAAATCATAAACAATTTTCAAAACGTCCTCCTGAGCAAGATATTAAAACTGTTATAAAACAACTCTTTTGAGATTAAGACAACTAATAAAGTAACCATTATCAATCAATTCTTAGCTATCAGAAGATAAAATATAAAGATAACCACTGCTTAAAATAAAAACAATGGATGCCTTTAGTCCCACTCCTCCGGCTTGGACCGAAACTGCGATTCATGGATTACAATTTCGTTGCCCTCGTTGTCATTCTACTGCCAATAAAGCCCAAAAAGCTTGGATCAACCGACGGGCCCCAGTAATAACCGAAGACTATGGCCGCCGATGGCAAGAATTTTATTTATGTGAATGTGAACAAGCATGGTGGGCATGGAGTAGTGATCGCCCCCCCTCTGACTTGAACAGCGACAAAGGATAGAATAGAAAATAAACCCAGTCTCTACAATACCAAACCCAGTTAAGGAAACGCTCTTATGACAGCAACGTTGTTAATTTCAAAAGAATTACCTCAATTATCTTATCAGTCTAGTCGCGATCGCTTTGATAGCAGTTGGCAAGATCCCCTCTCCACTCTGTTAGGGTTAGGAAGGGCAGCCGGGGCCGACTTTTTAGAATTTTTCTTAGAACGGGTTAACTATATTAGCTGTTTAGCCGAAGAAGACGCGATCACCAGCATTTCTCCTCGTTTATCCACTGGGGCAGGAATCCGCATTTTCAAGGGTAAAGCCGATTGTTATGTCAGCACTAACGATCTCTCGTTCCAAGGGCTAAAAACCGCCTTAGAGAAGGGCTTATCTATCCTGGGGTTAACCTTACCTTCCCCTAATGCCTACATCCCAGAAATTAACTTAGAATTGTTACGAGATTACGCCGTAACCAAAGATAAGGAAGTTTGGTTACCCCAATGTAGTTCCATCGAAGAAATGGGACACACTCTACTGCAAGCGAACGGGAAAATGGCAAAAACAGCCAACCATATCCAGTCCCGTCGGGCCATGTATTTCCGAGACTGGCAAGAAGTCTTAGTGGCGGCCAGTGATGGCACATTTGCTAGAGATATTCGCCTTACCCAGTCGGTGGGTTATTCCCTATTCTGTGCCGATGGAGAACATCGGGCCTCCATTGGTAAACGGTTCGGCGATACCAGTGACCCTGGTTTTCTGCGTCAATGGGACTATGAAACGGCGGCCGAAGGGGTAGCAGAGTCGGCGGGAAAAATGCTCTACGCTGACTTTGTAGAGTCCGGAAATTACCCGATTATCATGGCTAATGAGTTCGGTGGGGTCATTTTCCACGAAGCTTGCGGCCATCTTTTGGAAACCACCCAAATCGAACATAAAACTACCCCCTTTATGGAGAAGAAAGGGGAAAAAATTGCTCATGAAAACTTAACTGCTTGGGATGAAGGCCGGTCTGATAACGCCTTTGGTACCATTGACATGGATGATGAAGGAATGCCCACTCAACGCACCCTATTGATTGAAAATGGTATCTTAAAGAATTTTATCGCGGATCGCACGGGTTCCATGCGTACGGGTCATCCTCGTACTGGTAGTGGCCGTCGTCAAAGTTACGCCTATGCTGCAGCGTCTCGGATGCGTAATACCTATATTGCCCCTGGTAATTATGCGATCGATGATCTGTTTGCTTCGGTGGATAAAGGGATTTATTGTAAGCAAATGGGTGGGGGAAGTGTTGGTGCAACCGGTGAGTTTAATTTCTCCGTTTCTGAAGCCTATTTAATCGAAAATGGCCAAGTGACTAAACCGTTGAAGGGTGCAACTTTAATTGGAACCGCTAAGGATATTATGAACGAAATATCCATGTGTTCTCAAGATTTAGGACTGGCACCAGGTTTTTGTGGTTCCGTCAGTGGCAGCATTTATGTCACCGTTGGTCAACCCCATTTAAAAGTAGATAAAATTACCGTTGGTGGTCGTTAAATACTGAGAAAATAAACGTTTAATGTAGGGGTCAACCGCCGTTGACCCCTACTATGTAGGGGTCGATATTAATTAATAGTAAGATATCAGTGAGTTTAGTATTCATAAGTTAAGCAAAGATTGATTAATTTATTAGTAAATTTAAAAGGCATGATTTTATCATATATATAGTGTGCAAAGCATATACGGTATTGTTATCTCAGACAGGATCCTGTACCGCAGTTGCGCACAATTATAAGTCAGATCGATAAGGTTCCATTCACTACAAGGAGCAATATCATGAAGAAAAAAAGCATTGTAGAACGATTTGTTGTATACATATGTGTGTGTGTTGTGTGCTTATTTTGGCTTGTCAGTGGGGGCATAGCTGTGGCTCAGGAGATTACTCCGGAGAATCTGCTTCCTGGGAAGGCTGAGGTTCTTAGCACTGTTCAGGAGGATCTTATTCCCAAAAGGTTTGAGCAACCGAGTGTTGAGCAAGTTCCATCAACTGTGCTCATGCCTGGAGAAGAGGATCTGCTGAGGGAGTTGGAAACTGCGCGAAAAGCGGGGCAGATCAAGAAAGCTGACACGATTCAAACAGAATTAGATGAATTGAACGTCATTGCTCCCAAGCTCTCGTTACCAGATGAGGCAGGTCTTGCTGAGAATACAGACGAAACCCTCGATATGCTGAAATTCTGGGCAGGTGATGTCCGTATCAACAGTTCCAGTCTAGATGTGCGGGAGCCTTCTATGGTCAGTACCCCTGACGGAGTGCTCTATGTTGCGGTGGAAAATAGAACCAATAACAATGTCGGAATTGAGCGTTCAACGGATGGAGGTCGGACTTGGACTCATTGGGCTTGGATGACGAGTGGGAATGCAACAAGACATCCATCTATCGCCTATGCTGAAAAAAGCGACACTGAGAAATTTCTCTATGTGGCTGTGGAAGGAAATTCGAGTAGTTCAAAGTGGGTCAAAGTTTTTCGGTGGAATATTGTTAACGGAACATGGATTGCTCATACTGTAGACTCTAGTTCCCTAAGCGAAGATATATACCCCGAAATCGCTACAGATTTTCCTGATTACACAGGGGCCCATTATGTGTACGTCACATATGCTCTAAGGTCTATTGATTACTATCCAGTATTTTTTAGCCGAAGTACGGATTTTGGTAGCACTTGGAGTACACCAATGAACATCACTGGCGGCTCTGAAAACACTTCTCTGTCGGCAAGACCGGATATTGCCTATGACGAGTTCGCTAATGATTTGTTTGTGACCTTTGAAAAGCCGGGATGGAATGGCAGTACCTGGGAGCAGCATGTCTGGGTAACACAAAGTACAAATTACGGTAGTAGTTGGGGCACACCCATTCAACTCAGCACTGTTAGAGGCAGGTCTTATCACCCCCGTGTGTCCGCTGCACCAAGCAATTCCTCCGTGCTGGTGGCCTATACCAGAGATTATTATAATTCGGGTGATTTGGACATCTATTACGCCTATACAAAGAGCGGTGGAACAAGTTGGACAAAAAATATGGGTTTATCCAATTCAAGCTCCACGGATGAACAAGCAGTGGAAATCAGTCATTCAGAGGATAATTTCCATGTTGCCTTTGTGAGAAACCCGGAACACGATATCCGATATCGTCGAACCGCTACGAGTTCGTTGACTGCCTGGACAAGTCCTATCACTATCAATGAAGGACAGAAGGCCAGCGTAGTCCATCCTAAACCAGCCCTTTGTACTGATCCAACCCGGCTAGTGGATCAACAAGCCTCCATTGCCTGGACAGATTATCGTGATACGTATTATGATGTCTTCTTTGATTCGGCGTGGTGATTGTAACACTTAGTCCTAGGGCTAAAAATAGACTCCCTCGTTAAACTTCGTTGTAACGGGGGAGTGTTTCCACATTACCTACCTCACTGAAACCAGCACTAAAAACGATTAATAGTTCTTTTATTCCTGATATTAATAAAGATGGAATTGTTCTATGACCCTATATAATAGTAGAGGCCAACAACTGTTGACCCCTACTCTGTTAAACTGTCATTATATTACTATTGTATCGGTCAAGGATAGGGATTAAGTTTCTATCTTTGACTTTCTTTTTTTCTAAGACAAAAACCCACACTTCCTACAAGTAATAATCCGACTAATGAACTCGGTTCAGGAATAGAATTAGTCGTAATATTATCAAAATTTACGTCCCCTGAACTGGCAATATAAACTTGAGTAATATTTTCAAACTCTGTCAGGTTTAAAGTTTGAAACATGGGAGAGAGTGTAGTCCCTAGAGAATACTCCGTAAACTGTCCTAAAACCGGTTGACTTGGATCAAACGTTGTACTAATTAAAATTTTTGTGTCATCCGTTGAATAACCAGCAATAGCACGGGTATTATCTCTTAATTGATAGTCCAAACTTTTTAAAGAAAAAGTACCCCCATTCGGTAACGTTAAATAAATACCTAAGAGTCGGTCAACCTCACTAAAATGTTGTGCTTCGTAGGAATTACTGGGATGAAAATGTGCGCCTTCGCTGTAAAAAGCAGTAGGACTTCCTATTTCTTGTGCCGAAAAAGCTTCCACATTAAAACCATCTTCAATAAAACATTTTCCTCCTGTCTCTGGTAACTGAGGAGTACACGTATTAGGATTAGAACCGGCATAAGTATCAGCATCAAATTCTATTTTAGCCGCCTTAACTTCTGTCCCTATTCCGATTACTAATGCTAAAGCTGTTGCACAAGTTAAACTAAGATTACTGATAGTCCTCGTAAAAAATGAAAAGTGAATATTTTGATCTTTCATGGAATCGCAATGAAGAAAATTTCGCTTTTAAGCTAACACAAGCGTTCTAAGAAATCAAAAGACAACTTGTCAAAGTTATCTGATTTTTGTCTCAACATTATTTTATGTTGATTTAAGATTTAACCGCTTTAAAATGAATATTGTAAACCAGCAGTTAATTGCCAATCTGTTTCCAATTGTGGCCCTTGAAGAGCGCGATAAATGGGTACCTCAAATTCAATCGCTAAACGACCGGTTCTTAAGTCTCCTTCGGGTACAAAAAGGTTGAGTCCAAAACCAATATCAATTTGAGTTCCTCCCCGTCGAGTGGGATCAGCAGTGGGGACAATAAGAGGATTAAGACGGGAATCTTTTCCGCTAATATTGCCCCAATTTCTTCCTTTAATGCGTAAAGATGTGCTGGCCCAATCGCTCCATTTTTTCGCCCCCCAGGCCGTTAACATGATTTGATCTCCGAATTTATAGCTATTACTATTTGTCCCTAAACGAAGGGTTCCAATAATCTGAGATCCCCAGGACCATTCATCGGTTTGACCTAAATAAGTGATCCCTGGATGGAGATCGAGGGTTCCCGATCCCAGTTGCATCGGATAAGGTAATAGTTGATCAGGGCCTGCTGGAGTGCGATCGCGTGCTTCAATAGAACCGGTAGGAAAGCTAACCCCTGCGTTGAAATGAATTCTTTGCCGATTTTCGTTAAGAACTTGGTATAACCCTGTCACTTTAATATCTCCGATCCCTTCAGAATCAGTATTAAACCCCCGACCTATGCGAGTTATATGATCCATATCCTTAACCACATAAGGCAACATGGCCATCAGGGTTAAATTGTTGGTGATACCATACATCATGCCAAACATGTGCATTTGCATGGTCATACGAGTGGGAGTAACGGGAAATTGCTCTAATATTTTTTCATCACTAATATCATCGGTTCCGACACGACTGCCTTCCATTTCCATTAACATATAGCGATAAGAAACCATGATTTCCCCTTCACTATGAATATGTTCCCCCATAACAGCAATGGGTGCATGACTATCGGGACGCGCAGGGTTCCAAAACATTCCTTGTTGAGAAGGAGGTAACGGTTCATCTGCTAAGAGAAAATCTGTGTTAATTTGGGGTTTTTTGGGGGAAGAATTGACTGATTTTTGATTGATCTCACCCTGAATGTAATTCGGTTTTAGAACCTGTTTTCTCTCATCGGTTATATTTATAAATTCTGGCAAAATATAACTGGATGAAATTTCATATTGTGGCTCAAAATCATCCAGTTTGACTTTTTGATTAGGAATTAAGGCAGATGAATTAAAGACAAATAATGCTCTTGTTTTTTCCTGCTCAATCTTTTTTTGTAAATCCTGGTAATCCCAAGTATTAGTTACAGGTTCATAGTTAAAAGCAACCTTATTTTTTTCCTGTTGTTCTTCACTTATTTCTGCTTTAGCAGCATATAAAAAAGTATCTAGACAGATTAAACTGACCACTGCAACTAAGCAGCAGTATCTTCTCTTCACACCAAAATTCATAGGTTTAACTGGATCATTAAAATTGTTATTGAGTAAGAACTATGACAAAATTTTTTAGGTTTGTCAAAAGACAATACGTCAAAGTTAAAAATAGTTACCAGTGAACAGTGAGCAGTCATTTTAGGGGCTTAATGTCACCGTAGGGGCTTAATATTATTAAGCCTTCACAACGTTTATGATGTTAGAATAGGTAAGATAATTTTTTTTTCAGGTCAGATAATAATGTTAACAATTACTGATTTAAAAGAACTCTACAAAATCGATGATTATCAATGGTTAGAAGAAACGGTTAAACTGCTGAAAAATAAGCAATTTAATGATTTAGATTTGGATAATTTAATTGAGGAATTAGAAGACTTGAGTAAAGAAAACAAGAATGCTGTCGCTAGTTTATTAGATCAAATTATTCGTCATTTGTTATTATTACAATATTGGAGAGAAGAACAAGAATATAATGCAAATCATTGGCAAGGTGAAATTTATACTTTTAGAGTCCAGTTAAAACGTAAATTAACCACTAATCTGCAGAATTATTTAGAAGCAGAGTTAAATAATATCTATCAAGATGCTCTAGGTTTTGTTAAAATAAAAACTGAAAATAAAATACAATTTCCTTCAGAATGTCTTTATACTCTTGAACAGTTACTTGATCAAGAATGGTGGCCATAGTTATTTTTTATGTTATCAGTAATCATCTGGTGAGCAATGCTAAAAATCCAACTCTGTGTACAAAATTGATTGATACCATTGCCCACCCTACAGCTATAATCATATCAAGTTCTAATGGTATCAAAATCATACCAGTTATCAGAAATAGCTCGATCAATTGCTTCGGGGTATTTTCAATAAAAATCAAAGCTTTCTCTTTACATGAACCCTGTTTAACCATTACTTGTAGTCCCGCACAAACTCAAACAGAAAGATGTCACCCAATGGAAACTAGACCCCTTAATATTAGAGAGTATGCAAGAATTCAAACCTTTCCTGATTTGCGAATTCATGGGATCAATAACCTCCCAATATCGACAAATAGGCAATGCTGTTCCAGTTAATATGGCTTATCATATAGGAAAATGTCTGATCAAAATGCTAACAGAAAAAACCGATAAAAATGCCATTATTTACAACATAAATAAGCCAAAAAGTCAAGTCAAACAATTATCCATTCCTGGGTTAAATTATTAACCTCCACTGATCTTAACCTTGTAACCTAAATCTCCTAAAACTTTCAGTAACTTTTGACGATGATCTCCTTGAATTTCTAGGGTATCTTCTTTCATGGTTCCCCCACTTCCACATTGACTTTTTAACTGTTTTAATAACTTATTCAACGTATCTGGAGAATGTTGAAACCCTGTCATCACGGTTACTGTTTTCCCCTTGCGTCCTGAACGGGTTGCTTGTATTCTGATATCCTGTTGTTGTGTTGGCAGATCAGGTACAGATCGTTCTAAAGCTTCTGAGTTGGAAGTATCACCAAACTCTTGATAGGCCATCGATTTAGATTTATTAGATTTAGAAGACATAACAAGTGGACTGAGAACAACAGTTACTTGAATTGTAACGTAATTAACACATCCCTCAATGAGTTAAGTATTCTAGAAAACATATTTCACTGTGCTGGCAAAAGGTGAGGAATTGATTAGCATTAAGGTAGGGTGGGTTAGACGGCTATAATCTAGGTTATAACAAGAAGACAATCATTCGTCGTAACCCACCATTTCAGTTGAAACAGTTCACTACAATTCTCTTAAAGTTCACTTGACCTTGGGAAAAATCAGGTAAAGTATATTAATCTAGCTTATACCCTATAATTCGTAATTCTTTTGATTTTCAAATGTTTATGAATCAGCTACTATAAGCTTTAATTTTTAGCAAAACTAGGGTTTTGATTGACGAAACCTTTGGCAGTAGAAATGATCAAAACATCACGAAACCCAAAGTGATTGACAGCAGGATTTTTTAAGGTAATAGGAGACGTATAATGTAAGAGTTTTGAGTCATCTATGAGAAGCATTTCTCCAGGGTTGAGAACTTTTTTGAAAACAATATTACCCTGATGATCTTTTAACTGAGTTTCTGAACCTAAAATATTAGATTGATTGACGCAAAGAATCGCTAAAAAATCAATATCATCACGATGAAATCCCTCTGGTGTAGTAATTCCAGCTTTTCTAACAGTGCATTTTGTTCGTTGCGCTTGCACTAAAATTTCATAACTATAATCAATTTTGAAAGTTTTAGTAAACCATAAAATAGCTTCTTTTGCACAGTTCAGATTCTCTATTTCTGGATAGACTCGAACTAATCCACCATTAACAGGATTAATCTTTTTATTTTGAAATAAAGGAGTATGAGGTTGTTTTTCTATAATATTTCCTTTAACCCGACATCTTGCTAAGGATTTATAACGATATCCTTCCCTGATATAAGGATCTTTCGGGATGTCATGAAATAATGTTTGTAGAGGATCAATCTTTAAGTTTGTTATGAGTTGATAAGGAGATAATGAAGACTGTATCGCGTTAAATATTGTCATTTTCGTCGTTAGTTTATTTTATCTTTTGTGACCAATTATTATGGCTTCACTCATAATATAGCAAACTTGTCAAGTCGTTGCAACATTTATTTATAAAAAAAAGAGAGATAACAACTCTGTTGCTACCTCTGAGGATTATCCTAACAAGGATGTACGAGATAAAATTAGACTTGAAAGTTAACTTGCTTTAAAAAAGATAGAACCTAAAATAAACAAACCAAACCCTAAACGATACCAAACAAAAATCCAAGTATCTCGCTTTTGTAAATAACGAATTAACCAGGCGATCGCTAAATAAGAAAACACAGCAGACGAAATAACTCCCACGATCAACGGCACCATAATATCATTAGAAATTCCCACCTCTAACACCTCTTTTAACTCCACTAATCCCGCCAAAGTAATGGCCGGAATTCCCAATAAAAAAGAGAATCTGGCTGCAGTTGCTCGCTCTAAATTGAGAAATAAACCAGAAGTTATGGTCGATCCTGAACGGGACACCCCAGGAATTAACGCTAAAGATTGAGCGAATCCCATCAAAATTCCATCTTGCCAACTTAACTCCTCAAACCCTCGTTTGTGGGTGCTTATTTTTTCTGATAAAGCTAACAATAATGCCATGACAATTGAAGCCCCTGCAATCACTTCAATACTTCGCAAAGGAGAATTATCCAAATCAGGAATTAACACCTTCATTAATAACCCAAAAAAGACAATGGGTAACGTGCCTAAAGCAATACCCATTCCTAAACGAAAATCATGGGATTGATAATCAGATTTTCTCATCGCTGTAACCATTCCCGTAATAATTTGACTTAAATCTGGCCAAAAATACCACAATACTGCAGCAATACTACCGAGTTGAATCACCGCCGTAAACGCCACCCCTGGATCACCCCATCCTAACGCTACAGGAACCACCTTTAAATGGGCGGTACTGCTAATGGGTAAAAATTCCGTTAACCCCTGTACCATGCCTAAAATAACGGCTTGAAACCAATTAAATTTAGCGATCGCATGATCAGAGGTTTCCCCTTGGGCTAGGGTAGAAGAAGATAAAGAAAAAATGAACCCGCCACTTAAAGCGATCGCAGAGAAAAGTCGTCGGGTTCGGGGTTTGGGTTGAATCATGGTTGAGCATTTTGGGGGTAAAGTCTCAGAGATTCTATCATTTAAGATTAAGAAAATAAAAATGATTTTGAAACTTGAGAAAAATTTGTTATGCTTGCAAGGCGTTACAATAAAATCATCAGTATTTCCCTTACCCGTCATGAGTAATATTCAGGTTAGTGTGAGAATACCGCCCCAGTTATACGAGAAATTATTAGCTCATACTAATGCTGTTGGTCTTCCTAAGTCTAAGGTAATTGCTCAAGCTTTGGCTCAATATTTAGAAGTGGATAAAAAACAACAACCCTCCTCGTTAGAAGAAAGACTGTTAAACGTTGAACAGCGACTCAATCGTTTAGAATCTTCTTCTCAAACCGATGAAACACCTGCCACTATTTCCCCTGTAGAAATTAACCCTCAACCGTCTCCCGTTTTGAAAACACCACCTCTAGAAACATTTAGTTTTGAAAGACCGATTGTTGATGAAACAGGGAGTATTTTAGAACGGGTTAAGGGTGAGTCTAAATCCTTTAAAGAAGCTTTAGGAGAGGGAATTTTCTTAGAGATGGTTGATATTCCTGAGGGAACGTTTATGATGGGTTCATCCCCAACTGAAGCCGGATCTCAGGTATGTGAACAACCTCAGCATTCTGTTACTGTAGAGGGGTTTTTCTTGGGAAAATACCCCATTACTCAAAAACAATGGGAAACAGTCGCTCAATATCCTCAAGTTAACCGAGAGTTAGTCGTTGATCCCTCTGCTTTTAAAGGCAGCGATCGTCCGGTAGACTCCATTTCTTGGCAGGATGCAGTGGAATTTTGCGATCGCCTCTCTCAATACACTCAACGGACTTATCAACTTCCCAGTGAAGCGCAATGGGAATACGCTTGTCGCGGGGGAACTACCACTCCGTTTTATTTTGGCCCAACGTTAACCGGTGATTTGGCTAATTATATGGCGAAACGTTTGTATGCAGCAGAAAGTTTGGGTATTTATCGTCAAGAAACTACCTCCGTCACCGCATTTTACCCCAATCCCTTCGGATTATACGATTTACACGGGAATGTCTGGGAATGGTGTGCCGATGCTTGGGATTCTAGCTATGAGAATGCCTCTGCTTCAGGCAAACCTTGCTTATCCTCTCAACAAGAAACCCGTCGCGTCTTAAGAGGGGGTTCCTGGGATGAAGATGCTTATCATTGTCGTTGTGCTTCTCGTTATGCTTATCATCCTCAAGGGGTTGGGGTTAGTCAAATCGGTTTTCGGGTGATGTTAATGGCTTCTATTTAACTATAACAAAATCAACATTCCATCTCCAAAAGAATAAAAACGATACTTTTCTTCGATCGCAATTTGATATAATTCTAACAATCTTTCTCTGCCAATTAAAGCACTCACTAACATCAATAAACTTGATTTTGGTAAGTGAAAATTAGTAATCAGTCCATCAATAATACGCCAAGAATAGCCCGGATAAATAAAAATATCTGTTTTACCCCTAAAAGAAATTAACCCTTGTTTACCTGCCATTTCTGTTGCTTTGGCTGTCCCTTCTAACGCCCTTACTACAGTGGTTCCTACAGCAATCACTCGCCCCCCATTAGCTTTTGTTTCTTTAATTTTTTCAACCGTTACATCAGGGACTTCTATCCATTCTTGGTGCATCTTATGTTCTTTGATATTATCGATATCCACAGGACGAAACGTTCCTAAGCCAACGTGTAGCGTAATATAAGCTTGATTAATCCCTTTTTCTTGTAACTTTTCTAATAACTCTTCCGTAAAATGTAGCCCTGCGGTGGGTGCAGCAATCGCCCCTGGTTTTTGAGCATAAATCGTTTGATATTGAGACGGGTTAGCCTCAGATTCAGTCACATAAGGAGGGAAAGGAATTTGACCAATTTTTTCGACTTTTTCCCAAAATAATTCTACAGAATTTACCTCAAATTTAAGTAATCTTCCCCCTGTTTCTTCGTCCCTATCTATAACAGTGGCCACTAAAAAATTCTCATCATTATTATCGAGCTTAAAATAAATTTCACTGCCAAGTTTAAACCGCTTTCCAGGTTTCACCAACGCTAACCAACAGAAAGGCTCTTTTTCTTCTAATAATAAAATTTCTACCGGCGCACCGGTGGACTTTTGACCATAAAGTCGCGCTGGAATGACACGCGTATTATTAAACACCAACAAATCCCCTGGCAATAACCATTGAGGTAAATCCCGAAAAATGCTATGAATATGACTTGTGGGGGAATTAATTACCAATAACCGCGAATGATCCCGAGGAATCATCGGATTTTGAGCAATTAAGTCTGGTGGTAGATGATAGTCGTAACTGGATAATAAATGATCACTACTCATAAAATGACAGTTCCCAAACGAGTTTGATTCGTTGTATGCTAAAGAAATCATGTAAAATAAGATACATAACTTTAGGAATTCACTCAGTGTTTTCCCCATAACAAGCGAACAATTCTTATACTATATCCGTATATTCATGGGGATGATAGCCTAGTTGGGTGGTTTCCCCCATAACAGTTTGGGAAAATAGGGGGGAAGTCCCCTATAACAAATGAAGCGATCATTGGCACACTAGAGCTAGAGGAATTGTTCAGCAGAAAAAATTAAGGGGGAAAACAATGGATTATATCTATTTTCTAGCCAACGCCAGTTTAACGTTACGGGTGATCGAATATCTACAACGGAAGTATGCTTCATCTTCTTGTTCGATGACGGTTATTCATCAAATCAATGGTTGGATTATCAAGATTAAGTTTAGACAACCATTAACTCCACAACAACATGGCGACTTCAAAGCGTTTATGAATGAACTGGGTATTCCTTACGAATTGGAAATTCGCCTACAAATGGTCTTCTGGAGTCTAGAAACCGGTCAATCTCCTATTGATGTCATGAGTCGTTATCAAGTGGCTATTGTCTCTCATGGTTCACCCGATAGTAATGATATTGAGGCATTTCGTCAACAATTTACCCGAGGATTGGGTTATTGTCCCGAAACCTTAGCTTAAGTGGTTGTTGGGAATAAAATCACTAACATGGCTACACTTAGCATCAACATTAACCCGGCTGGCATGAATTTTCGGGTTTTCCAAAGCCTAATCGAAAAGACAATGGCAAGTAAAAGGGTGATAATTTGAGCCAAAACTAATCCCGTTGGCACTTGTTGCCATTGAAGAAAAGCAGAAACTAAGAGAAACAAACCACTAACAACGCCAGAAATTAAAGAAGGTTTGCTCTTAGCAGAAACATAACCCATAATGCCACCGAAAAGCAGTAGAAT
Organism: Crocosphaera sp.; assembly: GCA_030065205.1. Lineage (GTDB taxonomy): Bacteria > Cyanobacteriota > Cyanobacteriia > Cyanobacteriales > Microcystaceae > Crocosphaera. The sequence goes on from JASJDN010000041.1 coordinate 13,296, forward strand.
TCCGTAAAATAAGGTGGCTGCCATTGGTAAATTCATATTCTCAATTGAGCGATTAATAATAACTTATCTTAGCTAATTGGTGGTAATTAGTTGTAACACCCTAGATAAATCGTTTAATTCTCCCACAATGCGTCTGATGGGTTTAGGCCAAACCCTAACTAGGGTAGGAGTAGCAGAAATGTGATGGGTTTCTGCCATTTCTGGGTGTTTACCAATATCAATGACCTTTAACGTATAAGGATGATTTAACTGTGTTTCCAGAAAATGATGAATTTTTTTTAGGGTTTGCTTAGTAGAGGGATTATTGCCAGAAACAAAAAGACGTAAGACATAACCTTTATTGACCTCAGATTCATCTTTTTTTTGACTATCTAGGGGATAAAATTGATGTTTGAGTTCCCGTTCCCAACGTTCATCCAAACGTACTAATAAATCATGGCTTTCCCACAGTTGAGGAAAACGAGAACGATAGGTTTCGATCACAACCGGATCACAAGCTTGGTCTTGCCAACTCGCTGTTGTCCAACCTATATTGTTAAGATTAAACAAAACATTTAATAAAGGTTCGTAGCGACGAACTGCAGGATAAAGTTCAGCCACTGTTTTAATCTTTTTCTCCCGGGTACAAAACCAACGGTCAACGGTCGCCGTATAACCAGGAACCAGAAAATGAGGGGGTTCCGGTAACTTTAATAATTCCTGCAAAACTAGGCATAAATGAGAATGCCAATGGGCTTGTTTATTTCTATCGAGACAATAAACGAGATCGCCACCTGGGGTAAAAAGGGCAATACCCTTAAACAAGTCCGGTATAACCCTTGTTGTTTCGGCCATGCTCGTTATTTTTTAGAGGAATAACAGATCGGATGAAGGAAGAATTAATTCTGTTATAACTTATATTCATCCTTCATCTTGATTTCTTTAGAGTTTCTTCTAAATTCGTCCCCGTAACATCATCGCAATTTCGTTGGGGGTAGGAGATAATTCTAAGGCAGTTTCCTCGGTAATGCGTCCCTCTTGATAGAGATTAAATAAAGCCTGGTTGGTGGTAATCATACCATCAAATTCCCCATCCTTCATTAATTCAAGGATTTCGTCATTTTTCCCTTGAATAATGTAGTCTTTGACCGTTTCGGTGTTGATCAAGATATCGTGATAAGCCGCCCGTTTTCCATCGGTGGTTCGACATAAGCCTTGAGCAATAATAGCCACCAAAGATTCTGCGATCGCCACCCGCATCGCTTCCCGTTCTTCAGCATTATATAAGCTCAAAATCCGTTCTAGGGTTTTTACCGCGCTGTTGGTGTGGAGAGTTCCCATGACCAAGTGACCAGTTTGTGCCGCTTTGAGTGCCGTATTCACCGTTTCTTTGTCCCGCATTTCCCCCACCAGAATAATGTCTGGATCTTCCCGCAAGGAGGCTTTGAGGGCATTATCAAACTTGAGGGTGTGCATCCCCACTTCCCGTTGTTTAATCAAAGAACGACGGCTTTGGTGGACAAATTCCACCGGATCTTCAATGGTAATGATATGTTTGGGATGTTCTTTGTTAATATAGTCCACCATCGCGGCCATGGTAGTTGATTTACCTGAACCGGTGGGACCGGTAACCAGAATTAACCCTTTGTGAGAGTCCGAAATATCTTTGAAGATCATGGGGAGTCGTAATTGTTCCATGGTCAAGATTTTCAGGGGAATGAGACGCAGTACCATACCCGGTCCGCGTAAACTATCAAAAATATTGATCCGAACCCTGGCAAACTCATACTGGGTTGCCCCATCAAATTCTAATTCCTTTTTAAAGCGTTGAATTTCATCTTCTTTGAGAATTTCCCGTAACCAACTCATAAAGGTGTTTTCATCCACTTCTGGATACTCCAGAATGGTCATTTCCCCGCGATCGCGCATTCGGGGTTTTTCTCCTACCCCTAAGTGAACATCAGAAAACCCCTCATCAAAGGCATGACGAATTAATTCGGCCAAACTGGGTTGATCGGGAGAACGACCAAAACTTTTGGGGGGTGTGGCTGGTAACGGAGGCGGTGCCGGCATAGGTGGGCGCGTGGGTGCTTCAACAGGACTTTGTGGCTCTTTCATAATGGGAGAAGCGGGCATAAATTGGGTGCTGCCACTTGCCTCTGGTATGCCTTCCATGTCCATTAAGTCCATGTTGGTTTCTTCAAAATCGTTCACTGGAGGCATGGGAGGAGGGGGTAAAGGGGGCAAGGAAGGACGTTGGGATTGGGTCATAATCTTTATATTTCTCTAGAAATAAGCTAAATTAAATGGTCTGTCAGGTTATCTTCTTTGGTTAGTATTCCCAAAATTTTTGAAAAAACTTAGGTACGGGCTGTTTTTTGGGTTAATCGTTATTTTCTTTCTGAAAAAATTATCGTCTAATTTTAAGAAATATTAATATTTTGCCCAAGAAAATCATTGAAAACAAAAAATGAGCGTTGTAGCTAATGCTACATTTTTTTGTAATTTTGATGAATATTACAAAAGATTACATTCAATCCTATGACGATAGGCTTGATCCCCGATAATTTCGTTGAGATCAAAATTGTCTGCAACATTTTGCAATCTTTAACCCCTAAAATAACCGTTGAATGTAAATTTTTTTTTCAAAACCCTCATTTTTTCTGTGAGATTATCTATACTGATTGACACAGCGTTATCTAAAAAATAGATAAAGTTACTGGTTTGCTCTGGAGGAAGATATGGAATTTGCACAAAAAACTGAATTAGGAAAAGTTGACTCTTTAACGTTTGTTAAGAGCTTCTTAGTTTGGAGTTTTACGTTAATTGTCTGTTTATTAGTTGTTGGGTTTCCCCTGGTTGTTTTAATGGCAACGTTTGGGGCTTTAGCATCAATTGTTTTACAATCTGTTTTACCGGTAAGTGCTGTTTTATTGGTGGTTGGATCTTTGATTGGTGTTAATTTATTAGTGATTTTCTTAGGGGCCGCACTACTTACCGTTAAAGGGATTCATCCCCAAGATGTTCATTGGTTGAGATGGCTGCACGGCGAAGCAACTCCCTCTCACACTTCTATTTATGCTGCTTGTCCTTTGACTTGTAATTTAGCTCAATAGGCACTAAGTAGCCCTATCTGTTAGATAGTGACTTCGTTTTTTATAGACACAAGCTAGTGCAGCCCGGTTATCAACCGGGTTTTTTCATAGTATCATCTATTATTGTTGTCTTGAGGAGTTTTCACCATGAAACGATTATTATCCATGATATTAATGAGTGCCGTTGTTACAGTTCCTCATATGGCTTTAGGCACTCCTATCTTACCCTCGTTACTACTCTCTCAACAAAATAAACAAGAAAATATTAACCAAAAAATTCAAGTTGTTTTTCCTGATTTTGTATTGGTTTCTTTGAAATCAGGCAATATGACGACAGGAAACTTTATCGATTTGAATACTCGTAGTTTAATCATTAGTTTTAAAGGTTATACCACTGGCATTCCTTTGAATGAAATTAAATCCATTGAATTTAAAGATAAAGTATTGATTCCTGCCAATGAAACGGTTATTTGTCAACAAAGTAATAACCAATGTCATCAAGTTACTTTAACTGAAAATCAAGATAAAGAACTCACAATTCTTGAGAAGATTCCTCTGACTAACTTAAGTTTATTTCAAGGAGCAAAAACAGCTTTATTAACCATTCCTCAACAGTCAGAAGATGAAGTAAACGAAAATATTACTAAGTTATCCAACGACACGATTAATATTATCAATGCTTTGGAAATAGACGAATCAGGAGAAATGATAACCCTAACGTTAACTCCCACTGAACGCTAATGAAAAAATACTATAGCAGTTCTCATACTTGTGAGGTACAGAGGTTATCGCTTGGAGGCAGGAGGCAGGGGGCAGGAGGCAGGAGTTAAGTGTACCCCATGAGTCCGAGAAACGCTATATACTTCTTTTCAACTCAGCAAAAATCTGAGAAAATAGAAGATAATTAAGTTATTAATTAACTCCTATGCAGTCCGTTGATGTTACCACCTTAACCGCTATTTGTGATGATCTGCAAACCCATTGGATACCTGCTAAAGTTGAACAGGTTTATCAAAGAGATCCCCATACCATTTCTATCGCCTTGCGTACCTTAAAAAAGCGGAGTTGGTTAACCATTTCTTGGCATCCTCAAGCGGCTAGATTATGTATAGGAGATCCCCCACCAAGAACCCCCGACACCTTCACGTTTAGCGATCAATTACGTCATCAATTAAATGGGTTTGCACTTATTGATTTAAACATGATTTCCCCTTGGGAAAGAGTGGTTAATTTACAATTTGCCAAACGTCCAGGAGATGAACCTGTTTGGCATCTTTTTGTCGAAATTATGGGTAAATATAGTAATGTTATTTTAACGGATAATAGACAGCAAATTGTTACCGTTGCTCACCAAGTAAACCCGAATCAGTCAACCGTTAGAACCGTTCAAACAGGACAAAAATACGAACTGCCTCCCGCTTTAACGGGAACCTTTCCCAAGTTAGACGAAGATCAAGAAAGATGGCAAGAAAGAGTCAGTTTAATTCCCGGTTCTCTCAAAAAACAATTATTAAATAGTTATCGTGGTTTAAGTCCGGCTGTTGCTACTTCTATGCTCAAAGAAGCTGGTTTCCAACCACAAGATTCTACAGAAAGTTTAACAGAAAAAGATTGGAACCAGTTATATAAACTGTGGCAGTTTTGGTTAAAAAGTTTACAGGATAAAAATTTTGAACCAGGCTATACTGAACAAGGTTATACTGTTTTAGGTTGGGGGATAATTGAACAAACGATTAACATACAAACCTTAATTAATGATTATTATACAAAAGAAATTAATCAAGAAAAATTCAAACAATTAAAATATCAACTGCAACAAAAACTAAAATCTTGTCTGAAGAAACTGTATAATAAAGCTGGTAATTTTCAAGAGAAAATGGAGCAATCCTCAGAAGCAGATGAATATCGGCAAAAAGGGGATTTATTAATGGCTCATTCCCACCTCTGGGAACCAGGAATGGGTTCTATGACCTTAAATGACTTTGAAACTCAAAAACCCGTAAAAATCCCTTTAAACCCCGAAAAAAATGCCATACAAAATGCTCAACTTCTCTATAAAAAACATCAAAAATTAAAACGGGCAAAAAGTGCAGTTGAACCCCTATTAAACGAAGTTAAAGAAGAAATTAATTACTTAGAACAAGTCGAAGATAGTCTACAACAAATCGACTATTATCACTCCATTGAAGACTTACAAACCCTCCAAGAAATCAAAGAAGAATTAATACAACAAAATTATTTACCCTCTCGGACGCAACAAACCCCCAATAGTCCCGATGAGTCCCAACCTTATCAACATACCACACCGTCAGGGTTTGAAGTGTGGATCGGACGGAATAACCGCCAAAACGATCGCCTCACCTTTCGTACCGCCGGGGACTATGACTTATGGTTTCATACCCAAGAAAGTGCGGGTAGTCATGTACTCTTGAGACTGGAACCCGGTGCGGTTCCCAATGACGCTGATTTACATTGTGCTGCAGACTGGGCTGCTTATTACAGTCGGGCCCGTCAAAGCGAACAAGTCCCCGTGGTCTATACCGAACCCAAATACGTCTATAAACCCAAAGGAGCCAAACCGGGGATGGTCATCTATAAGCGAGAACGGGTACTCTGGGGAAAACCACATAAGATACAATGCTACCTAAAAAATCAAGGTTAAGACAAATATTTTAAATATTGTTTACAAAAATTCGTGCTTGATGTTACAATTTACATATAGAAATCGAATGGTTAGCAAATTTGGGAACGCGCCACCCGATTTCCTCAAAGAACAACAACAATATTTTTATTAGGGTATCCAGCGATCGCGATCGCTGGTTTTTGCTATAAAAAGAGAGATTATCAATCAAATTTACTTAAAAGTGTACCAAATTTGTTGTAAAGAAATCCAAATGACTGCTACCGCTCCCAAAAATAATGTGACAATTTCAAACTGTAATAATTGCATTAGTTCTTCGGAAGTAACGGCACGATAAATTAACCTAGAACTTGATATAATTGCGGCTGAAGCTAAGGCAATATTCATGAAATCAGTCAAACTTAACTTTTTGAAAGAACGGTTAACTCTATAGTAAATTAAATAGCCCAACAAAATAAAAATAAAAGTTAAGAATATCCAAGCAAATAGTAATGTTTGAATTTGATTCATTAATTAATTTCTCATGCTTTAGGTTCTTTTCTCTTTAACCATACTTCCATAAATTGCTGCCATCATTGCTCCAATAATAGAACCAGGTATTTGAGCAATAAGTCCACCCAAAAAGGCTCCTCCTGATGCAAATGCTAAAATTTTATTACCTCTTTTCCAATTTATATTTTGATAATTGATTATAATCGATTCTGAAGATGAGCAAGCTTTTTCCATAGAATCTTTAGAATTTTCAACTTCACCAAAATCTACTACTACAGGTAATTCATCACTTCTAAGCATCATAATATTTTCTGGTTTAATGTCCCTATGAATGAGATTGTTATTGAGTGTGTATTGTAAAGCTATCAACAGATAAGTATAAAAAGAAAAAGCTTGCTCTTGGGGAATAGGACTAATTTCAGCTAAAGTTTTTCCTTCAATATATTCTTGAACTGAATAGAATTCATCTTGTTCTTTAAAGCAGGCATAAAGATCAGGACTATTAGAACTATTTCCGCCAGTCTGCACTAGCAATTCCACTTTTTCTGCGTCTAATTCTTCTTTGAAGCTTTGAAACGTTTTCCAATCAATGTTGTGATCGGTGACTGGTGTCAGTTTTTTAATGACAACAGTTCTTTGAGAAGCAGTGTCTTCTGCGAGAAATGTTTCTGCAAATTCACCTTTCCCTAATACCTCGATAATTTTATAGCGTCCACCTAATATTTTTCCAACAATTAATTCAGACATAATTATCCAACTGCATCAGCCGTCATAAATTCTTTATCTTAATCTTAGCAAAAAGAGCAATTGATAGATTCTGAGGCTCAAAATATTGTAGGGATCAACAATGGTTGATCCCTAAGCTACATTATGACTTTTATCAATCAGTAGAATTTAAGCAGCCCACTCAGTGTGGAAAGACTCACCTCTGGGCTTATCAACCCGTTCGTAGGTATGGGCGCCAAAGTAGTCTCTTTGTGCCTGAGTCAAGTTCTGAGGTAGATCAGCGCGACGATAGCTATCAAAGTAGTCTAGAGACGCACTAAACGCAGGAACAGGAATACCAACCTCATTAGCTAAAACTAACACTTCACGCCAAGCTTCTTGACGGTCTAAGATGCTTTGTTTAAACTCAGGAGCTAAGAGTAAGTTAGGTAGATTAGGATTGTCTACAAATGCTTTCTTAATCTTATCTAAGAAGCCAGCACGGATGATGCAACCCCCCTTCCAAATACGAGCCGATTCGGGTAAACTCACTTGGTTATTGTAATACTCAGCAGACGCTTTAGCGATTAAAGCCATGCCTTGAGCATAGGAACACATCTTAGAGCAGTAGAGCGCATCTCTGACCTTATTAACAAAGGCTTTTTTGTCCCCATTAAAGCTAATGGAAGGACCCGTTAACTGTTGAGACGCAGCCTTTCTCTCTTCTTTGTAAGAGGACATGACCCGTGCATTCACCGCAGCGTACATGGTGGGAATGGGAACCCCTAACTCCAGAGAACTGACTACGGTCCAGCGACCGGTTCCTTTTTGTCCAGCAGAGTCTAAAATGAGGTCAACCAGAGGCTTATCGGTTTCAGGGTCGATATACTTGAAGATATCGGCGGTAATTTCAATTAAGAAAGAATTAAGTTCATCGGTGGTGTTCCACTCTGTGAACACTTCGTGTAATTCTTGATTGCTGAGGCCGAGGGCATTTTTCATGATATCGTAGGCTTCTGCAATTAACTGCATATCGCCGTACTCAATGCCGTTGTGAACCATTTTTACGTAATGGCCAGCACCACCGGGGCCAACAAAGGTAACACAGGGTCCATCATCCACCTGTGCCGCAATTTTGGTTAAAATGGGTTCTAATTCTTCGTAGGCAGCTTTGGTACCGCCAGGCATTAAGCTAGGTCCGTTTAAGGCACCTTCTTCACCGCCACTGACACCCATACCAACAAAACCCAGACCGGTTGATTCTAGGTCTTTGGTCCGTCTTTCGGTATCTTCGTATAAGGAGTTACCCCCATCGATGATCATATCTCCTTCTTCGAGAAGAGGTTTTAAATCTTCGATGACATAGTCAACAGGCGCACCTGCTTTAACCATGACTAAGATTTTACGGGGACGTTCTAAGATTTGTACAAATTCTTCTAATGAATAGGCCGCTTTGACATCTTTGCCTTGGGCCCGAGTTTTCATGAATTCTTCTGTCTTACTGGCTGTACGATTATATACAGCAATGGGGAAACCGCGACTTTCGACATTGAGGGCGAGATTTTCTCCCATCACCGCCAAGCCGATGACACCAAAGGTTCGCTTTGTCATATAATTCCTACCAACTCTACGGGTTGTGTGATCAAGAGAACGTTGATCTTGTTTGACTGTTGAAGTGTCTAGGGAACACCACTGATCAGTGTAACCTCGTTTTTTGGCTGGCCTGGTTTCTCTACAGAGAATCTTAAGTAATCATGGGCAAAAAGTGTTTGATGATACAAAATTCCTGAGAGTGTGGGAAGAATTTGTCTGTCAAGACATTCGCTAGGGTTTCAACAATAAAGCAGGTAATCGAAACACCGCCGTAACGATTCCCCCGATAACGGCACTAATACCACCGACGACTAGGGGGAGGATTAGAGAACGGAAGCCTTTGAGGTCAGATACTTCTTTTACTAGAGTATTTTGGACAGTTTTTATGTCTCTAACGTCTTCCTTGAGGTTTCTTACTTCTGTGTCAATTGTTGCCAGCTTCACCTCAATGGTGTTTAGTTTCTCTGATTGCTTATCTAGCTTGGTGTTTACGTCTTTGATATCCTGCTTAAGCTCTTTTAGGATGTCTGTTAAGTCTAATGGTACGGTAATCGGTTCATTCATGAGTTAAACTCCTAGTAGAAAACTTATGATTGGTTGTTAGATAAAATTTTAACGTTAATCTATTAATGTGAAACCTGGTCTTAAAAAAACGATGGAAATTTTAACAGCAAGACTCAAACTAAGAGAGTGGAAAGAAGCGGACAAAGAACCTTTGTTTAAGCTGAATTCTGATCCAAGGGTGATGGAATTTATGCCAAAATTATTATCAAAAGAAGAAAGTGATAATTATCTCGAAGTCATAAAATTGAGGTTTGAGGAAGACGGGTATAGTTTTTTTGCTGTCGAATTAATCGAGAATCAAACGTTTATCGGATTAATGGGTTTATCGGTTCCCCAGTTTGACAGTTTTTTTACCCCTTGTGTAGAAATTGGTTGGCGTTTAGCTTACGATTATTGGGGAAAAGGTTATGCTACAGAAGGAGCAAAAGCCTCTCTTGATTATGGATTTAATGAATTAGGATTATCAGAAATTGTTTCGTTTACGGTTCCTCGAAATATCCGTTCTCGTCGAGTGATGCAAAGCATTGGAATGCACTATGTTGGTGAATTTAATCATCCTTTATTACCTCAAAAACACCCTTTGGAAAAACACAGTTTATATAAAATAAAAAAGGAATAAACTAGAAATTGACACTAACAAAATAAAATAGTTGACATTCATGTTTATACAGACTACTATATCAACAGGAGGTGCAACTATGTATGGGTGCCAGCAAAATCTTATTCATGCCAATGACGACACAAAAGCTATCCTAGAGTTTATTTGCTCAGAAGCTAATAAATTAGCAAATTGTGGAATATATTATTGTCGTCAAGTATTTTTCAAAGCTCATCGTTATGTGAGCAAATACGAGCTTGATTCATTGCTTAAAAACAATCCTCATTTTAAAGCAATGAGATCGGCTTGTGCTCAACAAGTCTTACATGATGTTGTTGAGTCTTTTGTGTCTTACAAAAAGCTATCTAAGTTGTGGAAAAATGGACAATTAACTAACAAGCCACGCCTGCCCAAATACCGTAAAAAAGGAGGCATGGCGGTTTTGAGTTGTCCTGCTAGATGGATTAAATTAATAGATGGAATGCTCAAGATTCCACTGGGAAAGCAAGTTAAAGCATGGTTTGGTATTGACCATTTTCTATTGCCAATGCCATCTAATCTAGACTTTAAGTCAATTAAGGAATTTCGGATTGTTCCTAGAAATCACTGCTTTTACCTTGAATGTATTTACAAGCAAAATAATATAAAAAAAATTGTTCCTAATCTAAATGCAATTGGAATAGACCACGGGCTTAACAATTGGTTGACTGGTACATCAACCACTGGTAAATCATTTATTATTGATGGAAAAAAAGTAAAATCCCAAAATCAATGGTATAACAAGGGAGTTGCTCAATTGAAAAAAGGCAAAGTCCAAGATCATTGGGATGAAGAGTTGGCTAATTTAACAGAAAAGCGTAACCGTCAAATGAGAGATAATGTTAATAATGCTGCTCGATTTGTTATTAATTGGTGTCTTAATAATGATATTTCGATTATTGTTTTTGGGTGGAATCAACGCCAAAAAGATTCTATCAATATCGGTAAAAAGAATAATCAAGAATTTGTCCAAATTCCTACAGCAAAGCTTAAGAATCGTATTAGTCAGTTAGCTGAACAATATGGAATTAAGTTTATTGAAACCGAGGAAAGCTACACTTCCAAAAGTTCTTTTTTAGATAATGATTTGCTACCTTCAGTCGGTGAAAAACCCGACGGGTGGCAACCATCAGGGAAAAGAATAAAAAGAGGATTGTATCGCACATCTAAAGGACAATTAATTAATTGCGACTCTCAAGGAGCAGTTAATATTATTAGAAAAGTAAGCACACAGCTAAAGTTATCTTTAGCCAAGGTGTCTAGGGAAGTGTTGAGTCTTCCACAACGATATCAATTAGACAGGCTTTCTAAATCATATCGTAAGCGTTGCGAAGCGTCTATTTATAGCGCGTAGCAACATCCGCTTAGAATCCGCACTGTTTCAACGTGCGGAGAACTCAAATCATGTCCCATCGTGCGAAGAAACTCGCTAACTAATCGAGGAAACTGTTCGTCAGCATACAGGCGTGCCATTGGCGTTTGCTACCTCATTATTAGCAGCAATGGCTGCGGTAATTTCTTCGGGATAGGCATCAGCATAAGCCCAAGCATTGACGAGATCGGCTGCCCTAATGTGAGGATAGTCCTGTAAGAGTTGAGCTTCACTAATGCCAAGCTGTTGTGCTTCAACCAATAGCCACACAGCAATTCGGGTTCCTGTTATACAAGCTTCTCCACCACAAACCCCAGGCGTTTTCGTAATTCCCGTTCCACCCATGCGTCCAGTTTTGATCAAACTCTGAACTATTTTTGCTTTGTCGCAAAGGGATAAGGTGAGAAGCTGATGCTCTATTTCTGGACGAATCATGTTTATTAGGAATAATTGGGACTCTTTTTTATAGACTATTCTCCAACATAAATTACATTTTTATTTAAGTCAAAGTTATTGACTCCTTCAAGAATACCAATGAGTTCATTTTCTCCAGAGGTTTTGAGGTATATTGCTTGTCCTTTAGTGGTTGAACCTAAGACATAATCATTGGAGTTTCCTGTAAGTTGCAAATAATCATTTTTAAGTTCAAAGTTTTTAATCTCTGCATAGTCATTTGTTCCGTTGAAACTTAAATTATTATTATTATAAAAGCTTCCTTTGGCATTACCTAAAATGAATAAATCACCCTGGTTATCAAGTCCTGTAAACGTATCATTTTTACCCATTCCTGTCAAGGGGTCAATTTTTTCGAGATCATAAGCTTGATTCGTTTTAAAGCCTGTTTGAATATTATACATTGAATCTGCCAATTGATAGGCTTCTTTTATTCTTCGAGTTGGAGTTATATCGTCAAAATTATGTAATTCTTGAATCGCTAACTGCCAATTTTGATTAGTAACCTGTTTCCAAAATTTGGGGGCTCCTCCGTCTTTAGCAGGAAGCTGTAAATTAGTACCGTATTGGAAAGCAACTGATGTAATAGCAGTTTGTGCAGCAGGAGATAATTGTTTAAACTCAACTACGTTTGAAAATTTATTATAATTTTTTTCTAGTTTTTGGAGTGTATCAAGTTTTTTGGCTATATCAATTAATTTAGCTTCATCTTCGCTAATAATTAATGGATTTCCTTTAGCCTCAAATTCTTCTAATTTTTTCTTGGCTTCTTCTCCTTTTAAGCCGAAAAATGGCTCAAGTTTTTTGATTAATTCGTTTGGTATTTTCCATCTTTCTAATTCTTGTTTATTATGTTGTCCTATATCAAATCCAGTTGCAAGTGTTGGCCCACTATCACCTTCAATATTACCATTTTCATCTTCGGGAATATAAGCCTTAAGCTGACGATTACCTTCGTATTGTGAAATTAATTTCCAGTTAACTTTATATTGAGAGATGAAAATTTCTTTTTGAATAAATTCTTGAGTTAAAAGAGATTCTGCTATGATTCTTTCATCTCCACTACTATCAGCTAATAAAATGGGATGAGCATCAATCCAAGATTTAGGATCACCATATTTATTTTGCAAATAAGTAATCACTTCTTCTTTTAAACTACCAGATAATGTATTGATCGCTTCTTTCATATCTCCTAAAGAAAGTTTATCAATTTCTTCTGCTTTTAATTGCGCTTCTGGACTAACTTCTAGTAAATAGAAAGTATTATTAGAGGGACTTTCTTTCAAACCAATTAAAATCTTTAAATTATTACTATTTGAGTAATATATTTCTCCATCATCATTAACTTCGATATCGGCTGGATTAATCTTAAATTGTTGAGCTAATTCAACAACTTCAGCATCATAAAAGTTATTATAAACCCACTCTCGAAGATCGTCTTGCCAAATACCAAAGGTATCTTTAACTCCGAGTAACCAAGCATTTAAGTTATCTTGTTCATTAGCATTATATAAAACTGTTACAGTTTGGTTAAGTTTTTTGAGATTATCAACATTAAAGGTTGAGTCATCACCAATAACTTTTTTAAGTTCGTCATCCCAAGTTATCAAAATCTCGTTAATTCCATTCAGCCAACTTTCAACGCTTCCGTCTTCATAAATATCTTGTCCTATTTCAATGGTTTTACCAATGTTTTCAATATCATCGAAATCAAGTCCAAATTTATCTGTAATATAAGTTTCTAATTGGTCTTTATATTCTTCAAATTTGTCAGATAATTGTTCAAATTCGTTTTGTATTTTCTCAAAAATACTAGATTCTTCATTTTCTGAACCTTGATTATTATCGGGAGTATTAGAAGAATCTGAGGAATCATTATTATCATCTTGTGGTGAGTTATTATTCTCACCTTGAGATGCTTGTTTTTCTAATTTTTCTTGACTCTTCTTAATTCCTTTAGCTATGTTAGGAATTGATTTTAAAGCATCTAACCATTCTCCATCTTCAATAGCTTCAATGGTTTTGTAAACATCCACTGAAACTTCACTAGCGATAATAATTGATTTCAAAGTTAACCAGTCATTACTAATATTATCTTGTGTTAATTCTGTGGCAAAGTTAGTGCCAATAGTGCCGGCAATTTGACTGATTGATTCAAGAGTAGATAATAATTCCCCATTTTCAATAGCTTCAATTGCTTGATGAGCAGTTACAGAAATTTGACCTGCTGTAATTAAGGCTTTTTCCAAGTTAGAAAAGTTAGTTGACTTATCTAAGGTTTCTCCTATATTTACTCCATCAATAGCGACTACATTCGCAACCCCTTGAATAGCTGACAAAAAGGCTAGAGTTGTGTCTTTTGATTCTATGGCACGATAAGTATTATAAGTTCCTTTAGCCGCAGCTTCAAAGGTTTGTAATGATTTAAGATTGGGGAGTAATGTTGCGCTAAGACTCTCTAATTTTTGACTGGCTGCTATCACATTTATTGATTTGGTTACAGCATCAATATCTTTAGCATTTTTAGCAATTTCTACACCTTTTTTTGCCTCAGCAATTTGACTATTAATGTTACTAATTTTATAACTAACAACTGTCATAGCTAGATTAAATATTGCCCCACTCCAATCGCCATTATAAGCTGCTTGAACAGAACTAATTGCACTGCTAACAAGGGTTAAGTTAGTCCCTAAAGAAGCAAGGCTAGATGTTGCTCCATAAAGTCCTATCGATGCACCTCCTGTTAACAGAAAACCTGCTACAGCAAGGACTGTTGTTACTGTACCTAATACTTCATTAACAAAAGCTTTCTTTCTTGTCTTTCTTTCTTGTATTCTCCCTGCAATAATTTGATTTAAAATATCTTTTGATTGTTGGGCTAATTCACTAGATAAATCAACCGCATCCGTTGCATATCCAATCTTATATAAAACTTCTAAGTATTCTTGGTTAATCTCGTCGGTTTCTTCCCCTAATTCCTGACTCTTAATAATCTCATCGTAGAGGGCTTTACTTGCTCCTTTAAGGTCGGTTTGAGACTGTTCTAATATCCCTAGTAATTGGGCTTCTTCTGCTTCTAATTGGGCGATTTCTGTTTGTAATTCATTAGCTTCGGTTATTAAAGCATTAGCACTATTTAACAGATTTTCTTGTATGGTTTGGGCTTCTTTTCCTTGTAATGCGTCGTGAATATCGGCGGTGGTTTCTGCGAGAATGGTTTGAATATTTTCGGGTAATTCTGGTTGATTTTGGATTGTTTCTAACTCACTCAAAATACCGGCTAATTGCCCTTTATATTCCGCTTGTTGGATAATATCTTCGATGGGTTGCAGTCCTAAGTCGCTTCTCAGGTCGTTTAAGGCTTGTTGTAAGGCATCTTCGGCTTGTAATTGGTTTAATTGTTCCAGTTTTGCCGTAGCAATAGCCCGATCTCTGGCAATATCTGCCTGTTGCTTCTCAAATTTGGCGGTTATCGTCTCATCGATGCCGAGTTGTCGTTGTGTTGCGAACTCTTGTTCTAATCTAGCTTGGGCAAGGTTTAATTGTTCGACTTGCAGCAGTTGGACGAGGGTTTGTTCTGTCCAGTTTCTTAGATATTCGAGGGCATCTATCCGTAGTTCAGCAATATTTAACTGTTGCTGTAATGTTTCTATGTCTTCTTGCGTATTATTAATATTGCTTTGAATATCATTGAATTCTGTTTGTGCGATCGCCTGTTGTTGTTGAATGAGATCAATTTGATCTTCGGCAGCTTCTTTAACAATGGCAAATTGATCGGCTTGTTGTTGCGCTTGTTCCTGTAATGCCCGATATTTGACCATTTCGTTGTAATAATAGTCTGCTTTGACCGCATCATCGGGTCTAGCGATACCGCCAGCGCAACCACCCCCTGTATCGGTCATTAAGTCCCGATAGTCTGTGTAATAAATTTCGGCAGCAGTGGCGAAGTTGTTGGCGGACGCAACTTCTAAAAGATATGCTGCTTCAATACTTCCGGCTTCTGTTGCTTCTATCAAACGGGTTTGTAGTTGGGTTTCGAGGGTGTTGAGTTCTAGCTGTTTTTCGGTTGCGAGTAAGGTATAGTTTTCTTTTAGTTCCGTTGTGTCGAGAAGTTGTTGCAGGGTTTGCTGTTTGCTTTGTATTTCCGTTAAATATTGGTCGTTTTGCACCTCTAAAAATGCCTGTAAGTCTTCCATAGAGGCGGTTAAAGCGATGCTGGTGGCTTCTGCTTGTTGGGCGAGTTGTTGGACTTCGGCGAGGGCGTTTTGTGCGTCTAAGAGTTGATCTTCGAGGTTGCTATAGTCGCTGTCGGGACTGTCTATGGTGGATAGCAATAGTTGATGTTCGGTTTCAACAACGGTTTTTTGTGCGTCGAGAAGGGTGATTTTTTGGGTGAGGGCGGTTTGTTGTGCGGTAAGGATGATCTGTTTTTGGGTGAGGAGATCAACAGACTGTTGTAGTTGTACGATTTTAGTTTCGCTTTCAGGGGTGAGGGGTTGAGAGGTAAGGTTATCGAGTTCGGTTTGTAACTGTTGCTGTAGCTTAATCGTTTCTGAGAGTTCGGTGTCGAGGTAAAGGGTTTGCTGTTCAACCCAGGTGCGTGTATTGGCTATTTGTTGCAGGAGGTTTTGAGTATTGGTGTCTAGGGTGGCTTTTTGTTCTAGGACATCATTGAGGGCGGTTTGATAGGCTTGACTACTAATGTCGTATTCAGCAAGTTCTGTTGTGGTGGCAGCTTTGGCTTCCTCTGCTGCCAGTTCCGCGATCGCTAGTTGTTCTTGGAGGGTGGGGAGTAAGTGGGAAAAGGTTTCTAGTTGTGCCTCTTGTTCAGGTAGGAGTTGCCGTTGCGCTTCTAATAGTTGCAGTTCAGCGATAAATTGATCTAGGGTAAGTTCGGCTTCATCAGCAGCTTGGTTCGCTTCTTGCCATTGGGCGATCAGTTGGTCGGTAAGGTCTTGTTGTTGGCTATCTTCAATAACTTCTTGGTCTAGGTTGGCAGCGTGTTTTCTCAGGTTTATTGTTTGTTCTTGGTAAGCATCCCAGATGACCCAATGGTGATCAACGTGAGTTATGGGCATTTGATCCCAGTCTGTTCCACCAAACGTTGTCCGTCTTGGATACCATCGCCATTCTATCCAAGTGGGGCCAGCTTTTCGGCTTAAGTCCCAGTGTATTGCTGCTTGTTCCTCGTACCAGTCTGCTTGTGATAAGGCTGCGGTTGCATTGGCTTGTTTTTGAGCAATTTGGGCTTTTAGGGTTTCTAGTTGTTGTTGGGAGTTGGTGAGTTCATCAGTTATTTCTTGTTGCAGGTTATAAAGGGTGGTTGCGTCTGATAACGCAGGATAATATTGATTACGGAGAAGGTTTGCTGCTTCATCTTTTCTGTTTTTTGTTAACGCAACCCAATTATTAGAAACGCCATCGCTTTGTAAATTAACAATGTCATCTAGTCCATCTCCATCAAAGTCACCTATTAATTGTTCTGAGTTATTTTCTTGTCCCCAAAAACCTTTAGTTAAACCTTGGGAATGATGAACAAAGTTAAATGTACCGTTACCTTTTGATAAAGCAACCCAATTATTAGACGTTCCATCGCTTTGTAAATTAACAATATCATCTAATCCATCACCATTAAAATCAGCAATTAATTGTTCTGAATTGTTTTCATCCCCCCAAAACCCTTTAGTTAAACCTTGTGGACGATGAACAAAATTAAAAGTACCATTACCCTTTGATAAAGCAACCCAATTATTAGACGTTCCATCGCTTTGTAAATTCAGAATATCATCTAACCCATCACCATTAAAGTCACCTATTAATTGTTCTGAGTTATTCTCATTTCCCCAATATCCTGCGGTTAAACCTTGGGGACGATGTACAAAATTAAAAGTACCATTGCCATTAGATAAAGCAACCCA
>JASJDN010000159.1 GCA_030065205.1 Crocosphaera sp.
CAACTGCATTGTTTAGGGGTAGATAAGAGCTTTCACGGCATTACTGCACTATGGAGAAGGTTGTCATCCCTGGTAGCAAGCGGGTCTATTACTGTTATTGGCCTCGCTGGAGTTGATCTTACAAGAAACTATTAGTTTTGTCCAGTAGGTTATGCAGGAGGGGCAGGAGAATTTGTAATCAATCTTAAGATCAATGATTATGTCCCCCCCCAGGGGACGGTATTTTATACTATGGATTAGGGGGAGTTTACCCAATATCCACCCTATACTTGCTTTCATATTAAAGTATCTTTGAGGTAACAATCATGGTTGCAACGCCAGATAAACAACACATTCATCCTGTTGAGGGAACGGATAAAAGCGATCGCGTGGCCGTTTTATTAATGGGTTATGGTGAGGTGGAAAGTTATGAAGATTTTGCTAATTATAATGAACAAGCTTTAAATTTATTGACGGCTAAATTTGCACCGGTTCCTACTTGGATCTATCCTCCTTTAGCTAAGTTATTAGCTATGTTTGATCTCCATGAATGGCAACATCAACACGATCATTTTATTTCCCCTCATAATCACATTTTTGAACATCAACGGGCTTCTATTGAAAAGAAATTACAGGAAAAATGGGGCGATCGCATTCAAGTTTTTAAAGCGTTTAACTTCTGCAAACCCTTTTTACCTGAACAAGTTTTAACGGAAATTAAGGCACAAGGATTTGACAAAATCTTAATCTATCCTTTGTTAGTAGTTGATTCTATTTTTACCAGTGGAATTGCGGTTGAACAGGTTAATAAATCCTTAGAATCGTTAACAGAAGGAGACGAACATTGGTTAAAAGGGTTACGTTATATTCCCTCTTTTTATAACGAACCAGCTTACTTAGATTTGATGGCTAAATTAGTAGAAGAAAAAATCAAGCGAGATTTAGCTGATAAATACCTTCCTTCTCAAATTGGCATTATTTTATTAAATCATGGTTGTCCCCACGAAGCCAAAGGATTTACATCAGGAATTGATGAAAGTCAAATGTTATATGAATTGGTCAGAGAGCGATTAATTCATCGTTATCCTTTGATTTCTGTGGGTTGGTTAAATCATCAAACTCCCTTGATCAAATGGACTCAACCGAATGCAGAATTAGCAGCCAAAAATCTCATGGAATTAGGGGCCAAAGCGATTATCTTTCTGCCCATTGGCTTTGCCACAGAAAACCATGAAACCCTTTTAGATGTTGAACATATTATTCATGGTTTACATAAGAAATATTCCGATGTTACTTATGTACAAATGCCTTGTGTTAATGATGAGCCTGAATTTTGTGAAATGGCTGCACAATGGGCAGATAGCCACATTGCGGAGTTGTTATCCGCCGAAGCGTTAACGGTTAATCCTACCTTAGCAGTGGGTAATTTAGATGTTAACCATCATCATCATGATCATGGAAATGGTCATCATCATCACCATTAATTGAGGTTAAAAATAGGAGTAACTAGAAGTAGTTTACTCCTATAAAAACCAGTTTTGTAGGGTGGGCAAAGTTTTCTATTTTACAGGTAGTCCAGATAAATCTCTGATTTGCCCACCCTACCGTCTAATAATTTTAATTAAACATAAGAAATAAACGTATAATATAAAGGTAAATATTGTTGAGACGTTAACTAAATATGATAAATTATATCGCCTCTCGCTACATTTAGCCTATATGTCTCGGAAGAAAACACATTCAGGCATTATTATTTGTCCTGAAAAAAGTGCTTATGAAGTCGTTGAAAGAGTGGTTATTATTTTAGATAACCTAACAGCCGATGAGATTGCCAATCAATTATTATCTGTTTAGCGTTATTTTCCTTGAACCTGAATAAACACTAATGTATTCAGGAAAGACTTATATAAAAGGGTTATGATAAAAAGAAGTGAGGTTACTGTGTTGACGGCACAAGATGAACCCCACTAACTAAACTTAACTCAACGTTTAACAGTTATCTGTGTCGGACAGATGCAGATAGCTGTTATTTTTGTTTTTTGCGCTTAGCAGCAACACTGAGACTACCAACAGCGAGAAGTCCAAGAATGGTTCCGGGTTCGGGTGCTTTTTTCACCCCATCAACAGTAAAATCTAAGTTGCCAACCCCTGTTCCGTCTATCTGTACTCGCAAATCATCAACAGTTAAGTCGTCAGTCAACCAATCAAGTTTCAAAGCCTCTAAAAATTCAGGACCAGCCCCACCGGTATTGGGTAAGTCTATAGCCTCGGCAAGAGTAAGATCAAAAGTACCATCATTATTGCTATCAGTGAGCAGGGCGAGATCGCCACCATCTAGATCTGCAGAATACAGAACCCACCAACCATCGTATACGCTTAAGTCGAATTCAGGTCCTTCATAATCAACCCATGCTATACCCTGAGAATTTCCAGCCCCTGAGATCATCTCGAAAGCTCCACAATTAGGACAAAGTCTAGCTTCTACTGGATCTCCATTAACAGTAACTGCGTCAAGTTCAACACGATCCCAATCTTCAGGCCAAATATCACCATTGATAATAGTTTTGGAAACATCGGTATTGGTAGGTGGAGCCTCTCTTAGATCAGTAACGTTGTAATCGTCAATCACAAACCCAGCCCCATTAGCCTTCATGGGAACTGCAAACCCTGCTGCTGCGATACCAGCGATCGCCAACGCTTTCAATAACTTAGGTGGATTCATTGTTTCACTCCTAAAAGTGGATTTTATTTTGCCGTTTACCCATCATGTCAAATGGGTTTTCACAGAGAAATATAACGAAAGAAATTTTAAAAGTCAAGGATTTTTGTCAATTAATTTCAGGAAAATAAATAAATATTTACATTTCTTTATTTGCGGGTACATATTAACTTGTAATTAAGATTTTTTTAAAGGATTTATTTCTTACAAAAAATTTGGACAATCTTGGACAAAATATAGAATCTTGTCTATAAGTTATGAATTATGAATAAATTTATCAACAAAATATTCAATAATCACCACTTTCCGTAACTTGAAAAAATCATCTAAATGGGAGGCATCAAAAAATCAACCAAAATTAAAAAATATAAAGGAGATTTGCAACTAAACAATGGTTTATGTAGGAATCAGTATATAATGAGACTAGAAGAGTTAAAAACTCTTATCAATGTTCCCTAATTCAGCCTTGTTGATAATACTTTGTAAACCAACTTATAGGGAGAGCATGACTATGAAGTCTCTCTTAACCATCAAAGAAGCTGCTCAATTTTTGGGGGTTAGTTCCAAAACCCTTCGTCGTTGGGAGAATGCCGGTAGAATAAAATCCTTGAGAACTAAAGGAGGTCATCGGCGTTTTTATAGAGAAGATTTATTAAAGTATAAAAGAATAGAATTGTTAACTATCGGGTATGCTAGAATTAATAAAAAACAACAAAATAAAGACTTGCAAAAACAAGTTAATTGTTTACAAAATTACTGTAAAAATAATAAATTAAATCCTAAATTGATCCAATTTCTTGATAGTGATATTGACTACAAAAATAAACAATTAATTCAATTAATTCAATTAATTTGTAATCAACAAGTAAAACAATTAGTTTTAACCTATCAAGAGCAGTCACTTAAGCCAGTGGATAATCTAATTTTTAGTATTTGTCGGTTGTTCGAGGTAAAAATTATTCTTATCTCCTGTTCAGAAGAAGGAATGCTTGAAAAGTCTTTAAGAGAAGACTGGAAAGACTTAGTTACACCTGTAAAGTACCATTATAATTGTCAAAATAATCAAACCAATGGGCAAGTTTTAGATGTAGAGAGAAAATAAGCAAAAATATCAACCAATAAATTCCTCAAATTAATTATAAAATGGTTAATAATAACTGGTAATTGATAACTAATATGGACTTACTCACTGCAACCATTACCCTTCCTTTTGTATTTGCCTTTGGTGCTTGTATTGGTAGCTTCCTCAATGTTGTTATTTATCGCCTACCGGAAGGACTGTCCTTGATACATCCTCCTTCCCGTTGTCCCCAGTGTGAACATCCCCTTGGTAAAACGGAGAATGTACCGATTTTAGGATGGTTATGGTTACGGGGGCGTTGTCGTTGGTGTCGTGCGCCCATTTCGGTGCGTTATCCTTTGATAGAAGCTGTTACTGGTCTATTATTTTGTTTTGTCTGTTGGCAATATCAATTTACCTTACTAACGGTTGGTTATTGGGTGTTAATCAGTTGGTTGGTTGCGCTTTCGATGATTGATTTTGATACCATGACTTTACCGGGGGTATTAACCAAGTCTGGGTTAGTGTTAGGGTTAATGTTTCAAGGGGTCATGGGTTGGCAAGTATCCCAAACTCCTGAATATTTAATGGCAGGTGTAGCAAGTGCGGTGTTAGGGATTTGGTTGTTTGATTTAATTGGATTCAGTGGAACCTTTATTTTAGGCCAACAAGCATTAGGGGGAGGAGACTCTAAGTTAGCTGCGATGCTGGGTGCTTGGTTAGGGTGGAAATATCTGTTAGTGACCAGTTTTTTAGCTTGTTTAGTGGGGTCTTTGTTTGGTATGGGAGGGATGGTTTTAGGCATTTTGGACCGTCGTCACCCGTTTCCTTTTGGTCCGTTTTTGGCTTTAGGTGCCATGTTAAGTTTGTTTTGGGGAGAAAGAATTGTTTCAACTTATATTCAAATGTTTTTTCCCCTAACTCCCTAGTTAATTTTAAAGAAGGTTTGGGCAAACTAGAAGTAAGTCATTTCCTGCTGCTTCCCATGACCAACATTGACAAAAAAAGCCTTAGTGAACGGGATATTTGCACAAAATATATAACGCCAGCCCTAGTTAATGGCAATAAATGGGATATTAACACTCAAATTCGAGAAGAAGTGACGTTTACCGATGGCCGAGTTTTAGTCAGAGGTAAACTAACCAGTCGAGGAAAAGGCAAACGGGCTGACTATATCCTTTATTATCGTCCTAATTTACCCATTGCGGTCATTGAAGCGAAGGATAATAACCACAGCATGGGTGCAGGAATGCAGCAAGCGATGAACTATGCTGAGATTTTAGATATTCCTTTTGCCTATAGTTCTAATGGAGATGGCTTTATTGAACATGATTTTACCCGTAATGACCATTTCATCGAACGAGAGATAGGTTTAGATGAATTTCCGTCTCCTGAGGAGTTATGGCTGCGTTATCGTCAATGGAAAGGTATCAAGGAGGAAGAGAATGAGATTATTACCCATCCTTACTATAGTGACGGTGGGGACAAAAAACCCCGTTATTATCAACTCAATGCCATTAATCGCACTGTTGCAGCCATTGCTAAGGGAAATCAGCTCATTTTACTGGTAATGGCCACAGGAACGGGAAAAACCTTCACCGCGTTTCAAATTATTTGGCGGTTATGGAAATCTCGCACTAAGGAACGAATTTTATTTTTAGCAGACCGCAATATTTTAGTAGACCAAACCAAAACCAATGATTTTAAGCCGTTTGGCCAGACTATGACCAAAATTAAGAAGCGTCAGGTAGATAAGTCCTATGAGATTTATTTGGCGTTATATCAAGCAGTAACAGGGAATGAGGAAGAAAAGAATATTTATAAACAATTTTCCCCTGATTTCTTTGATTTAGTGGTGGTAGATGAATGTCATCGGGGTAGTGCAGCAGAAGACTCGGCCTGGCGGGATATTCTTGATTATTTTAGTAGTGCGACGCAAATTGGTTTAACGGCCACCCCCAAGGAAACCAAAGACATTTCTAATATTGACTATTTTGGTGAACCTATTTACACCTATTCCCTTAAACAAGGGATTGAAGACGGTTTTTTAGCCCCTTATAAGGTGATACGCATCGATATTGACAAAGATTTAATGGGATGGCGACCGAAAGCGGGGCAATTGGATAAATATAAGCAATTTATCGAGGATAGAATCTATAATCAAACGGATATGAATCGGTCTTTGGTACTGGAAAATCGTGACATTTTGGTGGCCCAGAAAATTACGGAATTTCTCAAAGGGACAAACCGTTTTTGTAAGACCATTGTATTTTGTGAAGATATTGACCACGCAGAACGAATGCGTAGGGCGTTAGTGGTAGCAAATAGTGATTTAGTGGCGCAAAATAGCCGTTATGTGGTGAAAATCACAGGAGACGACAAAATTGGCAAAGAGGAGTTAGATAATTTTATTTTGCCCGATAGTCCCTATCCTGTGTTGGTGACCACTTCTCGGTTAATGACGACGGGGGTAGATGCTCAAACTTGTCAATTAATTGTTTTAGACCGTTCTATTCAGTCTATGACTGAGTTTAAGCAGATTATTGGTCGAGGAACGCGCATTAATAAGGAATTTGATAAATATTACTTTACCATCATGGATTTCAAAAAGGCCACAGAGTTATTTGCTGACCCGGACTTTGATGGGGAACCAGTACAAATTTACGAACCGAAACCGGATGAATCCATTGTCTTAGCAGAAGATGACCCCTACACCATCACCAAAGCGTCACCGGTTGTACGGGAGAAACGGACGAAATATTATCTAGAGAAGGAGACGGTTACCACATCGGTTATCAGGGAAAGGGTGCAGTATTACGATAAGGAAGGGAAGTTAATTACGGAATCTTTGAAGGATTATATAAAAAAGACGGTTAATCAAGAATATCGCTCAATCGATGCGTTTTTGAGACAATGGAGTGACGCAGAGAAAAAACAAGTGATTATTGATACTTTACAAGAAAAAGGGGTCATTTTTGAAGGGTTAATGCAGGAAGTGGGGAAAGAGTTTGATGCGTTTGATTTAATTTGTCATGTAGCTTTTGACCAACCTCCTTTAAGTCGTGTTGAAAGAGCAAATAAGGTTAAAAAACACAATTATTTCACAAAATATGGGGAGAAAGCCAGAGAAGTGCTGAATGCGTTGTTAGATAAGTACGCAGATGAGGGAATTGAGTCTATTGAGGATTTGAAGGTGTTAAAGGTTGCGCCGTTTGATAGGTTGGGAACACCGATGGAAATTATTAAACATTTTGGAGGAAAACAGCAATATTTAGCAGCATTGAAAGAGTTAGCAACAGAACTTTATCGGGTTTCTTGACTTAACGAACAATTTCGATAGAAATGCCAATGTTTAATTGTCCCCAAGCTTTGTCCGTTGTGATGGCGGTATAATTTAGCTGTTGGGCTAACCCTAAACAAGCTCTATCCCCTAAAGATAAGCCTAAATGACGAGTTAGAGGACGCAGACGAGCGCAAGATAAAGCTAAAGACTCATTAAAGGAAATTACATCAAGATTGAGATAAGAAAGCACTAAATTAATCTCATTTTCTAGCAGATTTTTTTCGATGAGTTTAGTTATAATTTCACTGAGGTTAACGGCACTGATAACAGACTCCCTTAGAAGTTCATTAATGCGCTCATGTCCTGGTTCTTTTTGAAGTAAAGCAAGGATAGCAGAAGCATCAAGAACATAATTACTCATTTTCAGATTCTTGGCGACGTTCTGCAATTAATTCGCTGGCTAATGAGCAATTTTGAGCATAACGAGCGACAATTTCCTGGGCGCGGCGAAGGGCTTCTTTCCTGGACAAAATGCGTATAGTTCCTTCTTCGAGAGTGAGAATAACGTCATCCCCTGTATTAAGGGCTAAGGCGCGACGGTATTCAGCAGGAATGACAATACGCCCTCCATCGGTGATTTTGGTAATTGTTCCTTTATCTGTCATAGTTTTTATTTATGGCATAATTACTATATTTGTCATTTTAACTTAGTTTGTAACTTAAATTTTATGTCCATTTCTACGACTGTTAAAGCTATTCAAGACATTATGAGAATTGATGAGGGGGTAGATGGAGATGCCCAACGCATTAGTCAATTGACTTGGATGCTATTTCTGAAGATTTTTGATGACAGAGAAATGGAAGCAGAATTGTTTGAAGATGATTATATTTCTGCTATGCCGGAGGAGTTAAGATGGCGTGATTGGGCAGCTAATGATGAGGGAATAACTGGGGAAACATTATTAGAATTTGTTAATAGTAAACTCTTTAAAACACTGAAAAATCTTGATTTAGCAACGGCAAAAAATCCAAAGACAAAAATTTTAAAAGAAGCCTTTGAAGACGGATTTAATTTTATGAAAAGTGGCACATTAATTCGTCAAGTGATCAATAAAATTAATGAAATTGATTTTAATAATTCTCAAGATAAACATCTGTTTGGGGAAATTTACGAAAAGATATTAAAGGACTTACAAAATGCAGGAAATGCAGGAGAATATTATACTCCCCGTGCGGTAACTCAGTTTATGGTAGATATGATTAATCCCCAGTTAGGGGAGCGAATTCTTGACCCGGCTTGTGGAACCGGTGGCTTTTTAACTTGTGCGTTAAACCATCTCAAAAAGCAGGTTAAAACCGTTGAAGAAAAGGAAAAATTAAGTTATTTAATTAGGGGAGTGGAAAAGAAACCGTTACCCCATTTACTCTGTATTACGAATCTATTATTACACGAAATAGATGTGCCACAAGTGCGCCGTGATAATACGTTAGCTCGTCCGTTAAGGGATTATAAACCATCGGATAAGGTAGAGGTTATTTTAACTAATCCACCCTTTGGAGGAAAAGAAGAGGATGGCATCGAAATGGGGTTTCCTAAAGCTTATCAAACTAAAGAAACGGCGGATTTATTTTTAGTGTTAATTATGCAGTTATTGAAAGTAGGAGGAAGAGGAGGCATAGTATTACCTGATGGGACATTATTTGGAGAAGGGGTAAAGACAAGAATCAAGGAAAAATTGTTATCAGAATGCAATTTACATACCATTGTTAGGCTACCAAATGGGGTGTTTAGTCCTTATACCAGCATTAAGACTAATTTACTCTTTTTTACTAAAGGTGAACCAACAGAAACTATCTGGTTTTATGAACATCCTTATCCTCCTGGTTATAAGTCCTATTCTAAAACGAAACCCATAAAAATAGAGGAGTTTGCCCCAGAAAAAGCATGGTGGAATAATCGAGAAGAAAATGAATTGGCTTGGTGTGTTTCTATTGAAGAAATTAAAGCTAATGGTTACAATTTAGATATTAAGAATCCTTACCAAGAACGGGAAAAACATCGAGATTTCGGTAAGATGTTAGAAGACTATCAAAACTTAGTTAAGGACATATCAAACACACAAGAATTGTTAAAAAATGAGTTAAAATCAGCTTTAGATGATCCCCCCAACCCCCCTTATTAAGGGGGGCTAATAAGAGAGTAGGGTGGGCAAATCTGAAATTTATTTTAGATACTTATAATGTAAAAAATTACCCACCTCATACAACTATTAAATCTATAAAACCCTAAGGTGGGCAAATGAAACATACATCTTAATGACTGATAATCTAGAAAAAATTGCCCACCCTACATAACTTAAGGAGTTATTTATTAATGATTCAAGTATCAGAAAAAATCTATAGCTTTGAAGATTATTGTCAACATAATGATGAATCAGACAATCGTTATGAATTAGTTGATGGGAAGTTAGTATTAATGAATCCTCCGAGTTTTCAACATTTATTAATTGCCAAGTTTTTAGAGTCATATTTTGACAACTTAATTAGAGAAAAAGCCTTACCTTTACTCTGTTTTAAAGAAGCAGGAGTAAGAACCGGATGGCGCAAATCTCGTATTAGTGATCTTTATATTATTGAAGCTGATACCATTCAAGAATTGCTAAATAAGTCGGCTATCGTAGACATTCCCCCTTTATTAATTGTAGAAATTGTTAGTCCTGAATCTGTTACTAGAGACTATCGTTATAAACGATCAGAATATGCAGCTTTAGGGGTTGATGAATATTGGATTGTTGATCCAAAAAATGAGAAAATTACAATCCTTTCATTAGAGGAAGGGTTATATGAAGAAACAGTTTATAATGTGTCAGATAAGTTAGTCTCTCGTTTGTTTTCTGAGTTAGATTTGACTGTCAATCAAGTTTTAGTTTCTGGTAATATGTAAAATCCCCCAACCCCCCTTACTAAGGGGGGCGATAAAAGAGTAGGGTGGGTTAGACGGCTATAATTTAGGTCGGTTATCATAAGAATATAAGTAGGTAGGCAAAAATAGTTGTAAAATGGGCTAGCGGAGTACGAGGAGGAATATTTAGATTTTGCCTGCCCCCTTAAAAGTGCATTTGAGTGAAGTCGAAGACAGAGAACTGTTAGAG
>JASJDN010000160.1 GCA_030065205.1 Crocosphaera sp.
ATAGGGTTGAGGATACACTAAAGGAAAATAACCATCTTTTTTGAGATAATCAGGCAAGGATATTCTGGCTGCTAATTTTCCTTCTTTTTTTCTTTCTAACAGCTTAAAAAAGCCCCTAATAGCTTCATCTACAGATTTGGGACATTGTTGTGCAACTTGAGAATGTAACAAACCATAGTTCTCATTGTCCTTGCAATGATGATAGTTCGATTCATAAGCTAAAAAACGATTTTCTGCGAAAAAGAACTGTCTTACCGTGTATAGTCCCACATTATACATATTTTTAGCTAAGCGACATTGATAGCGCAGTATTTCATACTGCTCTGCTGTCAATCTTCTAATTTGTATCGATTGCGTGACTAACATCAGAAAGATTTATGATATACCTTACTCATATTATAACATATCAGTAAAATATTGAGCGGTGAAACACAAAAAGAATACCCCAAGTTCTATAACTTGAGGGATGAATTTTTGTGTTTCTGGTTTTTCCTTTATTGGGATAAAAATTCCCTCCCACACTCCCCACACTCAACTTGACTAGAATATTGATACACCCAATTGAAAACCGCTATTAGATTCCCTCTTCCCCTTCAAGCATAGCACGATAGTCTTGAGCCGATAGAGTGTCTTCTAGTTCGTCATGGTCTTCAACTCGAACTTTAAGCAACCATCCATCACCATAGGGATCATCTGCAATGACCTCTGGGGTTTCGATCATTTGTTCATTGCGATCGACCACCGTTCCTGAAACTGGGGGATAAAGGTCTTCTGCAGCTTTAACTGATTCAATGGCACCAAAACTGGACCCCCTTTCTAGAGAATCACCCACCTCCGGTAAATCCAGAAATACCAGATCCCCTAATTGCTCAATCGCATAAGCACTAATGCCGATGGTAGCAATATCTCCATCTAAACGAACGTACTCATGACTGTCTAGATATCTTAAATCTTCCGGAAACTCTAGTTCCATAACCTATCCTCTAAAATTAATATGACATTTAAAATTAACATTACATTAATAGTCCCAAAGTGAAAATCAATCAAGCCAGATTTAATCAGTGAGACTTCCGTAATCTAAGATAGACTAAATGAGGAAAGACATCATAATCTTCTGGCCATGACTCATCCGAAACCTTCTAACTCATCCTTCCGTTACTTGATTGCAGGACTCAAACCTCTCGCTAATGTGAAAGTTTGGGGATCGATTGGAATTATGGCACTGGTAGCCTTCGCATTGTGGCAATATTCTCGTCATCCCGAATGGGTAGGGAGTAATCAAACTCCTTCTGGGATCAGTGAGGGGGAATTTGAAGGAGAAGTGGGTAATAATGTTGATATCGGCGTAACCGTACAAGATTTAGAGGCTAATCGTCTTAACTCACCAGGATTTCCTCCGCCCTCAGCCCCAAACGTCTTAAGACAGCCGGGACGGTCTCCTCAAGTCAACCAACCAATTCTAAAAAATAACCCCAATAATTCCCCCCTATCTCCTTCTTCGGATGAGAATAACCCAGACTTGAATCCATCGAATCCTTCCATTAAGTTTCAACCTTTGATGCCTAATGTGAAGAACTTAGGGTCTTTATTTCCCTCCTTAACTCCGTCTAAAAATTCCGCTAAACCCATTGAACTACCAGATAGGGCAATGGAGCAAAATCAAACCCCTCAAAAGACTCCCTTAGAAGATGCTATCAAAGACGTTTTTTCTTCAGAGTCTTCAGGGAATCGCTCCCCTCAAAATACTAAACCCCCGGCGGGTCGAGGGACACAACCCAATTATCCAACTACCGTAACCCCACCGCAAAACAATCCTTATCTCACCCAACCCTCCAATAATCCCTATACCTATTCTCCTCCCCAACCCTACAGTCAACCCTATGGAAATGGGCGATCGCCAGCCCCGATTCCCACTTATCCCCCTTCTCCTCAATTTCCTAATGCCTATGGTAATGGCAATCCTAATGCACCCACTCAAAACAATCAACCCCGACCGCAACCGAATTATGTAGTTCAACCGGCTCAAGTTGATGAATATGGATACTAAGGTACACAGTTAACCCCATTATTTTATAGATTCACAATGTCGACTCATCCCCAAAAACCGATCATTGCTAAAGATATACCAATCATACTGTTTGCTGGGGAATTTCAGGGTGATGGGCTGCAAGGGGTTGCTGCAGCTATTCTCCTTATGCCTAATGGGCGACGATACACTGTTAGTCAATTGGTGTCTGTTAACCATAAAGATGAAGCGGAGTACACGGCTTTGATTATTGGCTTAAAAAAAGCACAAAAATTAGGTTTAAACAATCTCGCTATTAAAGGAGATAGTGATCTGGTTTTTAATCAAGTCAATGGTTTAACGCCTGTTACAGAAGAAAGGTTAATTAAACTGTATCGTATCGCCCTTAAATTAATTAGAAGTTTTGCCAAAGTTTCTTTGGAATGTATCTCTCCCGAACAAAATAGACCAGCTAAATCAGCCCTTAAACGTTGTATCAGTGAAGCGTTAGGTAGAGAAAAACTTTCTCAATCTCCCTCGACAATCATCTCTTCATTAAAACAGCCTAATATTGTTCGTTTAATTGAAAAGGGAGAACAAGCCACGGATGAAGATTATAACCAACTGACAACCGAAGAAGATCAATGGACTCATAAGTCCCTTTCAGAATTGAGGGCGTTAATTCCCGTAGAGGTTCGGGATACCATCGCTTTACAATGGCAAGGGGATGAAGATGACTTGGCCCAAATGTATCGCTGGCATTTACGAGGACTTCCCCCAACAATGGCTTGTCGTAAAGTTAATCTTGATCAAGCAACCTCTCAAGAAACTAAAGTCAAACTACCCTGGGAAGAAGCACTTAACTTACCTCAACCCTTATTAGAGAATTCCGATCATACTTCAGAACCTCTGGTTTCTTTACTATCTGAATTGGATGATCCTCACACAATCATTGAAGACAGTTCTTCAGTTGTACCTAAGTCTAATTCAATGGGTTCTTCTTTGTTTGAGTCTCTTGTTCAACAGGATCTCTTAGACAATGACCTGCAACTCCCAGAAAATGCGTTATCCTCAATGGATAAGATGTCTATGGGGGTAGAACCTCATTTATCTGATGAGCAAGAAAATACGATTTCAGAGGAAGAAGGAACTCAAGATACCCTACCATCAGCATCAAATATCGTTGATATTCTTAGACTGATTGACAATTTAGCCCCCGAAGAACGAATGAGTTTAGCGCAGGAATTAGTTAAACTTCCAGACATGGTTAATTTTATTCTTAAAGCGATCGCCGATAATGTTTCTAAAAGTAATACCTAAAATTCTATCGAGCGAGAGATAGCCAGTCCGTTTTAACGGCTGGCAGTGGAGCGAGATGATGGTTAAAACCATCAGTATCCAATTTAAGTTTATCAATACATTCCTCTAAAACCTGCGTCATAGTTTTGTCTTTTTGTTGAGCATAAAGTCTTAGTTTAGCTAATCTTTTATCACTCAATCTAATTGTAAAGTTTTTCTTAGCCATATTGGCATTGCTATTGCACATTGCTCAAATAATAGCATGAATTACCAAACTCAGAAAATCTTATTAACAGGGAATATAGATGATGAAGCTCATGCTTACCTCTTATGGTGTTGTGAGCAATCAAATAAGCTATATAATTCTGTTTTATTTACAATTCGTCAAGATTACTTTGAAAACTGTAATTACAAAACTTGGTTTGATAAAAATGATAATTACAGAAGAAGTCCTCGTTTAAGACGGATTAAAATCAGTTATGCTCAACTCTGTAAGGATTTCAAGAATGACGTTCATTATCAAGCAATAGGAGGTTAACAAGGACAACAGACTATTAAATCGGTAGTAGAAGCGATTAAAGGTTATAATAAGCTTTTACCAATGTGGTTTAATGGTGAAATAAAAGATAGACCTAAAATCCCAAATTATCGCAAAAAAGGACTATATCAAGTCGCTTTTACTTCCCAAAATATTCGTTATGAACCATTAGAGGGAATTTGTTATTTACCTATTACTAATTCTCAAAAGAAAGAATTAGAAATTCCATATTAATTACTGTTTAAAGCATCAAATTGGCAATATTGTCTTTGGATGGAATGACAGACAGAAAAACTCAATTAATATTGGTAAAACCAATAATCAAAACTTTGTACAAATTCCGACAGCAAGACTTAAAAACCGTATTCAAGAATTAGCAGAGTCAGTAGGAATTATCTTTACTGAAACCGAAGAAGCGTATTCCTCCCGTGCCAGCTTTCTCGATAATGATTTAGTCCCCCAATATGGTGAAAAACCCAAAGGGTATAAATTCAGTGGAAAGCGAATTAAGCGTGGATTATATGAAACAGCTAGAGGTTGGTTAGTAAATGCTGACACTCAAGCAGCAGCAAACTGTTTAAGAAAGCTAGCCACACAGCTAGGTTTAAATCTAGCCAAGGTGGGTAAGGAAGTTTTGACTCTTCCTAAACGATATGATCTCGATTGTCTAACTCGATCATATCGTAAGCAAGCTTCAATGTGGCTTCAGCCCATTGAAGCTTAACCGCTTAGAATCCAGGCGTTTTTAAACCCTGGAGAAGTCAATTTCTTAATTCTGGGCGGGACATTTGGTAAAAATTAGGTTGATGATTCATCTTCAAACTCTACATTTCCATTCGTTAATATGATAAAGCTAACGGTTTCACCGGCTAATATATAAATTTCATTAAAGGGAACAAGATAAACATAATGGTCTATTTTAACAATAAAAATCTTTTGGTTGGGATATTTATCAGGAATGTTTTTATTTAATCAAGATTATATTTTCCAAGCACTCAAAAATTCTATTTGATTTTTCATATTTTCTGCTGATAAGGTAGCAATAATTCTTAAAATACGGCGCATTTGTTCTCCAATGGAATAATTTTGAGTCCCTAAAATAATTCCAGCATGAGATTGTTTGGTTTCGAGTAAATTAGTATGAATTTTATACAAATCTCTCACATTAAAACTATAAATAACACGCTCATTCTCAAATGCCCATTGTAATTGTTCTTCATCACTTTTCGATAATATTTGTGCTTCTCCTGTGGATAAAACATCAATATTACGCAGCCGCAAAGCCAAAATAAGATCATTATCTTGGGTATCTTCATCTAAATAAAGACGAATTTTTGTCATTTTTTAAGTTGATTTTGTTGATAATGTTGTTTAGCTAATTCTTCATAAGCGTTTTGTTCTGCTGCGATGTCTTGATCAATTTCTTCTCGGTTAGCATGATAATAAGTTAATGCTGCATAAATTTGAGTGATGGTTAAGTGGTTTAATCTCCTGGCTATTTCTTCAGCATTATTGCCTTGATTATATAAACCAGCAATTCTTCTTACCGATGTTCTCGTTCCTGTAATAATGGGACGATTATTATTAGAATCTATTGTAATTAGTTCCCCAATGTTAGTTAAAATTGTCATATTTTTATTTTAAATAACGTTGTACAATCTCTAAAATGCGATCGCTTGCTTTTCCATCTCCAAACGGGTTAACTGCAGTCGCCATCTTTTCATAAGCTAGTTTATCCCTTAATAATTCACTGCTATTACTAACAATATTTTGATAATTTGTCCCGACTAATTTCGCCGTTCCTGCGTCCACTGCTTCTGGTCTTTCTGTTGTTTCTCTTAAAACTAACACTGGTTTCCCTAAACTGGGGGCTTCTTCTTGTAAACCGCCAGAATCGGTTAATAATAAATAACAGCGTTGAATAGCCCCTACTAACTCCCCATAGTCCAAAGGTTCCGTTAAAAAGACTCGGGGATGGTTACCTAAAGCTGCTTGTATCGGTTCCCTTACGGTTGGGTTACGGTGCATGGGCAGCAACAGGGCTGTATCGGGGAATTTGTTTAAAATGAGGTGAAACCCTTTTAAGATGTCTTGTAGCGGCTCTCCCCAGTTCTCTCGTCGATGAACGGTAGCCAATAGCACCCTGTATTGATTCCAGTCTAACCCTTCAACGTCGCAGTTGGGTTGTTTGTCTGCAACGGTTAACAACGCATCGATGACGGTATTGCCGGTTAAATGCACTTCTCCAGTAACACCGGAACGGCCTAGGTTTTCTACTGCTAACTGAGTTGGGGCAAAATGTAACTGGGCCAGTTGAGAAATGAGACGACGGTTAGCTTCTTCTGGGTAAGGGTTATATATATTATCCGTGCGTAACCCGGCTTCGACGTGACCAATGGGAATTTGTTGATAAAATGCAGCTAAGGTGGCAGCAAAGGCTGTGGTGGTGTCTCCTTGAACCATAACACATTGAGGTTTAATTCTTTGGAAAATGTTTTCTAACCCCTGTAAACTGCGGTAAGTGATGTCTGTTAGGGTTTGCTTTGGCTGCATTATATTTAAGTCTTCATCTGCTGTTATCTCAAACAGTTGCATCACCTGTTCTACCATTTCCCGATGTTGTCCTGTTAAGATAACATGGGTTTCAAATGCCTCCGAGTTACGAAATTTTTGGATGACAGGGGCTAATTTTATGGCTTCGGGACGAGTTCCAAGGGTGATACAAACTTTGTAACGGGATGAAGTCATGGGTCAAACAGTTGAAGACTTCATCTATTGTACAAGGTTAGGGATTGATGTTACTGGTCATCCCAATTGTTAATTGTGATTCAGTTATTTCATTGTTTGCTACGGAAAAGTCTACCTCTACCCCTTTTATGGTGAATAAAATATCATGATAATCTTCCACATTACAACCTCTGAAACATGGAAAAAAGCAAAATTAAACCAGGAATATAAGTGTGATTCTCTCGACACAGAAGGATTTATTCACTGTTCCACTCAATCTCAAATTCTAACCATCGCTAATACATTTTATAAACAATATGACCAAATAATTCTTCTTGAAATCAATCCCGATAAATTATTAGCAGAACTTAAATGGGAAGCTCCTGTACACCCTAAATCTAACGTTAAGCATAATATTGATGAACAAGAAAAATTTCCTCATATTTATGGAGTTATCAATTTAGATGCTGTTGAAAAAGTTATCTATTTATGTAAAAATAAAAACGGTTTATTTCAAGACATTATTTAAAAAAATATCAAGACCAGATAATCATGGATCATTTTATATCTTTATTGGGCTTAGTCATATTGATTGGATTCGCTTATTTTATATCTTATGAACGATTAGCTATTCGCTGGAATACAGTTGCTTGGGGATTTGGCTTACAATTTATTCTAGGTATTTTTATCTTAAAAACCCCCTTTGGTTTAGCTATCTTTGAATGGCTAGGCAACACAGTTAAAACTTTTTTGGATTATTCTGATGTAGGAGCAAAATTTGTTTTTGGAGATGGGTTTGAAGAACATTTTATTGCTTTTAAGGTATTACCAACTATCATCTTTTTTGCCTCATTTATTGCGATTGTCTACCATTACGGAATTTTGCCCCGCATTGTTAAGATAATTAGCCAAATCATGATACGTACCATGAAAACATCGGGACCCGAAACCTTAAGTTGTGCTTCCAATATTTTCGTCGGTTGTACAGAAGCTCCTTTAATGATTAAACCTTATATAAACTCCCTAACTTTATCGGAATTACACGCTATTATGACCGGTGGGTTTGCGACCATTGCAGGGGGAGTTATGGCTGCTTATATTGCTATGGGAATCTCTCCAACCCATTTAATTTCTGCTTCAGTAATGTCGGCACCGGCTGCTTTAGCCATTTCCAAAATTATGTATCCTGAAACTGATAAATCTGAAACCAAAAATGAAGTTGATATTAATATGGAAAGTCCCTATACTAACGCTATCGATGCAGCTACAAATGGAGCCTTAGAAGGGCTTAAATTAGCCTTAAATGTGGGAGCAATGTTAATCGCTATTTTAGCATTAGTTGCTTTAGTAAACGGAATTTTAGGGGCAATCGGTCAACCTTTTGGATTATCAAACCTATCCCTAGAATTGATTTTTTCTTATTTACTTGCACCGGTTGCCTGGTTAATGGGAGTTCCTTGGGAAGATTGCTTACAAGTGGGAATTTTGTTAGGGAAAAAAACAATTTTAAACGAATTTATTGCTTATCTTGATCTCAAAACTTTAATTGATAACCAAACTATTTCACCCCGTAGTCAAATTATCGCTACTTACGCATTATGTGGCTTTTCTAACTTAGGAACTATCGGTATACAAATAGGGGGAATAAGTGCGATCGCACCGAACCGTCAACAAGACTTGGCCAAACTCGGTTTAAGAACTATGATAGCCGGTTCTTTGGCTTGTTTCATGACCGCTTGCATTGCTGGACTTTTGTTGTAATATTTCTTTAACTTATTAAGGTAATATAAATTTCCTCAGATCACAGCCATTTTCAACAATCTGTGTTATCTTATTGCACAGTTGGTTTAGTGTTTTTAAATTTAGCTTTTGTATAGTTTAGAGGAATAATATTTATGGTTCAAGCTAAAGAAAATAAAAAAAGCGACGTCACTGCTATCCCTTTCTCCATTGCCCATACAGGGGTTGCAGCTACTGAAATGCGTCCTTGGGGTTCTTTTACTACCCTAGAAGAAGGACCCGGTTATAAGATCAAACGGATTGAAGTTAACCCTGGTCATCGTCTTAGCCTACAAATGCACCACCATCGCAGTGAACACTGGATTGTTGTATCCGGGACTGCTAAAGTAACTTGTGGGGACACAGAAGAGATTTTAGGGGCAAATCAATCTACTTATGTTCCTCAGTGTACTTCTCATCGTCTCGAAAATCCAGGGGTAATTAAACTTATCCTGATTGAAGTTCAAAATGGTGAGTATTTAGGGGAAGACGATATTATTCGTTTCCAGGATGATTATTCCCGTCATAAGTAGTTCAATTATATTGTCATTCGTCAAATTATCTGCCTGATTCGCTAGAATGAATTAGGCAGATTTTTTATGTCTTTTGATAACAATGAGAGACTGTTCTAAAACAAAATATTTAGACATTAATTGGTATTTTAGGAATAGCAGTTATCGGGACAGTTATTGGTTTTGTTATTACTGCTTATTCAGAAGGTAATCAATAGGCGATCGTACTTAGTTAAAGGCGATCACTGATTTAAAATAGATATAATTAAGGTTAATAATGTTATGCCATTAGGGTGTTAACTATTAGCTAACAATCTAACTATTATCGATCTCAGACTAAAGTATGAGCTTCAAAACTATTTTTATCGACACAAATATTTTGCTACACTATCAATCTTTTGATGAGATAGATTGGTTGAAAATATTAAACATTGATAAGCTAGAAATACGCTTATCTAGCATTGTTATACAAGAACTCGATAAACACAAATATAACCCGTCTTCATCTAAGCTGCGTAGATGAATTCTATGAAAGTTACAAAGAATATATAGAACATTATATATCTTGGTTTGATATTGTTAGTCGAACGTTTACTTTGGAAATATCTATTTTGAATTTTGGTACTTATCCAGCAGAAGATATTGATGTATATATGCACTTTCCTGATGGGTTTACCTTAGATAAATTAGATAACTTTCCTAATAAACCACAAAAACCACAACCACCATCTGAACCAGTTCCTAGAACAATGAGTGAGAGAATGAATGATAGATTGCTGCTAAATTTATCTTCCCTTTCTATACCATCTCTACCTCCTATTAAAGACTCTCAAAACAGAACTCCATCAAACATATCTTCTGTCGATATTCGTCGATCTAATAGCTATAATGTTACGCTTCATGTTGGTAAACTGAAGCAACACACACTAGAAACTATTGACGAAATGACTATTACTTTTAACTCTATTGATCAAGTCTCATCTTTTTCAATTGATTACCAACTGATTGCAGCTAATATTCCCAACCCAGTATATGGAAAACTTCATGTAATATTTACTGAGAAATCCGAAGATGAAAAGGAATAAACGATCGCCTATCTTGTATAGCAATCAGTAATGATATGTGAGAAATGATGAGGACATAATGGTATTATGTCCCTACAAATCCACCCTTGTAGGGATTTAACACTGTTAAATCCTCTTGGTCATTTTCTCACAACTGAAACCTGATTGCTATAG
>JASJDN010000161.1 GCA_030065205.1 Crocosphaera sp.
ATGGTCGTTATTTTGTGGCTCAATTCGTCTATGAAATTAAGGAGGAAAGAGTAGAGAATCTAGATAAAAATCAATGTTTAAGCTTAGACTTAGGACTGAATAATCTAGTAGCAGCGATTGATACAAATGGGTCGTCATTCCTAGTGGATGGACGAAAACTAAAATCAATGAACCAATTAACATTGGACGTAAAAGTAAAGCCAATCTCTTTGAGAAGAGAGAGGTATTAGAGGGGCTTTTGGACGCTCCAAGACGATTCTTTATCGTGTAAAGAATCCCCAACGCAAGGCGATGGGGTAGTTCAAGTTCATCGATGAACTTTCCCATCCGGCATCGTTGCACCCCGTAAAATGACACCAGCCAAGTTAGCACTCATTAACTCCGCTCTGGTTAAATTGGCATTACTCATATTCGCTCCCATGAGATTGGCCCGTGCAAAGAACGCTTCGACTAAATCAGCATCGCTTAAATTCGCCCCGGATAAGTTAGCCCGACTTAAATCTGCGTGGTTCATCCGTGTTAACGTTAAGTTAGCCTGATGGAGATTGGCACGGTTTAACACAGCATGGGTCATCACCGCACCTCTGGCTGTCACATCGCTCAGTTCAGCTTGGGATAATTGCGCCCTAACCAAATTCGTATTGGTGAGGTTGGCACCGGTTAATTTGGCTCCTGTTAGGTTGGTATCCGTCAGTAAAGCCCCTTTGAGGTTAGCATTGGTTAAATCTGCTTTACGCAAGTCAGCGTCCCTTAAATTAACTTCTTTGAGATTCGCCCCCACCAAGTTAGCTCGACTCAAATCCACACCCTTCATATTTGCTCCTTGAAAGTCAGCCCTGGCTAAATTGGCTGCTTGGAGGTTCGTGTAGTAGCTCTTCTTTTCCTGACGCATATTTGCCCCTCTCAGACAAGCACCGGTGAGGGTTGCTCCACTCAAATCGGCTCCTCGTAAATCAGCCGCGATTAAGTTAGCATCGAGAAAGGTGGCTAAGGTAATATCTGTATCCCTTAAATTAGCTCCTTGTAGTAGAGTGCCGTGGAGCGTTGCGTTACGTAAGTCTGCTCCACTGAGATCCGCTTGAGAGAAATTAGCCCCACTTAAGTTAGCCCCCACAAGATTCGCTTGGGTGAAGTTAGCCCGATTAAAAAAGGAGAATAAGAGGTTAGCCCCGTGTAAATCCGCTTCGTTGAGGGTAATTCCGATTAAATCTGCACCGACGAGGTTAATTCCTGGCAGTTTTAATCCATGAAATAAGGTTTCTCCGGCGGAATATCGTTCGATTAGTTCACTGGGTTTCATAGAGAGGGAATGGCAATTGATATTATAAAAAGGGTTTTATGGCTTCAACAACGGTACTGGCTGCTTGGAGGTGAGAGTCAGGATCATTGAGGGATTTCGCCATGTTGTAGAGTTTTCCTTCAATCTCGGCAATGGAACGACCACTTTGAAGCATTTGCTCTAAGAGATCATCAAGGGTATAACTTCTTAAAGTCGACCAATCTTGTCCACTCCGATCCCAGGGATGAAAGAGGAGGGAGAATAGCAATATTTTAGCGCGTAATGGATTGGTATATTGCATAATTTCAAGACGAATCTCAAAAATATCATAGGTGGGTTTCGGGGGAGAAGGTGCAGGGGTCGGCTGTACCTGTTTTAACTCAGTGACCATCTGATCCGAGGTGATATCGATCACAGAGGTTTCAAACGCTGATGCAGAAGACGGTTCCATATCGCGATGGTTATTCCGATCATTGACGGCAATAATTTGAGTGCTATAACTATCGGAATTGTTTTGAGACAGTATTTCTTCTTCTCGCTGTAAGTTATCGTATAACCCACCAATCTGATTGAGAATAACTTTAGAAATAGCAATATATAAATTTTTCTTATTAATATTATTAACTAATCTGATAAAGGCTTGTTTAAGGGCATTATAATCAGGGTAAATTTCTAGAATTTCCATGATTAAATTTTTTAATCCATAATTTTTAATGCGGTTTAAATCATTTTCCCAACTGTTTTTAGTGATAGCATAAATTAGTTTGTGAATCCTAGCGGTTTCTGGGTGATTTGATAAATTTCTAACTGCTTGTTCTAAGAGAACTGAACTATCAGGAATATGAGTCTCTGTTGGGTTAGTTGGGACTTCTAGAGCAGCTGTTTCTTGATGGAGTTCACGGTAAATGGGTCCGAGTTGTTCAACGATCGCTTTAGCCACTCCCGCATAAACTTTAGGCCGATTCAAAGTCTTAACCAATTTATATAAAGAAAGGGTTAATTGTTCTAGGGTTTCTTGTTGGCTAATGAGTTCTTTAACTAAACTTTCCATAGAGAACCCATTGAGAATCGTCAGATCATTTTGCCAACTTTTGTGACAAATACAAAAGATTAATTTTTTGACTCTGATGGACTCTGGATGATGTTCCAGGTATTGAACCGCCTGGTAAAATGAATTAGATGATAACTGCATAATTACCCCTTAAATAGAAAAAAATACTGATGTTAAGTTGTAAGTAGATATGTTAAGGTTTTCCGTTATCTCAAACAAAAATAGTGGATACTTCATTGTCTATAATACTGTCTATCCTTAAGTTAGAAAACAAACCATCAAACTTGGGGATAAGGGGATCTAATACCATTTTCCTTAAAGTCGGCTACAGATAAGGAGGTGTGGGAGGTGTGGGGAGTGTGGGGAGAGGCAAAATCTTGATCTGTAGTCTTGCATTGTGGAATTGGTATGATATTTTACCTCTGTCTCATATCATCGAAAGGAAGTGGGAAACTTGGTTAATTGGGTTAATTGTGTTTGTCCTGGAAGAAACTAAATCTCGGCAAATAACATCTTTACTACTATAGCTAAAGTTAAGTTATATTCCTATGGGTAACTATCACTCTGATCAACCGATTCAACCTGAGTTTAAACCCCACTTAGGGGATCACGATCCCTCTGAAACAGAAATCCTCAATCCTGATCTCGTTATTGACTCGCAGGAAGATAAAACGAGAGAATCATTGGAAATTACTGAAATTGCCATTGTTGAAGAGAATCACATTCCTTTGACTCAAGACTGGTTCAACCTTGCTCGTAAATTACGGGGACAAAATCGAGAACTGCTTGATACCATTGTCACCTTAGAACAAGCTTTAGCAGCCTCACGACAACAACTTCAAGACTATCAAGAGCGATCGCGTCATCATAATGTCTTAGTATCCCAACAAACCGATCAACTTCAAACTATCCAAGCTGAGAAGAGTCATCTCCTCCAACAACTGCAAACCGCACAAGCTCAGCTACAACAGCAACAAAGTAATCTAGAAGCACTACAACAACAGTTACAAGCTTCTCAAAAGTCCTGTGCTGATTTAGAACGAGAATGTGCTTTACTCAAAGAAGAAGCTCTACAAAATAAAAACCAACTACTGCTCAAGGAACGACATATTAACGAGCTACAACAACGTCTTCAACGACAACAACGCTACAGCTTACAGTATAAGGCAGCTTTAGATGAATGTTTAAGTAGTCATGGTAAAAAAATAGACGCACCTGATCTGACCCCTAAGCCTATCATTAATAACAACTCTGCTGCTAATGTAGTATCGATTCAACCTTGGTCAAGTTCTCCAGAAACGAACATCCCTTCGAGTCCCTCTCCTTCTCCAGTGGGACGTGATGCGTTCCATGACTCGTCTGATACCATTGATCAAACCTTAGAAGAGTTATTTTCCCTGAACCCCGAACCACAACCCGTCGCAAAAAATGAGCCGTCTGCGAACCCAACTTGGGAGGAAAACTTGGACGATACTCAATCGGATGAACAGGGGACAACTGAAACTCAAGAGGAAACGATGATTTCTTCAAATGGCTTATTAGTCAGTAGTTCAGTGCCTTTTAGTTTTAGTATTGAACGTCATCGCAAGGAAGATGCTGCTAGGGAAAAAGTGGACTTACCTTCGTTTTTGCGTCGTCATTGACACTCTCCCGTTAAATCAAAGATTGTAACGGGAGATTCTTGCCTCTTTCAGATTGCCTCGTAACTAGATGCTAATTTCTTAGCACCCCCGTCCGACCGACTCCACAAGCTTTTTATGTTTTCTGGTTTCTATCCAGAACACGGGCTGCCCGACCGCAAAAAGTATCAGTTTTTCTAGTCCCTCAAAGTTTTACCCAAACAGGGATTTGTGTTTAGAACCCCATACTTTGACTCTTTAGTTTTCATGGTACTTCTTAGTTTTTGTTTGTTAACCGGCCCACATTACTGGTCACTCGGCTAGACTGATTGTAGCACTAAATTAACTACAATAGAGATTCATCGGGGTATTAAATTGGGCATATTAAATAAAGATTCGGTAAGATTAGGGGACTTACTTTAGGTAAGATGCCTTATAAATTAATCTGATATCCGCAATTCCTACCATCTATTTTGTAGCAAGTAAGATAAGCTGAAATTAGATGAGATATTCTATAGATACAATTACCATGAACGTTTTATTACCCCGTGTTCTGAGAACCCTTTACCGTAAAGAACCCATTTCTAGTTTTATCTTAGTGGTTGGGGCAGTAGATGCCGTAATGGGAGGTGTGGGACAAAAATGGTCATTACTTTCTTTTGGCCTATTAATTGTCTCCCTGTCAATTATTTTGCGCTGGTGGCAAGTACAAAAAGCCCAACCTATTACCACAGAAGATAGACCTAGACGTTATCTTCCCCCCAGTTCCTCTACGATGCCTCTGCCTCTGTTAACCCATGATAAGACTCGTCGTTAAGCCAAACTGTCTCAAAGTAGATACAATGGGCGTAAAAAATTTACCCTGGACATCCCCTATTGTACGATGAAGGATCACAACAAGCGCAAAAAAGGAGCCACCTCTTTAGGACTAATCGTAGGGATTTTAGTTTTTTTAGGTCAAGGTTGGCTATTTTCTAGCTCTGCTCAGTTGATTCGTCAACAACGAGAAGCTTTATCAGACCAAGAAATTAAATCAGTTAACCTAGGTATCCGCTTAAGACACCGTTTACAAGGTCATACGACTCCCATTCGTTCTTTAGCCTTTAGTCCCAATGGGAAAACGGTCATCAGTGGTGGAGGAACCAATGAACCTTTTTTGAAATTTTGGTCGATTCAAGAGGGGGATGAGGTAGACACCCTTCGCAGTCAAAGTTCGGGAATTTTAACCTTAGCGGTTTCCCCCAATGGTAAAACCATGATCACCAGTGGAGAAGACGCGGACGTTCATTTTTGGGTGTGGCCCGACAAAGGCAGTAAAGTTACTTTTTTTGACCACTACAGCTATGTGTTAGATTTAGTGGTGACCCCCGACAGTCAATTGCTCATTACAGGAGCTTTGGATGGCATTCGGGTCTGGACGTTAGACCCCCCTCATTTGCTCTATCAACTGGAAGATTTTGGCACTCCTGCTTATGCTTTAGCCATGCACCCCAATGGCTTTCTGGTGGCCAGTGCAGACGATAAGGGAAAGGTTAGATTTTGGAATCTCAGAGATAAAACCATTGTCTCAGAATTTGAAGCCCATTCCCAACCCATTTCCGGGTTGGCGATTACCCCAGATCAAAAAACGTTAGTTACCGCTAGTTATGATAGCACCATTAAAATTTGGGATCTGGCCACTGGTAATTTATTAGATAGTTGGAAAGCGCATAAAGGGAAAATTCAGTCCATTTCTCTGAGTCCCAATGGTAAAGTATTAGCCAGTGCTAGTATTGATGGGGTGAAGTTGTGGAACGTGGAAACGGGACGGTTATTACGTCATTTTACCGACCATACCGACTGGGTTAATGTGGTTGCGTTTAGTCCTGATGGTCTATATTTGGCTTCTGGAGGGTTTGATAAAGTGGTTAATCTTTGGGAAATTTCCCCTGCTTTTTACCAATCTTTAAGTTTACCCCGGTTTTCCCGATAAATTTTCGAGAAAATAGGGTCTAAAACCTGGCTTTTTGAAGCGAAAAGTTTCTGGGGCGAAGCATCAATCCTCGTTACAAAAACAACTTCTGACTTCTAACTTCTGACTTCATTAAATGGCTCAAGATCAAAAACATCCCCAAGAACAACGCGATCGCCAAATTGTCAATGAGTTATTAATGGCTGATCCGGACAATAATAGTTTAGCAGAATTGGCTAGACTTCGCATTCGTTATGGTAATTTTCCAGGGGCCCGGCAATTAAGTCGAGATTTAGATTTAATTTTAGAACAATGGCAATTAACCGAAGCAGAATTATTTGAGAAAACCCGTCAACTTCATGAAAAAGGCAAGGTTTATAAACGTTCTTCTGGTGAAGATGTACAAGATTGGACTTAGTTTTGTTTAACTCAATAAAAGCCGAGAAATAAGTAGGCGAAACTGCTAGAATTAAAGAGAGAATCAATCCACTAAGAGGTGACAGTGGCCACTTTTGAAGAATTTTTAACTGATTTTTTAAAAATATTTCTTAACAATAATTTTTATGAAGGAAAAAGTTATTTAGAATATATAGCAGAGCCGAAAACCAATGATGAAGATAATATTGTTGA
Source organism: Crocosphaera sp. (assembly GCA_030065205.1). GTDB lineage: Bacteria > Cyanobacteriota > Cyanobacteriia > Cyanobacteriales > Microcystaceae > Crocosphaera. The sequence continues at coordinate 6,531 of JASJDN010000161.1, forward strand.
TACTAAGATTGTGTTACCGATATTAGAATGTCTTGGTTTTGAATCGGGTGATATTGCCAAAAATACAACAGGAAGTGGAAAAGATAATACTAGACCTGATTTTCAACTTAGATTAGCTAAGGGTAATATTCGCTGTTTTTTAGTAGAGGATAAACATACAGCTTATGATCTCAATAAACCGGAACCTTTACAACAATTAATTAGTTATGCACCCAGTCGAGGATATGAATTGGGATTAATTTGTAATGGACGTTTATTATTAGGTTGGGATTTATCTAATTCTAGTTCTCCTAACCCTATTTTACATTTAAACCTTCATCAAATTGTAGAAACCTATCATAATCATAACACAAAAATTGAAGCTTTAACTGCTGAACAAATTCAAGATATAAAAGGGTTATACCGTCGTTTTCATAAACAAAATTTTGATAATATAGAAACTTTAGTTCAAGATATTACTAAACCTGAAAAAGAATGGTTAGCGTCAGCCATATCTCAAAAAAAGAACGAAGATTTTGATGAATTATTGATTTTAGATATTAAAGAAGCCATTAATCTTTTAGAAGAAGATGTTTTCTATCAACTGGAATTATTATTAGAAGAATACGATCAATATACTCAAGCAAATTATCTTCCTAATGGGAATGGTAATGGAAAAAATCATGATAAAAGTGTTGTTGAAAATAGTGAAACAGCATTGAAAACCTTAAATCGTCTTAGACAAGAAATTTTAAACTATTTAAGAGCTTATGGAGTCTTGGATGTTAATGATTTTCAATGGACTGTTGAGAAATTGCTAGAATTTGCAGAAACGCCAAGGGGTTCAATTCAAGAATTAGAAAATAAGATACTCAATAGATTAATAAAAGCACAACAAAAAAAACAACAAGAACAAAACAAAAAAGCTCAAGAAGCATTAGAAACGGTTCAACTTGAATTGATACCTGAGTTATCAGAAACGAAGAAGAAAGAACTAAACATTAAACCTCGTAAACAAACCATAATTACTCAACTTGATCCAAATTTAATTAAACTTTTTAGAGAGTATGAACGCATTGTTTTTGATTGGAAAGCATGGCAAGCTAAACAAGATATAACCCATGCTAATGCAATTAAAACCCATCAATATTTTATTTCTTGGCGTAACTTAGTAACTAAAACAGTTTTACAAGGTTCGGATGAATATAAACTAAAAGAAGAGTTTGCTAGACAAACCGCTTATGTTTATGTTATTCGTCTTTTAATGGTAAGAATTTGTGAAGATAAACAATTAATTAATCGCAAATTTTCTAACGGGGGTTTTAAATATTGGAAAGAAGAAGTCGAACCCAGATATTTAGATTTAGCGCAAGGAATGTCAATGGATTATCTCTTAGAAATGTCCTATCGTTCTGCTCAAAATATCTATGCTCATTTCTTCAATAGTGCTGATTTATTTAACTGGTATCGCATCAGTACCAACACATTAATTAAAGTGCTTTATATCCTCAATCGTTTTAATTTAGAGTTAATTGATAGCGATATCATTGGGATGGTTTATGGACGATATGTTGAGGAAGGAAAACACGAACAAGGAAGATATTTTACTCCGAAACAAGTTGTTGATTATATTTTGGATGGGATTGGATATACATCAGATAACCCAGAGATTAGGGATAAGAAATTATTAGATTTAGCAGGAGGTTCTGGTAGTTTCTTAGTTCATGCTGCTCGTCGTTTAATTGATTCTTATCGTTCCCGAAAAACGAAAAAAATTCCTAATGACTATATTCCTGCTATTATTCAACAAGTAAAAGAGTGTTTATTTTGTCTTGATATTAATCCTTTTGCTTGTTATTTAGCAGAAACTAATTTATTAATTCAAGTCATTGATTTACTTAAACAAGCTAAGGATGTAGGAAAATTACCTGAATGTACTATTGATCGTTTTCATGTTTATAATACCGATTCTTTATTATTACCGAAGTCTCAAGAAGAAATACGAACCCCTTTACTTAATCCTATTTTAGAGTTAGAACTGTCTACCGTTTCTCAAATTAAAACAAAAACAGGTAATTTCAAACAAGGGTTTGATTTTGTTGTAGGAAACCCTCCTTATGTTCGTGCGGATGAACCTGGAGTTAAAGAATATCGTGAGGAAATTGAGAAATCTGGAAGATTTGAAACCCTTCATGAAAAATGGGATCTTTTTGTTCCTTTTATTGAACTTTCTTGTCATTCTACTAAAGAGTTGGGAAAAATTGGTTTAATTGTTTCCAGAGGAATACAAACTAATAATTATGCTGAGTTATTGAGGAATTATGTTGCTAATAATTTAGTTATTTCTCAAGTTGATTTCTTTAACAATGTTAAGATATTCTCTGATGCAGTTGTTAATAATACCATTATTTTCTTAGACAAAAAAGGAGTTAACAATGAGCATGATGTTAAAAGAATGCTACATAGTAATTCATTTGAAGAAATAGAAGAAATTGAATCTTTAAACCAATTGGAATATAAAGATAAAGTATTTAGACAATTTGTCATGACTGAAAATTTTGAAAATGTAATTGATTTAGAAGATATTTGTTACTGTACGGTAGGAATGGTTTTAAATGCAGACGAAAAAAAGGCAAAAGGAGCATTTAAAAAAGAACAACTTTTGCAAGAAAAAAAAGATAAAATACATTGTAAAAAATATTTAGATGGAGAAAATATTATTAGAGAATTAGCAGTGAATCATATTCGATATCTTGAATGGGGAACCAAAAGAGTTCCTAATCAAATTCGTAGAGTAACTATTCCTGAATTATATGATTATCCAAAAATTTTGTTTGGAATGACATCATTTCCAACTTATGATAGAGGTGCGGAAGAAGGGGATGGATTTTATGTTCCTGATAGTATTAGAATGGGTGTAAGATGGGATCATGTTTATGAGATTAAACGGTTAGAAACAGAAAGAAGACAAATGTATGAAATCTCCAAAAAGCGTCAAAGACTTTTGGGTGATTCACCAGGAAAAAAAATACAAATTTATGAATATGCGAAAGATAAAGTAGAAACAGCTAAAAAATTTGATTTAAGATATATTGTAGCGATTCTTGCTTCTAGTTTTGGTAAACGATTTCTATTATTTAATAATCGAGATGAAAATATAATGAGTGTCAATAGTGAAACTCAAAAAGCTAAAAGTAGAATCTATCCTGATGATCTTAAAGAATTTCCGATTAAAAATATTGCTTTAGATGATCAAAAACCTTTTATTGAAAGAGTTGATAATCTAATTACTTGGAATTGGGAATTATACTTCTCCGTGAACACCTTCGTCTAAAAATTTATACATTGCTTTGTAAGTTAGCATTTGTCTTTAACCAAATCACTGTCTTTAGGATAAACTAATTTATTTTAACTTAGCAATTGTGAGCAAAATATTGTAACTTTTATTGTTTTAGAATCATTACTAATAATCGATTGATAGTAGGGGTCAACGGCCGTTGACCCCTAC
>JASJDN010000042.1 GCA_030065205.1 Crocosphaera sp.
CTCTTTTGAGCAAACGTGATGTGCCTGGGAACTTGAACGAATATGCTTTTCAGTTAAGTCTATTCAATCAAGAAAATAACCATCCCAACAGGGATTCGTTATGAATCTCCTCGGCTTTAGCCAGGAGAGCGTCAAAAGAGGAAGGTATTAGAGTCTCCAAAAATCTCTCTAATACCAAATCCGCTTATCATCGTAGAGTAATATTCTTTCTCCCCCTGCTTCCTCTGCTACCCCTGCCTTCTTAATGTGATTATTGAGCTAACCACATTTGAGCTGTTCTCGGGTTAATCGATAGGTTAAAACGATCGCCCTCAAGGGTCATTTGGTTGTGATTGAGCAAATCTTGATAGACACGAGACTGTTGTAAACCATGAGTGCTAAACTCCACCGAAGCATGATCACCCCCTTTATTGATAGCCACAATGCCACAATCTCCCCGTTTGAAGATTAACACTAAGTCACTTTCATATAACATGGTCATGGGTTTTCCCTGAACCTCATTATGAAAGCGGATCATGCGCTTAATGTCGTCTCGTTTAAACGCATCACACCAGCGATCGTGATCTTCAGGATATCTGTGAACCGATTCGTTATGATCGGAGAAAATTAAAGGAAGACCCCCATCTTTCCCTACGATATAGGCATAAGCTAAATTTTCATCGGTGCGATCGAGTAATAAGCTACGGAAATCCTCATTATTAGGAAGATCATGATTGACCACAAAAGTAACAGACCTAGCCCAAGGTAAACCATTATTCTCGTTTTCAGGGCGAGCCAATGTTCTGAGAGACCCCCCCATCTCGAATGCTTTGCGGATGGTTTGAAACAAACGGAAATCATAGGCAGATATCCAAGTTTCTTCAAGAAAAGGGTCTAAGAAGATTCTTTCTTCATGATCATTAGTGGTCAATACTTCCCCAAATAAATAGCGTCCAGCCAAGGAATCACTATCAGCAAAATTATCAATCATGCGCTTGCTTATATGTTTGATGGCATCAATACGGAAGCCATCAAAGCCCATTTCTGCTAAGGCGGCTAACATGGTTCGTTGTTGCAATAACACCCAAGGAGAGTCCATTAAATCGGGTAAATCACTGATATCCCCATAGATAACCCTGTGTCGATCGGACCATTCATGATCTTGAATACTTCCGGAACGATTAAAATCATGACCAGAAAATAAGCCCTCATTCAAATCCCCATACAATTTATTGGCTTCAAATAAGTCTCGATTATGTTGATAGTTAGCGAGTTCAGCGTTCCCTGGAAAATTTAACCGATCTTCCCTCTGTTCATTGGCCATGTGGTTGATAACAATATCAGCATAAACCTTGAGTTTATGTTCACCGCTATGACATTGTTTAATCAATTCTTCTAATTCTTTTTTCCCTCCCAAATGAGACAGAAGCACTCGATAATCTTTAGGTTGATAACGTTGCCACCAATGATGAGAGTTAACATCTGAATAAAGAATAGGTGGAATTAGTAGCGCACCATAACCTGCATCTCGTATTTCTCCTAGTCGATCAATAATTTCTTGATACTTCCAATTGAAAACATGAAGTACGACATCACTCATAACAGTTTTTCCTTGTAGCGGGGTATTGCTTTTAGTTGCAATAATCTTATTGTAACTGACAATTCACCCCCTCATTATTCAAAACGAGGCCAAGATAGGCTAAATTCAGATAAAGTAGCCTCTCGGCTTTATTATTAGAAATTTCCTGTAAAGTTTCTAGAAAAATTATTGAGTTTGCTAAAGCTCAACCTAAATGTCGGCAGGAATCCCCGTACGAAGTTTACGGAGTACGAGGGTAGTTTATGAGTCATTCTTATCGCTTCGCTCGAAGTCAGAAGTAGGAAGTTCCTTAATTTTAACTTCTGTTCGCTAGAGCCGGAACGGAGTGAGGAACTTCTGGCTTCAAGAACCAACCACAGGCCCGGCGGCCATAATTTCTGCTGGAACGTGACGAAATTGTTTAAAATTACTCTCGAAACGATGGGCTAATTCTAAGGCTTGTTGTTCATAGGCTTCGGCATCATCCCAGGTATTTTGGGGGTCAAGAATACGATGGGGAACCCCTGTAACTTTTTCAGGAACCCATACCTTAAAAATGGGATGGGGATGATAGTTAACCTGATCTAATTGTCCGTTTAAGGCTGCTGTTACCATCGCCCTCGTGTGTTTAATGGCAATACGATGCCCCACCCCATAAGGACCGCCAGACCAGCCGGTATTAATTAAAAAGACATTGGTTTCATGATGTTGGTCCAGTCGTTTTCCTAACATCTCAGCATACACTGTTGGGGGTAAGGGGAAGAAACATTGACCAAAACAAGCAGAAAAGGTGGCTTGAGGGGCGGTAATATCCCGTTCTGTTCCCGCCAGTTTACTGGTGTATCCGGCCAAAAAATGATACATGGCTTGTTCTTTGCTGAGTTTGGCGATGGGAGGTAATACCCCAAACGCATCAGCCGTTAAGAAAAAGATGGTTTTCGGATGACTTCCTGTAGCGGAAGGGCAACAGTTAGGAATATAGCGCAACGGATAAGCGGCGCGGGTGTTTTCTGTTAAGCGACCATCGTTGTAGTCGGGGGTTTGAGTTTCGGGGTCAACAATGACGTTTTCGAGGAGGGTGCCAAACTTAATAGCAGACCATATTTGCGGTTCGTGTTCTTGGGATAGGCGGATGGTTTTGGCGTAACATCCCCCTTCAAAATTGAAAATTCCCGACTCTGACCAACCGTGTTCATCGTCTCCAATTAAACGACAGTCCGGGTCAGCAGACAGGGTGGTTTTACCGGTTCCTGATAGGCCGAAAAAGAGGTTCGTATGACCTCGTTTATCGATATTGGCTGCACCGTGCATGGGTAACACATCTCGCTTGGTCATGAAGTAATTCATCATTAAAAAGACGGATTTTTTCATCTCTCCGGAGTAACGAGAACCGCCAATAATGACCAGTCGTTTTTGTAAATGAACCACAATAAAGGCTTCACTACGAATGTTATCGGTTTCGGGATCACCATGCAATCCAGGGACAGCAATCACAGTAAAATCTGCTTGATGCTCGCTTAATTCTTGGGGAGAAGGTCGAATAAAGAGTTGATGGACAAAAAGGTTTTGGGAAGCGAGTTCGTTAACAATACGCACCCCACAACGATAATTGGTATCGGCCCCAACATAACCATCAAAAATATAAATATCTCGCCCTTGAAGATAGGCGATGACTTTTTGATAGAGTTGGTTAAATTTGCCTTCGGAAATGGGAACGTTATGCTGGTTCCAGTCAATTTCCCCTTCACTACTCGATTCTTTGACAATAAAGCGGTCTTTGGGAGAACGACCTGTATATTGACCCGTTTCAACTAATAACGCACCGTTATCAACGAGGGTTCCTTCTCCTCTGATTAAAGCGTGTTCAACTAATTGGGCGATCGGTAAATTGCGATAGACTCGACCCATATTATGAATCCCTAAGTTTTCTAGGCCGTAAGTGGGACGAATGATGGCTTCTTCACTATCTTTCTCTAAGGTCACATTTCCTGAATAATTAGGTTGAGAAGATACGAGAATATTTGACTGAGAGGGATGAAAAAAAGCTGTTTTTTGTGTATTAAGATTAACCATTCTTGAAACCCCTATTGTTGCTAAATTATCGAGTTTCAACTTATCTCAATGGAAGGTATTTTTATCTCTGTTTCTTAGTTATTATTACTTTAATGATTTTTCAACTTACTTTCCATTGACAAAAGATGAGTGAAAACAGTGATTAGATTGTTTAACGAGTCTGATTTGTCTTACTTATAGTTTACTCTTTAAATTTAGACTTGATTTTTTAACTGTTACAAAATTTAACGCTTTCGCTTGTTTCTGATTAACAAATAGCTGACATTAAAAGCCTACCAATGAAATTCCAGGTTAGCAATGTATAAGTTTGTTAAAAATTTTTAGAATAGTTAATATCTTTTAAAGATTAAGCTCTGTTCACAACAACTCTAATCCTTCAGAAACTTTTTCAAAGGATTAGGTTTAATATTGGTTGACTTTTCAGTAGGAATTATGGTGAGATATGGGTCTAATAAACTATCATCCACCCACCCCGAATAATATTGAACACTGGTAGAATTTTTAGTAAGTTTGATTAAGTCTAAATTTCCCCTGAGAGCATAGATTTCGGAGCGTTGTTTGTCAGGGTGTTTCCAGCTACTAATTCCCCCAGGTCCACCTCCAAAATAATTTAAGGATACTCCATCAAAAGGACGAATAAACTTATTACCATTCCATAACCAATCTTTTCCTGGCCAATAAACCATCGCTTCCCATGAATGCACTTGATATTCTTTACTATATCTCTCTTTCCAATCCATCCTTCCTTTATCGTCTAAAGTAACTGAAAAACTAGGATTATAGGCAATTTCATAACGACCTTTTTCGCTTTCATAATCTTGAGGTGACCACCATAAAACTTCAACAGTTTTGTTAGTTTCATCGCTGTTAATTGTCATTTCTGAGTCAGTGTTTAATAAGCTTTGATAAACCGCTAATCCTTCAGTTGGAATATCCGCTTGTAACTTGAATTTCCAGCATTTCCAACTATTTTCTTGTTCTATAACTTGCCATTTTATTTGACAAACTCCATTACCAGTTGCTACCCAGAGATTTTCTTGTTCTACGGTTAATTTATGGGGAATGATACCAACTAAGTTACTATTTCTAGCATGGTAAGACTTCAATGATTGATTATTCACATTGTAAGAAACCAGTCCCATTCCTGGTAAGTAAGGGTTTCCTTCTCCACTGGTTTGAGTGGCTAACCAAAGAATAGTTTCTGTATCCTTATTACTGATTTTTACATCATTAATTTGTTGGTTTGCAATTTGAGAAGGTTGAATAAGATTTATTTTATTCTCTTGAAGATCATAATTAATAATAGTTGCAATGCCTCCATTTCCTTCTCCTTGTTCTGAGGAAACTGACCAATACAATCGATCATTATTAATTATACTAGCTGTTATTTTTGGTACACCTAATTGAATACCTGCTTGTTGATCTTTAACCTGCTTTAATGTATATAAAGTGTGGGTTTGTGGTTGTTCTGTTTCTGGAATAATTAACTCTAATACAACTTTTTCGGGTTCAACCTTGAAATCAGGGAAAGGATTAGGCTCAAGAATAACTCGATATTGATAGGTTTTATCCTGCCAGTCAATGGTTTGATAAGGGGGATCAACTAATTCTTGAATGGCTTCTTCATAACTTTTAGCCAATTTTTGCTCAGGTTTATAATTTCCTTTTTTTGTGATAAAACTCTCATTACTATCACAGAAAATAAAATCATAATCTTGAGTCTGAAATGTTACAAGATTATCAACAACTTGAATATTTAATGTTTTTAACTTCTCAAAAAAATCTCCCTCATTTTGAACCATAAACTGAGGAGGTGACGTAGGAGGAGACGGACAATTATTTTTCCCCTTCTCTATTACCTGCTTCGGGGTACTACAACCGATAAATAACCAAGTGAAACTTAAAAAGGTAATAATTGATTTTAAATTCATAGAACACACACCATATTAATGAAGTCAGAAGTTCCACAGCGAAGCTCCGGCTCTAGCGAACAGAAGTTTGAAGTATCTTAGGACTTTAACTTATCTTATTTTTAAGATTACTTAGATAAGTTAACCATTTAGCCGCTAAATCAATTTCAGTAAAAGGAATTTTAATCGAAGATTGATTATCATTAATAAAACTGAACTGTATAACTGGTTTTCCTTTATTGGGTAAATTAGCTAAATCAACCAATTTATCATTAACCAATAATTCTATTTTGTCAACATCATTTAACAAAAATTTAGGTAGAGTATCAGGAATAGAACGACTGGGTTTTCCCCAAGTAATTTCTTTCCCTTTAACACCAATAATGGCATAAATATCATACTTAGCTTGGTCAAACTCCTCAGCCCATACTCGGTAAGCTTCTAACTTTTGATACTCGTTCCAACCACTCCAAGCTAAGATAAAAAATACCACTAATAACGATAACCAAAATAAACCTCTTACCATTGTTTAACTTCCCAAACACTTAATCAATATTATTGTATTTTAAACCGATAAACTGTATAACTAAAATTTATACTCAAGACTTCAGACCATAGGGGGTATCAATGAGACCTCAAATTATGGTAAATAAAAACAATGAAAATGATCATTCATCGTTATCCTTAAAGTTAATGAAATTAAAACAAAATTTTTGGTCTGATGTCCGATCTCGACTGGAAGATTGGTGCAAAAAAACAATGGTCGCTATGATAGTAGTGACCCTATCCATCAGTTTATGTGGAGCAAATTGGAATCAATTAGGCACAGATTCGATCTTAATTAGTGTTTTAGCCCAAGGAAACGCGATTACTGACCCTGAAGCCATTTTAAGGTACGCTTTACCCATTGATAACGACCCCATCCGCAAGGTTCAAGACGCGATCGAAGATATTTCTAATCATTTGAGGGGAAAACGCTGGCCCCCCATCGCTAAAGATGTCAAAACCGCATCCTTTGTTCTCACCCTCCGCAGCGATCAAATTCTTGACGGGGTTCCGGGCGATCGCCAACCTCAAGCCGAAACCATCTTAGAGGATATTAAAACAGGAATCAACGAACTGCAAGAAGCAGTGGAAAATAAAGATAAAGAACAGGTTTGGTTAAAAAGACGGGCGGTTCTCGATAATATTGGTGAAATTGAATCCTTAATGGTGGAAGGTTTCCCCTTTGAAGTTCCCCAAGAATACGCTGACTTACCCCAGTTAAAAGGACGGGCCACGGTTGAACTAGAAACCAGCAAAGGGGACCTGACCATTGTCGTCGATGGCTACAACGCACCCATCAATGGCGGAAACTTCATTGATCTGGTGCAACGGGGTTTCTACGATGGCTTACCCTTTATTGATTTAGAAGATAGTTTTGCCATCCAAACCGGTAATCCCCCAGGGGAAGAAGAGGGGTTTATTGACCCAGAAACAGGGGAATATCGAGCTATTCCTTTAGAAGTGTTAGTGAAAGGGGATGAAACGCCCATTTATGGCGCTACCTTAGAGGAAATGGGCATTTATTTACCTGATTTAGTGCTTCCTTTTAATGCCTATGGAGCGGTTGCTTTAGCCCGACCCAGTTTAGATCCTAACGGGGGATCATCACAATTTTTCTTCTTTAAATTTGACAGCGAATTAACCCCTCCTGGGTTTAATTTAATGGATGGTCGTTATTCTGTTTTTGGTTATCTGGTTGATGGCAAAGATGTGTTAGAACAATTAACCAAAAAAGATAAGATTATTTCAGCTAAAGTAATCGATGGCCTCGATAACTTAGTTAAATCTACAAATAGTTAATCTGACAGTATCCTGTCACAACAAAACCTCCTAATTCTAGGAGGTTTTTATTAGTTAATTATCTCTAAACGACAAATAAAGAGTCATGAGAAGGTTGACAAAATAGATTTTCAAGAAAGAAGTTTAAGGTTTTTCGTTTAACTAATCCTTGATTAACAGCAATTTCTCCAAACTTTCTCTTAAGTTTTACTTGTAAAGATAAAATAATTTCAATATCGTTTTCTTCTAATAAACCAGCTTTTTTTAAGTATTCACCAATCGGATAGCTTGCCCCTTGTTGTAAACAAATCTGCCATTCTTCTGCAAAAAAATCAACGGTTTCTGGTTTTAACCAACCCCGTAAGGCTAAAATCTCACCAATTTTTTGATGTTTATATTGTTGTTTATCTTGTAATACTGTTTGTAGTTGTGCTTCTGTAATTAAAGCGGCATCCCGTAAAATTTCCCCCAATAAAGGATTCCAATAGGTTTTAGGAACAACAACATGAGGAGCAGAAATGATGATATTCGGTTTAATCTTCATCGAAAACTCTCTAACACAAATTAAGAATCAACAGTTTTCAAACTATAATATGTTTGAATTGCTATCATGACTGTGATCTCAATTACACACAATTACTGATCATTAAAAATAGATAACTGTTCTTCACCTGTTTTCCCTAAATGTTGATAAGCAGCAGTGGTAACCACTCTTCCTCTTGGAGTACGATTAACATAACCAATTTGTAATAAATAGGGTTCATACACTTCTTCGATGGTTTTTGCATCCTCTCCCGTTGCTGCTGCGATCGCTTCGAGTCCCACGGGCCCCCCATCAAATTGTGTGATCATGGTGTCTAAAATGAGACGATCAGTCCAGTCTAACCCTTGGGGGTCCACTTGATAAATATCTAATGCGTCTGCGGCTAATTCTTGGGTAATGGTATCAAATTTTTTGACTTGTATATAATCTCGAACTCTCCGCAATAAACGGTTAGCAATACGAGGAGTTCCTCGAGAACGTCGACCAATTTCTAAAGATCCCGATTCAGTAATGGAGGTATTTAATAGTTTAGCGGTTCGTTGAATAATGAGGGCCAGTTCTTCTGGTTCATAGAATTTTAACCGTTGAATGAGGCCAAAGCGATCGCGCAACGGAGAGGTTAAGGCCCCAACTTTGGTGGTTGCTCCCACTAGGGTAAATTTAGGTAAGGGAATAGAACGGGTTCTGGTTGCTTGTCCTTTACCGATGGTAATTTCCAAACGATAATCTTCCATCGCAGGATAAAGTAATTCTTCGGTTAAACGGTTTAATCGATGAATTTCATCAATGAATAGGATATCCCCTGGTTTTAAGTTTACTAATAGTCCTGTAATGTCTCTAGGTCTTTCTAATGCAGGGGCCGCCGTAATTTTACAATTCACCCCCATTTCTGAGGCTAAAATGAGGGAAATAGTGGTTTTTCCCAGGCCAGGAGGTCCATATAAGAGGAGGTGATCCATCGGTTCTTTACGGGTTTTCGCTGCTTCGATGACGATGGATAAAACATCTTTGAGGTCTTGTTGTCCGATATATTCATCAAAGGAATGGGGACGGATACTTTCTTCTACATTGTCTTGTGTTTGATTAATTTGAGCGTTGGTTAATCGTTCTTTTTTTTCGGGTTTAGGATGAGGATTTTTCTCTCGGTGAATCGTCATTTTATTAAAAGTTTATTGCTTCTTTGATGTTACTAATTTTTAGCCAATAAATCAAAAATTAATGTTTAAAAAAGCTATGATATTGTTGTTCGTTAATTCGTCCAGCTTCGTATAAGGTTTCGGTGATTTCAGAAATCGTTAATACAGAATAAGCGTTATATCCTTCCGTTTTTAGTTTATCGGTAACCCCTTGTTCGTGATCGATAAAAACCACAATATCATTAACAATTAATCCCGCAGAGGTTAATTTTTCTGCCCCTTCTTTGACACTTTTCCCCGTAATTAAAATATCATCAACAATAACCACTTTTTCTCCTGCTTGAAAATTCCCCTCAATTAGACGACGGGTTCCGTGTGCTTTCACTTCTTTTCTGGGATAAATCATGGGATGATGTAATAGTAAAGACAATCCTGTAGCTGTAGGTAAAGAACCATAAGGAATTCCGGCAATTCTATCAAAATTCAAATCTTTTAAAATGTCAGCGTAAGCGGTTAAGACTTGATGGAACAATTGGGGCTTAGAAATAATTTTCCTAAGATCAATATAATAAGAAAAAGTAGCCCCCGATGCTTGGACATATTCCCCAAATAATAAACAACCAATATCATACAATTGTAAGATTAAATCTTGATGAGGATGGGAATTGAGCAGACAAACGTTAGGACTCCACAGGTCACAGTTTTGTAAATTTTTAGTAATACTGTTTCGGTATTGATTAATATCCTCATTGAGATTAACGACCTTTTCTTTTAACGCTTCTGACTTCAAAAAATCTTGAGGGATAGGAATTAATACTCCATGTCCCATCGGATTTAAAGCGACTTTTAATATCTCATTAATATCATTGCCTTTACTCCAAATACTCCGCATTAATAACCATCTTTCAGGGGCAAGAGAGCGAACTTTTTTGATAACGTCTAAATTCGTGGTTCCTACTTCTAAAAATAACTGTTCTGGGGTCGCCCAGGTTTTCGCCTCTTTAATAATTTGTAGATAAAAAGGAGCTTCATCGGTGGGATATTCTTGTAACACAACCGCAGAAGGATTAGACGTATGACAAAGGACAAAAACCCCTTGATCCGGATAGACTAAAAAAGGAGCAATATGATCGTGTCCCGCGTAAGGACTGACCGTAACAGCATCCACTTCCCATTGTTCAAAAATGGTTTTGGCAAAAATGGTACTGGTGTTAATATCTCCATGTTTTGCGTCTAAAATGATAGGAATATCATCAGGAATTGTCTCAATAACCTTTACTAATAAATCTAATCCTTCGCTGCCTAATGCTTCATAAAATCCCAAAGTTGGTTTATAAGCACAGACTAACTCTGCGGTTTGTTCAATCACCCACGTTAACCAACTTTCTAAGGCAATGATTAAACTTTGTTGTCCTTGATGGGTATTCTGAGCTTGAGGCATCATTTCTGGGTTAGGATCAAGACCGAGGATCAATAAAGTGTCATTGCTGTTGATGCGTTGGGTTAATTTCTCAAAAAAATTCATCGCAGAAAATTAGCTCTAGAATATGACTGATTTTACCCCATAATGACCCACCTTTCCCTAGGGTTGCTTCCAACCCTCATGACCACAAAACTGTTAATCTAAACAATAACTTCTCATCGGAAGATTAAAAAGTATGGATCTAATTACGTTACAAAATTTTCTCGATAATAGTTCTTTTCTCTTGTTATTCTTAACCATGCTCATTTATTGGGCTGGGGCGGCTTTTCCTAGTTTAACCTGGTTTCCTACTCTGGGAACGACCGGGGTAGCGATCGCCAATTTATGTATGGCCACCCTGTTAGGGGCCCGGTGGTTAGAAGCGGGTTATTTTCCCCTCAGTAATCTCTACGAGTCCCTATTCTTCTTAGCTTGGGGTGTGACGGCGATTCACCTAGTGGCTGAACAAATGAGTCGCAGTGCCTTAGTTGGGGTCGTTACAACCCCCGTAGCGATGGGGATTACCGCCTTTGCGGCCTTGTCTTTACCCCCAGAAATGCAAACTTCGGCCCCCCTGGTTCCCGCGTTGAAGTCCAACTGGTTAATGATGCACGTCAGCGTCATGATGTTAAGTTATGCAACCTTAATGGTGGGGTCTGTATTGGCCATCGCTTTTTTGGTGGTGACTCGCAACCAAGAGGTTGAACTGAAAGGGAGTTCTGTGGGAACGGGAAGTTATCGGGATAAGTTAGGACGTAAACTACTCAATAATAACCATAAACAAGCCCCTGTTAGTTTCGCCCAAAGTAACGGCAATGGGGGAACAGCAGTGTTAGAAACTCTTGCTATCGAGTCTGAAACGGTTACCCTTTCCCCTCAACGCCTCAGTTTAGCCGATACTCTGGACAATATTAGTTATCGTATTATTGGGTTAGGGTTTCCTTTACTTACCATTGGTATTATTGCTGGGGCGGTTTGGGCCAATGAAGCTTGGGGGTCTTATTGGAGTTGGGACCCCAAAGAAACCTGGGCCTTAATTACTTGGTTGGTGTTTGCTGCTTATCTTCATGCGCGTATTACCAAGGGTTGGCAAGGCCGTAAACCGGCTATTTTGGCCGCTAGTGGTTTTGTAGTGGTTTGGGTCTGTTATTTAGGGGTTAATTTATTAGGGAAAGGGTTACATTCTTACGGGTGGTTTTTCTAGGGGAATCAACGGTAAATCCTTATGTCTTAATTGTCATTGCGAGGGGGATGAATCACTACTACAGCTTGATTTTTGATAATTATTCCCCCCGAAGCAATCTCTATTGAATCTCCCGTTTAGAAAACGGGAGAGCGTCAATCAGTTAATCCATGTTTTAAAGCAAAACGGACTAATTCGGTGCGACTATTGGTTCCTGTTTTACTAAACAAACGACTGACATATTTTTCTACATTTCTCACACTTGTTTCTAACCTGGCTGCAATTTCTTTATTCATTAATCCTTCTGCAACTAAGTCTAAAACACTTTGTTCTCTAGGAGTTAAATCTATTTTGATGGGGGGTGGTGTGGTGGTTAAAGTGTTTTGTTGTTGTCCCAGTTGTTGTTTTAATTCTCTAATTTCTTGGGCAATTTCTTCTAATTTGGCTGAGTCACTACTCGCTTTTTCATTAACTTTTCGACGTTCTAATAAATTCTTGACAATCGCTTCTAATTCTTCGGGATCAAAGGGTTTGGGTAAATAAGCATCACAACCTGCACTATAACCTTTAATGCGATCGGAGGTCATTCCTCTAGCCGTTAAGAAAATAACAGGAATTCCTTGAAAGCGAGGGTCATCTCTTAACTTTTCTAAGAACTGATAACCATCCACTTCTGGCATCATAATATCAGAAATAATGACATCAGGAATTGTCTTTTCTAATAATTTCCACGCATCCGTTGCATTACTGGCAACTTGAACCGTTAAATCTCCGCTATACTCTAAATAAGCTTGTACCGATTCTCTAACACTCGGTTCATCATCTACTAATAATATTGTTGCAGAATCACTCATGATTTTGGCGTATTTGTCTTAGTTTGAACTGTCATCTACAGAAACCGCATCCACCTCTATTGTCTCACCTTCTGGAGCATCTTCTACAATGACTTGATCAGGGTTTTCTAATTTTTCCACTATCATTTGAAATAACTCCGTTATCAGTAGAGTTAGTAACACGAAATCATCCAGTTGTCCAGCGATAGGAAATATATCAGGAGAAATATCAAAAGGACTGACAAAGTAAACTAACGTCCCTAAAATTACCCACCAACGATACTGAGGATGACGAATTGCGCTACGATACCAATCATAAACAAATTGTAAAGGAAATTTCATAAGACTAACAGATTTTTTCTCAGTTCACCAGTTATTGTTATTTTAAAACATACTTATAGTATAACTTAGATGACTCTAATATTAGAGTTATTCTTTTTTATGCTTTGATATTAATCCACAACCGATGATGAAGATTAATCCCATCGATAAAGAAGGTTCAGGAACAGAAACAGTAACAAGACTTAAAAAATTCAGCCCGATTGCTTTATTATTAATATCTGTACTAAACGTAACTTTTGAAATAGTAGGAACATCATTAATGACTCCATAAAATTGAGCAGAATTATCTAATGCTTCTGAAGAAGTTCCGGCAAAACTAAACTCACCTAATGAGACATTATTAATATCAAATGCTTCTATGGTTCCCAAAAATGAAAAAGTATCATCCACTGTTAATTGAGACCCTACCCCTAAAATTGGAGTCTCAAACGTAAGGGTTAATGGACCCGGATTTCCTAATTGAGTGACTAGATTGAACCCAGAAAAAAGGATAAAATCATTAGGAGAATAATTCGTCCGAATTCCATCACTGGTAGTTTGAAAATAGAGGGGTTGACCAATTCCCAACTCTGTATTAGGAGGAGGAAAAGAAACCGTCATCTCTAACCCTTTATCAGAAATAGTCGTAAAAGTAGAACTAAGAGGACTAAAAGGAGGAACAGCTAAACTAGACCAATCTAATTGATCATTCGCCCCTAAAGTAGAGCGATCGCTAACAAAATTCAACCCATAACTCAGAGAAGACTGTGTTAAAATAGTGGCAATAATAGCTGATTTTAATCCAATTTTGATAAACAATTTATGAGACATTTTAATCTAGACCAACAAGTAACTTAAACAGTATTATATAAATTGAATGAATTATCTAACTATTAAATAATCCTTAAGCTTTGAAAAATAGAGATGTTTAATTAAACATCTCTACAAAAACAGTTAAACTGACAATAGTTCTTGTTCTTCTTCTGAAGAATTATCCTTGAGTAAACCAATTAATAACGAAGCTGGAGGTTCCTTATAAGGCCAAGCAAACGCATGACGAAACGCTGCATCTTGACAAGCTTGTAACTGATGAAAATCAATGACATCTTGGGTTAAAAGATTCTCAAATTCAAACGGTAACCGAACATTATGAAGTCCAGCATTATCCGTACAAATGGCGATATCAACCCCTGCGTCAAAACAGCGATCAAAAACCACTTTTAACTGGTATAAATTTTCCAAAGTTCCTGTTTTTAGATAAGTGGTAGGACAAACTTCCAAACATTGATTGGCTTCGGCCAGTTGGGGTAATAATTCAGGATATTTCAAAGGAATTTGGATACCATGACCAATTCTCATTAAATAGGGTAATAATTCAGGGTAACAACCATCGGGGGTTTCATAAACATGACCTGTGGTTTTCAACCCTAAAGATCGGGCATATTTATACAGATCGATAAACTCATCTAATCGTTCCCCATAATGGGAGTCACCACCAGCCACATCAATGGCACAAACATAGTCTCGCATTTGTGCCGCTAAATCCACAATTGCCTTATTAACCTCATAGGGTAAACGGGAGTGCATACAGAGAATTTGACTGATAATAATGGGATATTCTTTGACTTGACTCGCCTTACCGACTATCTCTACAATGTTAGTCATAGCCTCAATTCTTTGAGACTGATTAAGATGTTCTGGAGTGCGAAGATAGGGGGTATAACGTAACTCTAAATAAGCTAAATTTTCAAAAATGTAAGCCCCACGAATTAAGCGATAAATGAAGTAAGGAAGGGTGTTTTCGGTTTGGACACTTTCAACTAAAGTATGAAGTTCTAAATATTCATCCAGGGTGTTCCGCTTGCGAGTGTAAAATTCCTCAAATGTGGGATATTCGGGGAAGCGTTGCGCCATATCTGGGTTATGACGCTTGAAATATCGCCAAAGAATGCGAGGGACCACTGAACCCCCCAAATGACGATGTAAGTCCGCGTATAGTGCCACAAAAACCTCCTGGTGCTGTATCTTAAGATTTATTTTATAGCGATTACGAGGGGAATGTTACAAATTAGGAAACAGGAAAGACAAAGTTGAATTCCCTTGATAAACTTAACTCATAGAACAAATTACTTTAAATTTTGACCATAAGCTTAAAATAGTCTTAAAGATTTATGATCTCCGTCTATATTCTTACCTATAACGAACAAGTCGATATTGCCGAATGTATTGAGTCGGTAATTAATCTATCCGATGAAGTGATTGTGGTTGACTCCTACAGTGGCGATCGCACCGTTGAGATCGCCTCCCGTTACCCCGTAAAAGTTGTACAACACGAATTTGAGAGTCACGGGAAACAACGGACTTGGATGCTCAAAAACATCCCCACCAAACATAGATGGGTCTATATTTTAGAAGCAGACGAACGTATGACCCCAGAATTGTTTGCTGAATGTGTGGCCGCCAGTCGCAGAAAAGAAGCGATCGGCTATTATGTAGCGGAACGGGTTATCTTTATGGGGGAATGGATTCGCCACAGTACCCAGTATCCTCGTTATCAAATGCGTTTGTTTGAAAAAGGCCAGGTGTGGTTTGGAGACTATGGCCACACGGAACGGGAAATTTACACAGGACCGGTGGATTTTCTTAAAGAGACCTATCCTCACTATACCTGTGGCAAAGGATTAAGTCGTTGGATTGAAAAACACAATCGTTATTCCACCGATGAAGCCAAAGAAACCCTTTATCAATTAGAACAAGGGGGTGTCAACTGGAAAAAATTGTTTTTTGGTGCGACAGAAGTTGAACGCAGACGGGCCCTCAAAGATTTATCTTTAAGAATGCCTTTGCGTCCTGTAGTTCGCTGGTTTTATATGTATTTTATCTTAGGGGGAATTTTCGACGGCAAAGCCGGTTTTGCTTGGTGTACCTTACAAGCGTTTTATGAGTATTTAATCCTCTTAAAAGTCGATGAATTGAGGGAAACAAACTTAGAATCTCCTTATCCCAATTCCCTCAAATATCCTGATCCCGAAGAACCAGCTAATCCCTCGGAATCTTTATCTTTATAGGGAGTTGTTCTTATGCCTTTGATGGTAGTGGGAAAGTTAAACGTAGTAAGAAGAATTATTATTTGTGTACTTTCCCGATAGGATAGATGACAGTTTTTGATGGATAATTTTAAAAAATACAATACAAGTAAAATTAACAGCCATCATTTTGTATATAATTTATCTGTGACCTTTAAAAATGATCCTAAATTGAACATCATTTTGGTTTTGGTAACAAAAATAGTTGCAGTTTTCTGTAAATTGCTTAAGATCAAGGAATAAACTTATACTGGTTCTTGAAGTCCAACTCCATGCTTTCGTTATTGCAGATTACAAATTTTGCGTTGGTCGATCGCTTAACCCTCCCGTTTGGTCAAGGGTTGAATGTGTTGACAGGGGAAACAGGGGCCGGAAAATCTATTATCCTAGACGCAATCGATGTTGTATTAGGGGGAAAAGTTAATAACCGTCTCATTCGTCAAGGAACTCAAAACGCATCCCTAGAAGCGACATTTGAAGGGAATGAAAGGGTGTTACAGTGGTTAAAAGAGCAAGAAATTGATCCCTTGGATGATGGAACCGTGGTATGTTTACGAGAGTTATCCTTAACCGGGGAAACCGTGCGATCGCGTTCCCGAATTAACGGGGTTCTGGTAAACTTACAGTTAATGGGACAATTCCGCAATCTGTTGGTGGAAATTACCGCACAAGGTCAAACCGTGCAATTAATGGATGCAACCCGACAACGGGAATTATTGGATCTCTACGGGGGAAATGCTATCCTCAAACAACGGAAAGTGGTAGAGTTCTCTTACGAAAATTGGAAAAAAGCAGAAAAAGCTTTAGAGAAGCGCAAAAAATCAGAACAAGAACGACTCCAACGCCTCGATTTACTAGAATATCAACTCAAAGAACTGGATGAAGCACAATTAAACGATCCCGATGAACTCGAACAACTCCAACAAGAACGCGATCGCCTCTCCCATGTGGTAGAGTTGCAGAAACTAAGCTACCAAACCTATCAACTGCTGTATCAAAACGATAACGGAGAACCTGCGATCGCCGATCGTCTGGGAGAAGCAGAAATGCTCTTGACAGATATGACAGAATATGATAGGGAAATTGAGCCATTATTAGAGATGGTCAAATCTGCCTTAACCCAGGTAGTGGAAGCAGGACAAGAGATAAATGGTTATGGAGACAGGTTAGAAGCTGATCCAGAGCGATTAACAGAGGTAGAAGAGCGAATTAACCTAATCAAGCGTATTTGTCGCAAATATGGACCTGATTTAGCCGATGCTATTAGTTTACATCAGAAACTAAGCGCAGAATTAGACGATTTAAACGATAGTGAACAATCCATTGACAAGTTAGAAAAAGAATGTAATCTTGCTTACGAAAAATTAATTAAAACTTGTCAAGACTTAACTGCATTAAGACAAAAAGCAGCCACAAAATTAGAGAAACAGCTAGTCAAAGAATTAAAACCTTTAGCGATGGATAAAGTGGTATTTGTTTGTCAAATTACCCCTTGTAATCCTAGTAATAATGGCAGCGATCAAGTGGTTTTTTATTTTAGCCCCAACCCAGGAGAAAAAATACAACCCCTATCCCGTACCGCTTCAGGGGGGGAAATGAGTCGGTTTCTCCTCGCATTAAAAGCCTGTTTTGCCAAATCAGAAAAATGTTCAGGAACTTTAATTTTTGACGAAATTGATGCCGGTGTATCGGGAAAAGTCGCCCAAGCGATCGCAGAAAAATTACACAATTTAAGTGAAACCTATCAAGTTTTATGTGTGACTCATCAACCGTTAGTTGCAGCAATGGCAGAAAATCATTTCCGAGTAGAAAAGCAAATTATCGAAGAATTATCTAAACTAGAAAGCGAAGAAAACGGACAATTAAGCTTACCCGAATTAAGAACCGTTGTCAGGGTAAAAGCCTTAGAAAATATCCAAACCCGAAGAGAAGAATTAGCACAATTAACAGGGGGGCATTCCTCAGAAGATGCAATGGAATTCGCCACATCTTTATTAGTTAAAGCGGAATCTTATCGCTTGGGAAAGCAGTCAATTTAAAACAAATCATTGATAATTCATACTTTAAACTAATGAGTCGGATAATTATTTTAACCTTATTCGCGTTAATGGTCTTCTGGGGAACGTTAATAGTGATTTCTTAAAATATCATAAAGTTCAAAACCTAAATCTCACGATTTAGCTTCTTGCGGGCAATAATTTTGATATAATACAAGTAAGCGGTATAAGAGAGAGTAGCCGTGGTGGGCGAACTCCCCGTTGTACAAAACCTAGACACCACCAATCCTTGAAGGATTGCGCTAACCTCGATGTTCCTCTTAAAGCTTGGAATAGCAAAATGAACAGGGTAGCTGAAAAACACAACTTTTGACCTGCGGAACGCGGGGTAAAGCCTATCGCCTAAACGTAAGGCTCGCTATACCTTCGGGTCATAGAGAGCAGTTTATTGGGTAGGAAGCCCACATCGTAATCTTTGATTCGGTGTTGGTAGTTCACGAATGACTGTAATTATAGGGCGGAGAGGATGTCAATGGCCTAGACCTATGGGTTATTTTTTACATCAAGATGATCCAGACCTTGACATAGCCGCCGCGTTAGTTCGTACGCCAGCCAAACACTAGCAGAACTCAAACCGTCTACACTCCGCCATTCATTAGTGCTTGAGCAAGGGCGATGTAGAGTGGGATTCCCAGTGCAAGTGCAACTGGTGTACCAACAGCCGTAGATGAGCCGATGTAAGCAGAAGGATTAGCTTTGGGAATACCAGCGCGTAGAGTAGGAGGACCGGAGATGTCTGAACTGGAGGCGGCGATAACAGCTAGGATGACGACACCACCAAGACTAAATCCTGTGACGTAGTGGGCAATCATGCCGAAACCGAAGGCAATGAATCCATGCAACAAGGGGGCTACAAAGGCATATACGGCGTACCACTGGGCTACTTTACGTAACTCACCAAGTCTTGCTGTGGCTTCCATACCCATAACGATCATCAGAATAGAAAGGAGTCCACGGAAAAGGGGAGCATAGAAGCTTTCATAAACACTTTCAGGTCGGGTTAACAAACCTAGAGCAAGGCCAAGTAGCAGTGCAGATAAAGCAGAACCCTGGAGACTTTCCTTGACAATCGGCCATATTTTGACTCGCTCTGTAGCACCACCTTGCTCGTTGGGATACCCGCTTGCGGTAATGCGCTGCTGGCCGTACTCCTCATCCATGCCATAAAACTCTTGCTTGCTGCGATACTCCTCTTCAGCAGCACGTTGCTTCTGCTTGCTGGTGTAAAGGCTGGCTAAGACGATCGCAGTTACAAGGGCTGGGATATCCATGAAGGGATAGAGTGCTGCAGCCCAGGGTTCGTATTCCATGCCCTGCCCTTCTAGTAGCGTTAGGGCAGCAGCGAGGGTAGAACCACTCACCGCACCAAACAAGCCAGCAGTAGCAATGGCATCGACCACTTTGACTTTTGGCAACTTAGCTAATGTATAACGACCGATGAACACAATCAGCATACCTACGATCACGGCAAATACTGCAGGTAAGAGCATCTCCGCTAGATTAGCATTACGGATAGCAATACCGCCGCTCAGGCCGACTTTAATCAGCAGCATGAAGACAATAAATTTATAGATGGCATCTGGAATTTGTAGTCGACTGTTGACGGCGGCAGCCACTCCACCACCAATCAGAAAGCCCAAGGTTGGGGACTGCAATTTAGCGAAAAAATTCGTCAAGAAATCGGATAAGAAATCCATTTATACCTCCTTCCGCCTCTTTTAATAAGGCGCGACTATTGTAATAAGTGAACTTTAAAAAGTAAGGGTGAAGGACTTGCCTTCTACAGCACAGGTGAGAACCTATTGACTGAGTGTTTAGAGATGGATGATCTAGAGGCCAATAACGACTCTGTCACAACCTTTATACATTCCGCTCTATTGATATCGGAATTTGTATGTATTTAAGTCTATACCAAAATGCAAAAATTGTCGCACTCTCTTACATAAATTTGAAACGCAATATTAAATAAAAATCATAAGTGTGTCTTATATTCAGTGATTTCTGTCTCTAGTTAAGGTGATAGCAGTTGTCAATGGGGTGTATCAATATTTCGGTTAAATGAGTGTGGGAGGGGTGAGGAGTGTGGGGGAATTTTTATTTGCGATCGCTGTACTATAAACTAAAAATCCCACCGCTAGAAACTGGTGGGACCATTAAGATGTCTCAAGGGAAATACCTTACCTATATATATATGATGGATAATATCAATCCACTGGCCATGAGAGGGACTCCGTTGGTGGGGTCGGCTCTAAAGGGGGACTGTAGCGAGTGGCGTTAAACCAAATGACTGAAAGTAGTAAACCCACACCGCAACCGATCAAAAAAATCCAACCGTGGGAAGGCTCTAAAACACAGAGCAAGCGGCGCTGACTGCCATACACCTGTACGACCCACCCCTCATCCGTATTCAACTTTGGCTGTGACTGCCTCGATTCAAACTGATTCATGGTTTTTGCTCCATGCTGGTTGTGTCTTCGAGCTAGGCTGACTCAATTTATAGATTTAAGTCTATATTTTAATCAAACACTATATATTTAAGTGTATGGGATGCTTGACTAACCAGCAACATTTTTGAAAGCAGAATGGTTTAAACTTGCCGAATCTTTTAATAACCAAAACTTATTGGCGTTCATAGCACCAAAAGGAAAGCTTTTTTGATACAATGCTTCTCCTAATCTGAGCCGATTTTTCTCAACAGAGGGTAGTGGATTTGTCACTCTTTAGCATAAACTTAAACATATGGTTCAAGACAAAACCATAGAGTATTATCTTGAACTATTACAACAGAACGCGTTAATGAGGTAATTCACATGAGCCAGAAAGCAAGCAAACTCGTCATCGTCACAGAAAAGGTGTTGATGAAAAAAGTCGCCAAGATCATCGACGAAGCCGGGGCAACCGGTTACACAGTAGTGGCCGCTGGCGGTAAAGGCAGTCGTGGGGTACGTTCATCGGGACAGCCCAGTGTTGGCGACGCTTTCTCGAATGTAAAGTTTGAGGTACTCACTCCCAACCGAGATATGGCCGTCAAAATTTCGGATGCAGTCGCAGCGAAGTTTTTTGACGATTATTCCGGTATCGCCTATATCTGTGACGTGATGGAAGTATTGCACGCCCACACCTTCTGATTCAAAACCCAACTATTGACGTAATGATAAGGAAGCTATGATTACGCCAATCAAGGCAATTTTGGGTCTACATTATTTGTAATTAGAGAAGCATTTCGGCCTAGTTTAACTGTAACTGGGCCTATCTTACTTGTTATATTATTATTTTGTAAGGTTTTGCTTGTCATGCTCTAAAATGTCTTTAACAAAAATAACTCACGAATCCGCTATTAAACAACTTAGAAACATAAAAGTTATTGCCACTGATATCGATGGAACTTTAACTAAAAACGGTGAATTTAGTAGTCAATTATTATCAGCTTTAGAACAGTTACAACAACAGAATATAATTGTTATCCTCATTACAGGAAGATCAGCAGGATGGTGTCAAGGAATTGTTAATTATTTACCAGTATGGGGAATTATCGCTGAAAATGGAGGGGTTTATTGTTTAAAAAACAATCAAAAAATAACCCCATTAACAACCATTGAAGATATAACAGAACATCGTACAATATTACAGAATAACTTTGAATTTTTAAAATCTCAATTTCCTCAATTAATTACCTCTAATGATAATCAATTTAGAATAACAGATTGGACATTTGATTGTCATGATTTAACTCAAGAAGAATTATCAACTATACAAAAAATTTGCAATCAAAATCAATGGGGATTTACTTACAGTCATATTCAAGGGCATTTAAAACCTTTAGAACAAAATAAAGCAAAAGCATTAATGAAGATTAAAGAAATATATTTTCAACATTTATCTTTACAGGAGATAGCCACAGTTGGAGATAGTCCCAATGATGAAACTTTATTTAACATGGATTTATTCCCGATTTCTGTTGGGGTTAATAATATCCTTAAATATGCAGAAAGATTAATATATAAACCCGTTTATCTAACGAAACTACCAGAAATTGATGGTTTTTGTGAATTAGTAAAATTGTTGATTTAATCGATATTTAGCGAAGAGAATCAAGCCATTTTCCCATCGACTCTAATCTTTCAGCATTGCGTTGACGACGCAGTTGATATTCTTCGTAAGCACTATTAATACGGGCGGTAATTTGATGGGCTAAAGGGTGTTGTGTGCGATCTGGGTGCCACGATCGCAATAAATTTCGATATGCTTGTTCGACTTTACTAGGGGGAGAAAATGCGGTAATTCCTAATACTTTCCACCAAGAAGAAGCGGGATCAAGCATAATAGGATCAACCACCAAAGCACTATCCCACAAGATTAATTTTACTCTTTCCCAAGGCATTCCATAACAACGATGATAAATTTTTTGCAGAGACGTTAACCCTAAAATATCTGCACTATTTTGATGCCATTGCCTAAAAGCACAGAGTTTCTCCCATTGCCAAAAACTATGATATTCTTCGGCTAAAGATTCTAACACCGCTTTCACTAAAGTGGGTGGTTCATTTAACTGCAATAAATTAGCTAATTCTGGGGAAAATTCTGTGTATAAAGGATAATTAACCCATTGCCAATAATTAACCCCGGGTTGTCCTAACCGTTGACGATAAAAGGAGAACCAACCCATTTCCCAGACGGAAGCGAAGGGAGTCGCTAAGGGGTAAAATTGACCAGTTAAAGCGGTTTGAGGACTATCTTCTAATAAACAGGTTAAAGGAGTGAGTAACGGGGTGGTTAAGGGGTAAGATTGACCAGTTAAAGCGGTTTGAGGACTATCTTCTAATAAACAGGTTAAAGGAGTGAGTAACGGGGTGGTTAAGGGGTAGCATTGTCCTTTGAGGTAATGTCGGGGAATATCCTCTAATAAACAGGCAATGGGTTTATGTTGACCTCTCAAAACGGGGGGAGAAGACTGGTGACGTTTAGCTGTGGATAATATCCAGGAAACTCCAATAAACACTAATCCCCAGATGAAAAAATTAGATAAAGCATCACCAACAAAAGCTACCACTCCCATCATTAAACCCCTTCAAGAGTGCAGAATATACAAAAAATACAAGGATTAGTGACACTCTGTCAACTCAAGTTCGGTTTGTCGGTTCTCTAGGGGTTTAGCACTGCTAAACCCATAACAGGTCATTTTTCAGGCAACTGAGAGGAAAATTCTCCCTCCTGCCGTTTTTTTACCAACTCAATAATGGTTGCAACCCATGTTTAACCGATGCTTCTCCGATTTGTTCCATCTTAGTTACGGTAATTTGATTGCGTCCCCAAGAAAAATTCGTATGCCACTGTTCAAACTCTAATAAAATAGCTTCGGCAAAACAAGCAAACATTTGACGAGAAGGAACATCCATATTGACCGTTTCCATAATCTTCCAGTCAATATCTAGAGAATGTTCTACGATTCCCCCTTTGAGGATATGGACATCAGGATGTTTAATTTTTGTGTCTAAATTTTTGGGATAACCACCATCGATAATTAAACAGGGTTTTTTGAGCGTTTCGGCATTAATTTCGACCCCTTTGGGCATACTCGCTACCCAAACGATAATATCTGCTTGAGGTAAAGCCTCTTCTAGTCCCATAATTTTACCCCGTCCCAACTCATCTTGCAGTCGTTGTAATCGTTCTTTGTTGCGAGCAATTAACAATAATTCCTGGGTATCGGTTTTTCTATCTAACCAACGACAGACTGCACTGCCAATATCTCCGGTTGCCCCACAAATGGCGACATTGGCCCGGGATAAATCAATGCCTAGTTTAGCGGATGCCTGTTCGACTTGACGACAAATGATATAAGCGGTGTGGGTGTTTCCAGTGGTGAAGCGATCAAACTCTAAGGAGACATTACGAACTTGTCTATTCTCTTTTAGGTTAAATTCTTCAAAAATAATCGAAGAAAAGCCTCCCAATGCTGTGATATTAAGGTTATTTTTCTGCGCGAAGGCCATTGCATTTAATATTTTGCGAATTGCTGCTTTAATTCGTCGCTTTATCAGCATTTCTGGTAAAAAAGCAGATTCTATATACTTTCCTTCGATGGTTTGTCCTGTGATGCTGGTAACATGAAAATGCTCGACGAATTGGGGTGGAGCAGAACACCACAAATCAAGTCCCTGAGTAGCGTATGGGCCATAGCCAAAGGCATCAGCAACGGAGTGGGCGTGTTCTAAACTTGTAAGATGACCAATTAAACCAAACATTGATTATTCTAAATGATAATTAGGGGGAAAAGAGACTACATTATAGGAAAAAGTTAAGACTCTTAACAATATTACCGTAATCCTTTGATCATTGATCAGATTTTAAGAAGAGATAACCTTTATCATAAGGGTAAGATCAGTGAAATTACAGAAGATTGTCCTCTTGAAATCTAAAAAAATACTGGCCTCAAGGGAATTACCAAAAATTCTGATCTAGCTTTTTAGGGTATCACATCAAATCTTTTAAGTCTTTTTACTCTTTTCTATGACTAAAAATCCTATTTTACGCTGGCTTCCTCCTTGTCTAAGTTTAGGTGTCTTTGCCTTATCCCTGTGGACGATACAACAACATTTACACCATTATCAAGCTGAAACGTTCTGGGACAGTTTATCCCATATTCCCCCTATTCATATTATTTTGGCGATCGCTTTAATGGGGGTCAACTATTTCATTATGACCGGTTATGAGTGTTTAGGATTAGCTTATGTCCGTCAGTCCCTTCCCTATCGTCAAAAAGCGTTGGTGGGTATTATTTGTTCTGGTATTAGCAATAGTGTGGGTTTTGCGGTTTTAAGCAGTTGTATGATTCGATACCGTTTCTATTCAGTTTGGGGATTTTCTGTGGTCAAAATTGCCCAAATTTCTGCCTTTTGCAATTTATCTTTTTGTTTAGGTTTATTTGTAGTGGGTAGTATAATTTTTCTCAAAGAACCCTTAGCCATTCCTCAGTTAATCGATTTACCGTTTCTCTCAGTCCGTCCTTTAGGCATTATTTTCCTAGTGATGATTTTAGCCTATTTATTTTTAACGGTCATTCGTCAAAAACCTTTAATGATTGGTAAATGGATTATTCCCCATCTTTCTTTCAAATTGGCAGTCAGTCAACTGTTGGTTTCGGCTTTGGATTGGTGTTTAGCTGCGGGGGTTTTTTATGCGCTTTTACATAGTTCAGTTCCCTTATCTTATCCTGCTTTTTTCGGAATTTATATGTTAGCTCAAGTAGCCGGATTAGCGAGTAATATTCCAGGGGGATTAGGTGTTTTTGAAACCGTTATGATCTTATTATTAGCCCCATTCATTACTTCGGAAAATTTATTAGGAACTTTATTAATTTATCGTGGTATTTATTATTTCATTCCTTTAACTATAGCTGCTCTACTTTTAGGAAAATACGAATTTTCTCATTTCTTTCATCAAAAAAAGTCACAGCTTGAATCAGTTTCTAATCTCTCAACAACAGTTAGAGAAGGGATGAATGTTGAATAGGGAACAGACCAATACTACTGGGTCTAATGAATAGACTAATACTGTCCCCGTCTTGAAGGAGGCATAAGCCTCTCTCAAGCTATTTTTTCAACAATCGCACCCCCATTCCAGTGCTTCCTAAGAGGAGAAAGGCTAGAATAGAACTGGGTTCTGGAACCGATTGCTGATTAGAAGAAACTGGGGTATCAGAGGCAGTTAGAGAGAAAGATGCAAGTTCAAAACTACCACAGGTATCATCTGGTAAAAAGCTGGGATCATAATCATAAATAGCTTGCCGCACTTCATCCGGTAAGGGTTCAGAGCAAGAATTGCCAGGAATCGGTTGACCTTCTGCGGGCGCAGGTGCAAAATTATCGGGAGAAACATTAGGATCATCGACTCTCTTCAGAGGAATTAATTGAGTCTGGATCAGACTACGAGCCTTACGAGCTTGGGGACTACTCTCATCATTATTAAGCCAATTCATGGTCAAGTTTCCTCTCAGGCCATCAATACCGTTAGTAAAGCCTAAACCGCCTTGCTCTGTAGAGTCAAGAAAATAAAAGAAATCATCGACCCTTTCTTTGTCGGTGTCAGGGTTTATTGTACCGGCTGTTGACAACGCTGAGAAACCACGAACAGTTTGAAAGGTGGTTGTCCCAATTTCTCTGACTTGATTGACACCAATCCTCATGGTCGTCCCAGAGTCAACCTTACGGCTTCGTTTAGCTGTAGCAAAAATCTTTAATCCGTCAATGTCTTGACAATTATTGGCTTCAAAAGAAGTGGACTGAGAGGAATCGTTATTCAGGGTTAAAGTTGCCACATTTGTCTGGGTATTACAGGTCAATTCAAATGGCACATTCATTCCATCTTGCCAAGTTAACTGTCTCCTTGAATTAGTCTGATCAACAAAGTTGTCTGTTCCATCAGCGGATTTTGTCCCTAAACTAATCTCCCAGTCACCGTTACCACTGACTCCTGCCCGACTATAAAATGCTAAATTAGGACCTTCTGTAATGCGATGGGCTTCATTCCAAACATCAAAATCCAGTTCTAACCGTGGTCGAAGGTCAGGGTTGTTTTGATTTTGGGACCAAAAACTGTCGACAGGAGAAAATCCAAAATCGGGGAAATTTAAACTATTATTGGCTCGTAGAGCAACGGATAAGACATTGCGATCATCGTTAGGATTGCCATTAAAATTACTATTTAACACCCTGCTGACCAGTTGATTTAATCCGATCCCACTATAATTGTTAACCCCTTGGTCAATCTGACCACTAAACAAGGTTGGTGCATTAACCGTACTAGGAGGATTAGCTGGATCAATGGCCATACTTTGGTCCCAAGCTCCCGTAACTTCCAATCCATCTAAGGTTACCCTCGCCACCCCAGGAAAGGCTCGGTTAGGATCATTAGGGTTGTCAGGATCGGCCCCACTTTGAGTCATGACAAGTCTGGCGCTGACATTTCTGATCTGTGAACCGGCTGGGATTTGGGCAAGTAGGTCATCTAAATTCCAACTGAGATACCCTCGTTGTTCATCTCCTGAACCAAACCCATTGGAGAGATTCCCGACTTGAATAAAATCAGAATCCCCATAGTTAATGGGTTGGCCATCCGGACCTAGATTGGTATTGGAATAACTATCATTTCCTGGTACTAGAGTTCTGGACCAAGTGGCTGCTTCTGCGGGGTTGACAGCTAAAACGGTTAAACTGGAAACAACAATAGTGGTAGTAAGATTCAAATATGCGTTTAGATTGTGCATCGTTTTTAGGATTTCTGTGAGGGAGCTAAGTAGTTGGACAAAAATAAAGTAAAGTTTAAGAGCGACAAAACAAGGAATAAAATGGGTTTAACCTTAATTGATGGTTTTAAACATAAGATTCCCTACCGATGTCGAACTCTTGTGTGCATCAGCGATTAACATTAATATTCCCAAAAGCTTCTTCTAACCTTTCATAAAAGCTTTTTTATTTCTCCAACTAGCTCAAATCTTGCCACAGACTCAAGAGCAAATCCCATCAAATTAAGATAGATTTAATACAAATAACAAATAAATTAAGGAAGGTTTGATTTTGTCCTCAATTTCCCAAATTTTAGAGCGTCAAGTCACCATTATCCCCAATGAACCGGGGGTCTATTTAATGCGAGATGGTCAAGGAGATATTCTTTACATTGGTAAATCAAAACGACTGCGATCGCGAGTTCGCTCTTATTTTCAAGCTAGCCAAGATCATAGTCCTCGCATCAGTTTGATGGTGCAACAAGTGGCTGATATTGAGTTTATTGTCACAGATACGGAAGCGGAAGCGTTAGCATTGGAAGCTAATCTGATCAAGCAACATCAACCTTATTTTAATGTCTTGCTCAAAGATGATAAAAAATATCCCTATGTTTGCATTACTTGGTCAGAAGCTTATCCTCGGATTTTTATTACCCGTAAACGACGGTTAAATCATCCACGCGATCGCTATTATGGTCCTTATGTGGACACCTATTTACTCCGTCAAACGTTACGATTGGTTAAACGGGTGTTTCCTCTGCGTCAACGGCCGCGACCCTTATTTAAGGATCGTCCTTGTTTAAATTATGATATTGGTCGGTGTCCTGGGGTTTGTCAAGGGTTAATTTCTCCTGAAGATTATCATAAAATCGTGGAAAAAGTAGCTATGATTTTCCAAGGAAGAACGGAGGAATTATTACAAAAATTAGCAACGCAAATGGAGTTAGCAGCGACGCAATTAAGGTTTGAACAAGCGGGACAAATTCGGGATCAAATTAAAGCCATTCAAGGGTTAGGAATTGACCAAAAAGTAACGTTACCGGATGATACGATTTCAAGAGATGCGATCGCTTTAGCTGCCGATGAAACCTATACTTGCATTCAATTATTCCAAATTCGTGCAGGACGATTAGTGGGAAGATTAGGCTTTGTTGCTGATACGGTTTCAGGGACTCCAGAAGGGATTTTACAACGGGTTTTAGAAGAACATTATTTACAAGTTGATTCGGTGGAAATTCCCAAAGAAATTTTAGTTCAGTATCCCCTTCCTGATGTTGATATTTTAGCCAATTGGTTAGGAGATAAGAAAGGTAAAAAAGTAACCTTTACCGTTCCTCAAAAGCAACAAAAAGCTGAATTAATTCGTTTAGTAGAACGGAATGCAGGGTATGAATTAGAAAATATAAAACGTCACGCTCAAAAAAATTTATTAGGGTTAGAAGATTTAGCCCAATTATTAGAGTTAGAAACCATACCTCATCGGATTGAAGGATATGATATTTCCCATATTCAAGGGTCGAACCCGGTGGCTTCTCAAGTGGTTTTTATTGATGGGGTTCCTGCTAAACAATGTTATCGTCATTATAAAATCAGAAATCCTCAGATTACTATTGGTCATTCCGATGATTTTGCCAGTTTAGCTGAAGTGTTAAGTCGTCGGTTTCGTTCCTATCAAAATAAGTCAGAAACCGAGTTATTAAACTTAGAAGATTATCCCAATTTAATTATGATTGATGGAGGAAAAGGACAACTTTCATCGGTGATTAAAATCTTAGAAACTATGAATCTTATTCCTCCCTTGCCAGTGATTAGTTTGGCAAAAAAACGAGAAGAAATTTTCTTACCTGGCCAATCTCAACCTTTAGATACCCATCCCGAACAACCGGGGGTTCAATTATTAAGAAGAGTGCGAGATGAAGCCCATCGATTTGCAGTAACCTTTCATCGTCAACAACGGTTAAAAAAAAGTCGTCACTCTCGTTTAGACGATATTCCAGGATTAGGGTTTCAGCGACAAAAACAACTCCTTGCCCACTTTCATTCTATTGATTATATTCGAGAAGCTTCTATTGACAAGTTACAAGAAGTTTCAGGTATTGGTGAAGCTTTAGCTACAGAAATATATCGTTATTTTCATCCTAATAGTTAGGTTAATTTAATCACCATTTTCAAACTATAGTTAATTACAGAAACATTACCTTAACCCAACCTATAAGATAGGAGATCATACTTAGGAATTTTACGTGAATAATTGGGAACTCTTTATATACATAGAGTATAGTTGTTATGGGAGTCCGTATGGCGATTATCAAAGTTTTGGCAGGAGATCTTCGCAAAGGTAAACAGAGAATCGATCCAAAATGGGTCAAAAATGCTGAAGTACAAACAGAAGAAAAACTCAAAAAGTTGTCAGGTAGTGCCGGATGGGGATTCCTTGGGGCTTTTTTAGGAGGTGTATTAACTGGTGGTGTTGGTTTTGCTGTAGGTGGACTTGCTGGTATTCTCTCAGGAGGGAATAAAACGGAAATTTGTTTTTCCTGTGAGTTAGAAGATGGTCGAAAGTTTCTTGCCATAACAGATAATAAGACCTGGCAAAAGATTTTAGGGGTACTTTTTGAAAAAAATCAAGTTAATATTAACTCTAGTAATGAAGATAAAAATCAGCCTATTTTACCGGTTACAAATGATAAAAAAGAAGAATTTACGACCTCGAATAAATTGATTGATACAGTTTCTTCGTCTCAAGAGCATTCTCAAAAAGATAACAATTCAGGAATTAAAAGTTATGGAAAATTAATTCTTAGTCGTTTTTGGAAGTGGTATATATCGGGGTTTGCCAGCAGACCAGATTTACCCTTATGGCGGTCTCCCAGATTATATAGAATTATTCTCTCATTATATATCTTTGGCCTATTGGGTAATATGATACCTGACAGTTCAATAAGTTCTAATAATACAACTTCAATCAGTTCAACTGCATCAGTATCTTCTTCTCAGCAGACAAAACCATCTTCGTCAACCTCATCTAACTCATCCCAGGAGTTAACTGATAATGATTTGTGTAATTCCATAATTAATGAAGTTGTTAACAAATCATCAACATTAAGAGGAAGAGAAGCTGAAGAATATTTCACAAAAGTCTCTAGAGTGATGACAACAAACGTTAATGGTAGTGATATGATTGATACTTGTTCAAAAAGTGTTCCATCATCTAAATTACAGGAGTTTAAGAATGCTTTAGTTGTTCTGAGGAATAACTTTTAAACTCTTAAAAGAGATTAACTATCTTCTGTCATCTTATGTAGAAGATAGTGATCAATAACAATAATTTACGGGTTACCTCCTGGATAAGCTGTAATAACAAAAAGACGGGTTTATAATACTTATCTAGAAAAGTAGTAAATTAACCAACCCAATTTTGTACTGATAAATTAGAAAATTGTCTAAAATATAGATTAATAAGTTCAATTAATAAATCATAATCTTCAGGAATAAATTGTTGAGTTCGTTTAAACTGAGAAATTCGTTTACGATTGGCACTTCCTACAATCAAAAGTAATAAAATATTGGTATCAATTACAATTCCTTTGTTTTGATATTTATTCAAAAGTTTCTGAACATAATCCATTATAATTCTCTGATTTTAATTGATTTAAGTTCTCCTGTTTCTGCATCTATTTCGACAATCTTATATTCTCTTATATTCATTGCTTTCTTTAATACATCAGGAAGATTTTTTTGTTGATTTATTGGTGGATCAAATAAAAACCCTAAGGTGATTAACCAAGATTTGTTGTCTGATGATAGTTCAATTTCTTCTAATCTTATATCATTGACATTACCAAAAAGATCGATAATTTGATTCAAATGATTTTTGGCTTTACTAACTGCTTCTCTAACGTCTATTGTCATTAGTTGTTGACCTCTGTGTTGAATGAGTTCAATGATCAGGTTATAAGATTAAAAATCACACTATCGGACTAGCAAGGAAAAGTATGAAAACAACATTTTAACCTCCAATTATACTTATCTCTATTTTAAATCAGCGATCGCTCCTCTCGCCATCTGTGCGATCGCTTGATCCGTTGCTCTTGGTAACTGATAATAAGTGCCTCCTGCGGTTTGTGCCATCTCCTTCCCAAACCCAGTAGAAACGAATTTTTTCTCCGTATCTATCATCAACAATTTAATGCCTAACCCCCGAATTTTTCCCGCAATATCTAACAATTCTTGCTTAATATCTGGCTTTTCTCCTTCGGGTATGGGTTCCCCTAAAGACTTGGCTAAAGGAATATTACCCCGTCCATCGGTAATAGCAACGATCACCACCTGACCAATATCCCCGGACATCTTTGCATTCATTCCCACATGAACCGCTTGAGTCAAACCATGCGCTAAAGGTGAACCACCGCCACAAGGCAAGGTTTCTAAGCGTTTACGGGCTAAAGAAATGGAACGAGTGGGGGGTAACAATACGTCTGCTTGTTCCCCTCTGAAGGGTATTAACGCCACTTGGTCCCTGTTTTCGTAAGCTTCTGTCAACAGACGCATCACTGCCCCTTTAGCGGACTGCATTCGGTTCAAGGCCATTGACCCCGAAGCATCCACCACAAAGACGATTAAAGCCCCTGCTTTCCGTGCTAAACGCTTAGAACGTATATCACCCTGTTCTACGATGACATTGCGTCCAGGATGCCTTAAACGGCGGGATTTTTGATAGGGGGCTGCTGCTCGTAATGTGGCATCGACGGCAATACGTCTTACTTTGCCTTTGGGTAACATGGGTTTAACGTAGCGTCCCCTATCATCGGAAAAGATAATACTACGACTGCCTGATTTTCCTTGGTTTTGTGCCATCTGGGCAAAATAAAGCACACTGGGGTCTAAGATGACTCCTTCTATGTCAAAGACGAACTCTTCAGGTATTCCTGGGGGTTCTTGTTCCGGTTCTTCGTTGTTATCTTCTTCCTCTTCTTGTTCCTCTTGGTCTTGGTTGGACTCATCTTGAGGTTGCTGTGGTGGGGGAGGAGGGGGAGGTTGGGGCGCATCTTCTGGGGGGGGTTGCATCATAGTGGAACGAGGGACGATCACCAGTTCTACTGCCCGTCTAAGATCGTCTGAATTGATGGTATTTCGTCCATCTAGGGCTGCTGAGGCTTTGGCAACTCGAACGGCAAACAATTCTGCCCTGTGTCCTTCTACCCCTCCTCTGATGGCTTCTTCGACTAAATATTGAATCTGATCAGGAGTAATGGTCACTTCTTTTAACCATTCCCTGGCGAGGATGATTTGAGTCTTAATATCGTCGATTTCGTCGTTATATTGAGCTAAAAAGGCTTGAGGGGAGTTAGCATAGTCTAGGGCTTGGTTTACCGCTTGTACTCGTTGATCTAGGGCTAAAACGCCATCTGCTGATAAGGCGATCGCAATTCGATCCAGTAAATGCCGTCTTAAGGGCCCTTCCTCGGGGTTATAAGTCGCAATAAGAATGGGTTGACAGGGATGTTGAAAGCTGATCCCTTCTCTCTCTATTTGGTTTCTCCCGTCGGTTAATACGCTTAACAGTTGGTTGGAGATTTGATCGTCTAAAAGGTTGATCTCATCTACATATAACACCCCTCGGTGTGCTTGTGCCAATAAACCGGGTTGAAAGATAGCTTCTCCTTGTTTAACGGACTCTTCGACATCTACTGAGCCTAATAATCGATCTTCTGTAACACCGATGGGAACTTGAATAAAGGGGGCGGGGACTATTTCTGTGGGGATGTCTTCGGGACGTTGGTTTAAATATTGTTCTTGGGTGTTGTTGTCCCATTCACTGGGTTTGTTGCGATCGCAGTTAAAGGGATTATCTTCTATTCTTTCAATTGGGGGCAAAAGGGCGTGTATTCCCCTAGCAAGCACTGATTTTGCAGTACCTCGTCTTCCTGCAATAACCACACCTCCTAAACCTGGGTCGACTGCTGCTAATAATAAGGCGAGTTTGATGGCTTCTTGGCCAACAACGGCAGTTAAGGGAAAATTTAAAGGAGTTGCGGTGAGGGTAGGCATTCGAGAACATTATTGAACGATTAATGCTAATGTATCACGAACCCTGACCGTAAATATAGTTCTTGAATCATCTTAATATCTAGAGCTATCATAAAGACAGAGAATAGTAGAAGTAGATCCCTTCTCAATTCTAAGTTTTTTACTTTAACATTAGCTAACTATTTCGCAATAATTGTTTGACTGTACCCAATAATTCATCATGGGGGAATGGCTTGACAATATAAGCATCAGCACCTTGTTTTAATCCCCAATAACTATCTACTTGGGTACTTTTTGTTGAACAAAGAATTACAGGAATATGTTCCGTTTTTGGATCGCTTTTAATACTACGACAGGTCTGATAACCATTTAGATTAGGCATAACCACATCAAGAATAATCAAGTCAGGAACGAGAGATTTGAGCTTTTCTAAGGCTTCAGCCCCATCCATAGCGGTGGTAACAGAAAAACCATTATCTGTTAGTAAACCAGCAATTAGTTCACGTTGAGCAGTGCTATCATCGGCTACTAGAATTGTACGCATAAGAAGTCATCAAAAAATAAGCTTTAGTCGTGACAAACAGTCATAAGTCCTATAAGATAGGATACCCAGAAACTGAAGACAATTATCATTTAAGATTTTTATCTATTCAAAAGCCCTAACTTGACTGTTGTTAGGGCTATGTAACCTTACCTAAATAGAAGTAGGAAGGGTAATTATATGAATTAACATACCGCTATGGGCAAAGAATCTTTAAGATTTAATGGCGACGCGATCGCTGTCTTCGCCGAGTCGCTTCTTTGCGCTTGCGTTTTTCTTGTGGCGTTTCAAAAAATTGGTGCTTTTTGTAGTCTGTGTAGATTCCAGCTTTAGCAACCTGTCGTTTAAACCGACGTAACGCAGATTCAATGGGCTCGTTTTGACCAACAACTACTTGGGTCATTATGTAAGTTTACACCTCCTGTTTTGTTTCTGTGATGTTCTATCGACTGTCAGCTATGATACTGACGAGCTTTATTTTTATTAAAGCGTATTGAGGTACATTCCCTCAACCTATTAAGTATAACTTGGATGGGGACATTTTGAATCACTGTATCCGTTTGCTTAGGACATTTCTCAGAAAACTCCTCAACTGATATAGTTTCAGGTTACAAAAATTGATACCAACGACAAATGTGGTAAGCATTGAGTTTTCTGGAGTTGACTTTCTCATCATTTCCTTTAACCTCGAGATGATGATTAACACATATCCCTGTTGTACTATTGAAAGCACATTTTAAAACGGCTTGATAATTGGCAATAGAATGATTATGTACAATCTACAATAATACTTCTTTGATCTCATCATAATTAAAAAATACTGAGTCATTTTTGTGATAAAACTTAGCAATAGTTCTGATCGATATCCATTTTCGTATTATAAAGTTTTATGTCATTTTGTTGACGAATTGGATGTGATGAAATAGCAAATAACTATACTTTTCTTTTAGTAATCACTAAGGGATAAATCCTTAAAACTATCTAAAAATAACCTCCCATTTGAGGAAGCAGTGTTAGTATCAAATCCAATTATTTTGTAGGAGTTGTATAGTTAGGATTAATTTTCATGAACAATTTATCATCTGCCCAAAATAAAACCGTACAAGCCATTTTTGACGATTATCAACAACAACTTTCTTTATGTCTCACAGAAATCAAAAAGGTGATTAACCTATTAGATGCACCAATGATCGTTTCTGGAAATGAACAACAATTATCGGAGAAAATCGGTTTAGCTAATCAAATCATGAGTCAAACGACCCAAAGACTTGAAAACCTTGAACAACATAGTCAATTATTACAAAGCAAAACCCATCTAACTGAATTAGAAAATTACGGGGAAATCCGAGAATTGTTAGCCTATCAGTTGGAAAGAATTCGAGAAAAAACCCAAGAATGGCAGTATAGTGCCTAGTCTAAATTGTAGAGGCTATGGCCTCTACAAAAAAAACTTAATGATTGCCTATTTTATCCAAAGCATCAGGTTCATCATGAATTGCTAGTCGTTCTAAAAGGGTAGCACTGGCTTCGTTTAGACCAATTAATTCCACTTCTACCCCTCGTTTACGATAACGCAATACCACTTTATCTACTGCATCGACGGCTGAATGATCCCATAAATGGGCATGGGTTAAATCTACTGTTACTCTCTCTAATTTTTCGCGAAAATCAAAAGCACTTAAAAAGGTATCCACAGAGACAAAAAACACTTGTCCATTGACGCTATAAATACGCTCTTTCCCTTCTTCTTTTAAGTAAGAGTCAACATGAATGAGATTAGCAATTTTCCGACTAAAGAAAATTGCACTCATAGCAACGCCAATTAATACCCCAATGGCTAAATTACGGGTTAACACTGTAATGAACACAGTGGTGATCATCACGGCAGTTTCGTTCTTAGGGAGTTTGTGAATATTTATAATAGAAGCCCAGTTAAAGGTACTAATAGAAACCATAATCATCACTGCCACTAAAGCAGCCATGGGAATTTCTGCAACCCATTCTCCAAAAACAATAATAAAAATAAATAGAAAAATGCCGGCACTGAGGGTAGACAGGCGGGCCCGTCCCCCAGAACGAATATTAATCACCGATTGACCAATCATGGCAGATCCAGCCATACCGCCCAAAAATCCAGTGATAATATTGGCCGTTCCGTGGGCAAAGGCTTCTTGATTTTTATTGCTAGAGGTGTCGGTTAAATCATCAATAACATTAGCGGTTAAACAGGATTGGAGTACCCCTACCAAAGAGAGGGCTAACGCATAAGGGAGGATGATTTGTAAGGTTTCAAAATTAAAAGGAACTTGGGGAATGGCAAAAATCGGCAAACTGCTGGGTAACGCCCCTTGATCTCCCACCGTACGGATATCCCATTTTCCTATCCAAGAGGCGGCAGTAATCATGACAATCGCCACTAAAGGAGAGGGAACGATAGTAGTTAGGCGTGGTAGCCCATAAATAATACCTAAGCCCACAGCAACCAAGGCATAAACTAGGAAAGAAGCCCCTTCAAACTGGGGGAGTTGTGCCTGGAAAATCAGGATAGCCAAAGCATTGACAAATCCGATCATTACGGAACGAGGCACAAACCGCATTTGATTTGGCAGTTTGATCCAACTCCAGAGAAGTTGTAGAATGCCTGCAAGAATGGTGGCAGCCAAGAGGTATTGTAACCCATTTTCGGGATGACCTTTGACTAAAGTCGTCATTAGTAGAGCCATCCCTCCTGTCGCTGCCGAAATCATCCCCGGACGACCCCCCATAAAGGCGGTGATGACTGCAACAGAAAAGGAGGCATATAACCCCACTTTCGGGTCAACTCCAGCAATAATGGAGAAAGAGATTGCTTCAGGAATCAGGGCTAAAGCAACAAGTGTCCCTGCTAACAAGTCATTTTTGACGTTAGAAAACCAAACTTTTTTCGTAAAAATTTCACTCATATGATGGGAAGATGGGAGGAGAAAAAAAGGTCACCATACCCATTTTTAAAGCAAATGACAAAAATCGCCGTGATTAATGTTACTAGAAACTAATAACAATTCCCAAAAGTAAGCGGATTTATCTCTGGAGAAGTAAATCCGCCGAACAGTAAAGCTTTCACCTAATTTTTAGCCAGAGAAAGCATCAAAATCCCATTTAACCGGGGCCCCATTGATCAATATCAATATCCACAATTTTGGTCTTGTTCCTCCTAAGGTTTGCATCCCAATCAAATTTACCTAGGAGGTAGGCAAAGGTGGTCCCTTCTGAAAAAGTTACCGTAAGTTCACCTTGCTTGGAATGACTCACATTGACTGTAGCCTTCACCGTATTGTCTTCTCCAACTGAAAGGTTACTCTCTACATTATTATCAAACTTAGAAGCTAGCTTGGCATCCATAATTGAAAGAATCTGAAGTACAACTCGTGCATCCTTACCCCAATTAATAAGATTCTCAAGTTTACGTGGAGATCCATTACAAGCTCGGATCATGTCATTATTTCTAACAGAAAATTTAACCAGTTTGAGTTCCCCTGACTTAAACATTTCAAACGTTGTATTAACGTCTAATGCTGT
Source organism: Crocosphaera sp. (assembly GCA_030065205.1). Lineage (GTDB taxonomy): Bacteria > Cyanobacteriota > Cyanobacteriia > Cyanobacteriales > Microcystaceae > Crocosphaera. Next base: position 37,400 of record JASJDN010000042.1, read on the forward strand.
AGGTACAGGCACACCACCAATGGGAATAATGGCCTTCACAGCAGAACCGATATCAGTTTTTGATAACCGACTGAAATCAATTGCGATAATACTGGATTTTATGACTTTGATCTTTTTGGGGGGGATTTGATCTTTAACATCAAGATAATTCATCCTTAGAGGAGATTGACGCATTTCTCCAATGCTCCCGAGTCGTGTTTCTTCAGCGTGTCCTCTGAAGTAAGATACTCCATTGAGGGTAATATGATTATCCTTGATAACTGTATTTGGCATATTAACACCTGATAACTTATTGTCTAGGTACATCCCATTTATGTCAGTAAATATCAAAAATAAATAGTAGAAAATCGTTGCAGCTATCTAAAATAGATAATTTACTTTCATTGGGTTACTACCCTCATATTATGAAATTCAATAGGGTGATGTCAGTCCCAAAAATAAGGGATATTTAGACTTTTTACTATTTGATTTATTAACAAAAAGTGGAATTAAGTAGAAATAAAGGTAATATTTCAAAAGGTGGAATTAGATGAAAGCTTTCGTTTCAGGGATGGTAAAACTTGCTCAATAGGATTAAGTTTACTTTTGAAAATTGGTATGATGTTTATTTTTGTCTACCTATTTTATGGCAGTTTTCATTGGCATAGATTAAACACTAAAATGCAAATTCTCCTCACACTCTCCACACTCACTTAACTAAAACTTTGATATACTCAATTGAAAACTGCTGTTAGAGTCTGTGGAAAACATTAAAATTCCCTAAAATAAGACAATTTGACAATATAGTTCAAAAAATACGATTTTTAGTTGTTTTTGGGTTTTTATTCTAGATATCCTAGATATTACTTAAATGCAATGGAGTGATGATGAAGTTGAGGAGTCAATAAATTGAAATTTAGGAGTCAAAAGGAGCAATATTAAAGTCAATTATGGTATTTAAAGGGTAATTTCTTTTTTATAGTCTTTTAAACTTTTATTTTCTTTGTTTTTCATTTTTCTAGATTTTAATACTCCATAGTAAAATTAGCTAATTTTTCGGATTAAATGGAGAAAGTGGTACAAACCCCCGAAGTTTTTCCACAGTTTTTCCACAGACCTCTGGCTAAACCGAAGAAAAATTTAAGTAATAAAAGCTCAATTTTAAGTCAAAATACAATTGATCTACGTTTATCAGCTTTTCAACTCTCTATGAAATTCGTTTGTAGTCAAAGTGATCTCAATAGCAATTTATCTCTAGTCAGTCGGGCTGTCCCTTCTCGTCCTACTCATCCTATCTTAGCCAATGTGTTACTGGTGGCTGATAGTGAAAAGAACCGAGTTAGCTTAACTGCATTCGACCTCAGTTTGGGCATTGAAACCAGTTTTAGTGCCGACGTTAGCGAAGATGGAACCATTACCTTGCCGGCTAAACTTCTCAATGATATTGTATCACGACTTCCTGAAGGGGAAATTACTCTGATGGCCGAAGAAAACGATGACAATGACAGTCAAATTGTAGCTTTAAAATCAGCATCAGGACAGTTTCAAGTGCGGGCCATGGATGCTGAGGAATTTCCCCCCTTACCCACCATTGAAGAAGGGGAATCAGTTCAACTCCCCATTGTTATGTTAACCGAAGGCTTAAAAGGGGCTTTATTTGCGGCCAGTAGCGACGAAACCAAACAAATTTTAACCGGGGTTCATTTAACCGGTACCCCTGATAGTTTGGAGTTTGCGGCCACTGATGGCCATCGTTTATCGGTGGTAGAAACCACGTTATCTGCACAAACCGATGAGGATAACGAAGAAGATACCACGACTGAAATGCCTAATCTAGAAGGGTTTGCTGTAACTATTCCGGCGCGGGCGTTGCGGGAATTAGAACGGATGATCGGTAATCGCAGCGAATCTGATACCATCGCGTTACAGGTTGATGAAGCGCAAGTGGTGTTTCAATTGGGCCATCAACGGTTAACGGTTCGTAAATTGGATGGGGCCTATCCTAATTATCAAATGCTCATTCCTAAACAGTTTACTCGTACCATTAGTTTAGAAAGAAAACGGTTATTAAGTAGTCTAGAAAGGGTAGCCGTTTTAGCGGATCAAAAAAACAACTTAGTTAAGTGTACGTTTAGTCATGAAGAAGGGCAAGTTTCCTTATCCGTCGAAACCCAAGATTTAGGTAGTGCCAAAGAATCGATGCCGGCAGAAGTGACTGGAGAGAGTGGGGAAATTGCGTTTAATGTTAAATATTTAATGGATGGCTTAAAGGCATTACCCACCACAGAAATTAAAATGCAGCTAAACGAAGGCAATCAACCGGTGATTTTTAACCCGTTGGGGGGGGTACAAATGACTTATTTAGTCATGCCGGTCCAAATTGTTAAATAGTTTTGCAAAACCTTGTAGGCCGATGCACTCCCCACCTTACCGATAGTAATAAATCCATATAAAAATAACCCCCAACTTAAAACAGTTGGGGGAATTGAATCTCAGAAATCATATTCAAAAAGATAGTTTCTAAATAAATTATTATTTCCCTCAAACGATAGAGGATTGATAGCTTTCATTAAGCTGTAACTATAAAAATAAAATAAAATTCCTCAAATTGTCTTTAGAAAAACTTTATTATTTATTGCTAACAAAGTGACAGTTTTAAAACTGTCTATTATTGCTTGAAATCTAAGAATAAAATTTTTATCTTAATTACTAATCGATTGAATTCGATTGTGGTGTGAAAGAGTGATTTTGTGGTGTGAGAGCGTGAACAAGAAAGCACTGGAGATCGAAACAAGGCAAGATTTCTAAGTGCTTTTCTTGTACTCAATTTTTTTTACAAATCTTTTAACTGTTGCTGTTTGACTTTGTCCAAAGAGCGCGTAATGTTACAATTCTTCCAGAGAAATATAGTTTTAGAAACATTATTGCATTGTATCAATGGCAAAACCTTCCTGTGGTCCTATCATTCAATCAAGAGTTAAACGACTTTTAGAAGTTATACTCGATTCTGTTAATAGCTCAAAAAATCCTACAGATACTTTTTTAAAGTGGGAATGGAAACAAGATAATAGTGCTTCTCCTCAATTAAGCGTACAAACTAACCTAGAAACTTTGGTTGAATTAACGAAAAATGATCGTTATCAAGGTGAGCTAACTGTAGAGCAAATCAACACCTCATTGACTCGTTACTTGAGAACCTTTTTGCAAATTATTCCTGAAAAAAACATCAAAAAACGTGGCTCTCAAGATTTATCTTTTACTCTCAAACTGTGGTCTAAGGAAAAAAATGAGAATCTTCAAACATTTGACGAAGAATGGAAGCAAAGAAAATTAGAACAGTCAAAACCAGAACAATCTTTAGAGGAAAGCTCTGAACCCATATCTAATCTTCCTCCTGCAACTGGGCCTAGATTACCAGCAGTAAAAACCTTATATGACATATTACCAAAAGGGACAGAAGGAGGAAAAGAATTTGATCGCATCATGGATCTTCTATTAATTCATGATGCACGACAAAAGGGCAAAACTTTTAATAATTTTAATGATGCAGCAGGAGATTATAATGGACTAGATAGCTTTGAAGGTAACACTTTTCGTCAAGAAGGAACTATCGGATATCAATATAAGTTTTATCCTTCTCCTTTGAGTTCATCTCATCGCAGTGAAATCAAAAAGTCACTTCAAACAACAGCTAAAAGACAAGAAGAACTTAAACTAACAAAATGGATACTTGTCACATCTCAGGATCTTACTGAATCTGGGACACGCAAAGATAAAGGTGATGTTACTTGGTTTCAAGAGTTACGTCAAGAATTAGAACTTAACTTTGAATTAGAACATTGGGGACATAGCAAAATATTGGCTCTATTTTTAGCCTGTCCTATGATTTGTCTTTATTATAACAAAACACGGGAGTGCGAAAACTCCTATCTTTTAAGTAGGAGATGAAGCGCGACTCGGCATTTTTAAATGCCGTGAACATTCACTCATGGAAAGGCATTAAGTGATATCATGATGCCGTTGTTCTTCGATATATCTACGAAT
>JASJDN010000043.1 GCA_030065205.1 Crocosphaera sp.
TGGCAATGCTTTGGTTATGGGCATCGACTTTTTACTTTTATCCTTTTTCAAGGGTTGAATCAGTTTCAGTTTATCAGCAAAAAGGCTTCTTTTAAATCTGACGGACTATTTACGCCAGGCTGCACTAGCTTTTCTATTATTAGTTCCAGCGTACATACAGTTATAATACTCGCCAAATTCATTATCTTTGTGTTTATTATCCAGGATTTTTTGTTCTAAGTTTAGTAATTTGTGGCAGAAATTTGTAGCAATATTTGCGTCAACTTTGCAGATACTTTATAGTTCCCTACTTCTGATCTACCATAAGAAATAGATTTAAAGAAGTCAAACCACGATTGTTTTAATCTTCCTACACCAAAAGACTTGGGAAGTGTATCGGGTCGAATCCACCTTATGGCTGTATACTCAAGAAAAGAATGATAGTCTTTTAATTCTTCCTCACTTATACTTTTTCTTTGTTTTCTCAGTTTCATTTGATATTCATAAATAGGTTCTAATATTTTGTCGTACAATTCAGGTGAAATAATAGCAACATCAATATCTGAATCATAATCAAACTTTTTTTGTTTAAAAGGACTAAATCCTAATTTTGCTGAACCGGTAATATAGATTTCATAAAAGTTAACATTAAATTGATTAGCAACTCTTTTCCTAAATTCATAATAGTTATCTTGATTATCAGTAAATATATAAGGGATTCCATGTATCAAATATTTACGGCAAAAATCAATTATTTCTTCTTCATCCTCAAGCTTTTTTAAGTTATCAATAAATGTTTCTAACGCTTCCATCCTAGAAAGTTATCTTATTTTAGTCAGATTATATAGCGTTTCTCGGACTCATGAGGTACACCTAACTCCTGCCTCCTGCCCTCTGCCTCCTGCCTCAAAGCGATCACCTTTGTACCTCACAAGTATGGGAATTGCTATAGCATTATAGCAATCAGAAATTATATGTGAGAAGTGATTAGGACATAATGGTATTATGTCCCTACAAATCAACCCTTGTAGGGATTTAACACTGTTAAATCCTCTTGGTCATTTTCTCACAACTGAAACCTGATTGCTATATTTTTATAGTGAGATAAAAATTGCTTAGAAGATTGTTCATATCCTTATACCAGTTCTCAAAAATAACTAGATAGATACTTCAGTTTCCACACCGAATATAGGGATAACGGAATCAAACAATCTCTATGTTTATCGTAGATTGCTTCGGGGTATTTTTAGTGATAATCAAAGCTTTCACTGTTTATATTACCCCTCGCAATGACTATATACTAATCAATTAATACTTACACCTTAATCACATTATTTGTCCATGTTCCTACGGTATTTAAGGTACTATCTAAGAAACCTTGTTTACAAGCATAACGCTGAATTTTACCACTAGGGGTTTTAGGAATACTAGCCGTTTTTAGTAATACAATGCTATAGATAGATAATTGATGTTTTTCTGAGACAACTTGCTCGATTGCTGTTACAATTTCATTAACATCAAGATGACGTAAATAAGTGCGTTTAACTTCTTGGACAACGACTAATTGTTCTCCCGCTTCAGTGGTAACAGAAAAAGCAGCATTGGCCCCCATCCGTAACGCAGGATGACTCTTTTCAACCGTGGATTCAATATCTTGAGGATAATAAACGCGATCGCGGATAATCATCCTATCCTGAATACGACCGGTAATATACAGTTCTCCCCATTGGAAAAATCCTAAATCCCCCGTGCGTAAAAATGGCCCCTCTTTGCCATCGGCTAAATAAGCATCAAAAGTTGCTTTTGTCAACTCAGGTTTATTCCAATATCCTTGAGCAACACTGACTCCTCCTATCCAAATTTCTCCCACTTGGTTAGGTTGACAACGGGTTTTAGTCTTGGGGTCAACAATAATAATTTTGTCAAAAAAGGTTTGTCCACACCCCACTAATTTCTGGGTTTTAACCTGCTCGTTTTGCTCTAATTTGATGACATTTTGTTGTAAAGCATGAGAATTCACCTGATGAACCACTGGAGAAGCCGTTTTTAAGCCACCGGACACAAATAACGTGGTTTCCGCCATCCCATAGCAAGGATAAAAAGCTTGAGGCCGAAAACCATAGGGAGCAAATTTTTCTGTAAATTGTTCTAAGGTATCTGCGCGAACCAATTCACCCCCATTAAAAGCAACAGTCCAACTTTTGAGATTAATCTCTGAACATTGTTCTGGGGTAATTTTCTGCACACAGAGATCATAAGCAAAATTAGGTCCACCACTGGTGGTCACTCCATAACGGGTAATCACTTCTAACCAACGAATGGGTTTTTGGATAAACGCATCAGAAGACATCAAAATACAGGGAACCCCTAAATATAAGGGTTGAATGATATTACCCACCAATCCAATGACATGAAATAAGGGTAACCAACCGGCCACCACTGTTCTCTGAGAATGGCCTAAGGCCATTTCTAACAATCGTTCATTATTTAATAGGTTATGATGACTTACCATCACCCCTTTGGGATTTCCGGTTGACCCGGAGGTGTACTGAAGAAAAGCGATGGTATCTTTGTTGATATCCGGTCGTTTCCACGCTGCTGCTAAGTGACTGTTAATGGTTTCTGTTGTTAACCATTGCAGATGGGTTAAGGAAGGTTGTTCGCTCCATTGATTTTCCAGCTTATTTACCAGGGATTCCGTGGTTAATATCAGATTAACTTGAGCATCAGCGATGATTGCTTTTAATTTCGTCAGATTACGATGAGAATGGGACGGATAGACGGGGACAGCAATAACACCAGCATAAAGACAACCGAAAAAGGCCGCTAGAAAATCGGGGCCGGGATGGTATAACAATAAAGCGCGATCGCCTGGTTGGGTGCAAGATTGAAGGGTTGTTGCGATCGCTTTGGCTTTTGTCTCTAATGCTTGGTAGGTTAAATGATGTAATTCCCTTTCTCCATCTTCCAAAAAGATGTACCCTGTTTTTTCGCCGTGATGCTGAACTTGATCAGCCAAAATATCTAATAAGGTTGGGAATTGTTGTAAATTTTTTGATTTAGCAGGGGTTTTATGGGAGTATCTTGGAAAATTCATAATTAATTATTACCATTAAATATTTTTTGAAAATTTAAACAAAAACTAGATGATTTTGCCTAATAGAAATTATCTACATTATCGTTTTTTTTCTATCAATGGCTCCTTTTTAGAATATACCCAAAAGTTTACATAACCTAACATTTTTTTTCAAAGAATTTTTAACAAGATTCAAGATGAAGATTAAAAGAGGAAATAGAATTTTTTTTGAGAAAGTTAACCCAATAGGAAAGAACTAACAATGTCGGATCGAAGACCCTCGATTTCATGGAAGGGGTGCTTTGCGCGTCTTCGCCGGGACAATCCCACTAATATATTAACTGCGAAGCACGATCTTGACGGGGTAAATTGCGAGTGTTACCATATCAGAGATGGTTTGAATCCCCTGGGTGGGAGTCCCGAAAGGGCGGTAGTGAATGGCTCGGCTGAGTTGAACCCTAGAACCCAAAAGTCTGCATAAGAGACGAAAAAGTAGGGTAGCGAAAACCTCGTAAAACATAGCGCAGTAACCGACAAACAACGGTGAATAGACAACTTGTAAAAGTTTTTGTCGTAAGACAGATAGGGTAGGACATACCCGAATCTTCCCTGAAATGGGAAAACGCTTGGAGAGCCATCCAGAAGTTGGGCATCTAGATAGCAAGTGATCTTCTAGCAAGCTCGGATGGGACATAATCGTGTAAGACCTAACTAGGGGCAACCTGAACGGGCTGTGATTAGCTCAAGAATCCCTCGACTCCGTCGACGGGAGTGTCAACAGTCTTTATCTCTCCTTAATGATTATGACTTCAGACTCTGCCTCCCCCAAGGGTTCTCAAATTTCCTTTTCTATGGATGACTTCGCCAAAGCCCTTGATCAATATGATTATAAATGTGAAAAAGGCCAAGTGATTCGGGGGAAAGTGATCCAACATAGCGATGAGGGGGCTTATGTTGATATTGGCGGTAAATCGGCTGCTTTTGTTCCCATCAATGAAGTTGATTTACAGTCTCGTCCCAATCTAACAGAGATTTTGCCCCTGAATGAAGAAAGGGAATTTCTGGTTATTAGTGAACAAAACGCCGAAGGACAAGTTAAGCTGTCCCGTCGTCAACTACAACTCAAAGAAGCTTGGGATAATGTGTCAGAAATCGCTGAAATGGGACATTCGGTTCAAATGCGTGTCACCCGAACCAATAAAGGGGGTGTGGTTGGCGAAGTAGAAGGGTTGCAAGGGTTTATTCCGCGATCGCATTTAATGGAAAAAGAAGATTTAGATGCCTTAGTGGGACAATCATTAACCGCAACCTTTCTAGAAGTTAACCCCTCAGCCAATAAATTAGTTCTTTCCCAGCGTCGGGCGATCGCCGCAGCGAGAATGGATAAACTCCAAGCCGGTCAATTAGTCACTGGAAAGGTTGCTAGAATTCAACCTTATGGTGTTTTTGTTGATTTTGACGGGGTTTCTGGACTGTTACATATTACTCAAGTGAGTGGTTCCCGCGTGGATGATTTAAACCATCTGTTTAAATATAATCAAGATGTCAACGTGATGATTTTGAGTATTGATGAGTATAAAAATCGTATTGCTTTATCCACGAAAATTTTAGAGAATTATCCGGGTGAAATGATAGAAAAGTTTGACGAAGTGATGAAAACTGCTCAAGCAAGAGTAGAACAAGCAAAAGAAAATATGGAAAAAGAAGAACAAAATTAAAAGGAGGCAGGGGTTCAGGGTTCGGAGTTCGGAGTTTGGGTTAATATCCGTCTCCCCACACTCCCCACACTCCCCACACTCCCCACACTCTCTAGAAGAGGCTCAGCATCTGCTATTTTTTAGTCTTATCATCTTTATCCTCTTTAGCGTCAACAGACCAGGGAGGATCAGCTTCGGTGTAGGCACGAGCAATATTATCATCAAGGATCATATTCTCATCTACCTCATCAAGGGTAGCTCCGATCAAACGATTGGGGGGTTTGCTGTCACTATTTTTGTTGTCCCGTTCCCCTTGTCCATAACGACTATTGAGGCTGTCTTCCCCGTTATCTAGGGTTCCCATAACCATCTCTTCATGAGCATTAAACCCGGTTCCAGCAGGAATCAAACGACCGATGATTACGTTCTCTTTTAGACCCCGTAACCAGTCAGATTTTCCTTCAATCGCCGCCTCAGTTAAGACACGGGTTGTCTCTTGGAACGAAGCCGCACTGATGAAGCTATCGGTGTTCAAGGAGGCTTTGGTAATCCCCAACAATACAGGGGTATATCGTGCCGGCGCACCCCCAGTAATGGCCATGGCTTCATTTACCTGTTCAATTTGCCGTAATTCCACCAATTCTCCAGGTAACATGGTGGTATCCCCGCCATCGTCCACCCGAACTTTAGCGGTCATTTGACGGACAATCACTTCAATGTGTTTATCAGAAATATCAATCCCTTGGGACTGATAAACGGTTTGCACTTGATCCACTAAGAATTTTTGTGCCGCTTGCAAACCAATTAAGGCCGCCTCATAAACCCCTTTCTTGTCCACATAGTAGTCAAAGAAGACTTCTAATAGTTCGTGAGGGTTGGCTGGACCATCGGTTAAATGGTCACCCACATCCACCCGTTGGTTATCAGAAACAATGACGTTTTGATTGAGCAGAATCGGATATTCGCTGACAGTTCCATCATCTTCAATGACTTTTACATCAACGCTTTCGTCTTCTAGATACTCTACCTGACAAACCCCTGGTTTGCGAGAGAGAGTACAAGCTTCTTTGGGTTTACGGGCTTCTAATAATTCTTCAATTCTCGGTAAACCTTGGATAATGTCTCCTGTTTTTGCCCGCTCATACACCAGTAATACCAGGTTATCCCCTCGTTGTACCAAATCTCCATCGGCAATGTGTAAAATGGCACCAGGAGACACCCGATAGGGACGAGCTAAGCGTAATCTGATTTCATAACCCTCTTGAACTTCGTTCACGGCTACCACTAACCCTGACTCGACAGCCGGTACCCCTGGTGCTAATTCAGTACCAGCAACAATCAAATCCTCTTTGGTGACGGTTGGCTTCTCTTTGAGGCTAATAGTCTCCAAATCTTCGTCTCGGACGATAAGAACCCGTCTAACCGCTTCTTGCCCGCTTTTTATGCCTCGGACTTCACCATGTTCTTTACACTGGATTTCAGTTTTGGCCACCACGGCTCCTGGCACAATTTGATCTCCATCGGTTACTAAAACGCTGGTTTTGATGGTACCACCGTGGGGATCGGTATCAAGATCCCGACGTAAAATTAAGGATTCTAAGATGACCAACTGTAGCCGTTCACAGTCTTCTTCTTCATCATTTTTTAGCTCAATATCGGCTGCTAAATTAGCCGCAGCTTGTTCGTTTTCTGTTTCAATTTCTAAGACTAATTGGGTACTTAACAGGTGAATGCCATCGACCGCTTTGACCCGTTCCCCGTCTTTATAGAAGAGTCGTTGTACCGATCGCAGTTCGATATGTCGTCCCACTTCTTCTTCGTTGATAGATCCTTGGGAGGGGGCGGCTGGTTCGTTACTGACGGGGTATTCTTCGACTGGACGCAGTAATAATCCCATGCCTTCCGTACTTTCAATCCATTCGGCTTGACGCAGATCCTCGGTTACCACACCGGGTAAGACTTCGGTTCCGGGGGGAATCAAGTCTTCGTTTTTAAAGGGAACCTCATCTGGATCGACATCTAAATGGAAGTCTCCTGGTTTAATGATGATTTCTCGCAGAATATCGTTTTTCTGCACCACTTCAATAGCCCCTGAACTTTGGCAAAAGATGTCTTTGACCACCTCAGTTCCGGCTTCGACGTATTGTCCGTCTTCTACCACTAATAAGGAGATATCTTTGTTGACTTCGTGGGTTTCTTCTGGAACCCAGAGTAAGGTTCCCCCTTGGACGACTTCATAACCAGTTTTGCGACTGCCTTTAGCCACTTCGATGCCACCATAACGTAAGATTCCCCCGGTACTGGTTTGATAGCGATCGTCGATTAATTCGGCAATAATGGCGTGGTTTTGGACTTTGGTTTCGGGGGTTGCCTTTAATAAGAACCGTTGACCGTCGGCTGTATAGATAACGTATTGTTCGTGGCCGCCGGTGCTTTCTTTGCGAACCTCTGCTTGATCCAACAGAACAGAAGCGGTAATAATATCGATTTCACGGCTTTGTTCTTGATAACGAACCACACCCCCATTGACAGACACTAACTTGGTTTCTGCTAATACAGTGCCTTCGGTTACTTCGTCTCCATTGGCCACCACCGGTTCGGCTGCCGGCGGTAAGTTATACACTTCCCCTGATAGCACCCATACCAGTCCCCCTCTTTGGGCAATGTGGGTGGTGTTACCTTGGCGGTCGGTTTTTTCTTCAGCGATTAAGTTAGCGAAGAAGACTTCTCCTGCTAAGTCGGTCGATACGTCTTTGGTTGCCCGTTCTGTGGAGCGAGTTGACTTGGCGGCGGTTACCTCGGCTAACATTTTATCTTTTTCAACTTTATCTCCATCGGCAGCAAATAGCACCGATCCTGGGGTCACTGAATAGGTAACTTTCTTACCACTACCGGTGGGACTCCAAATTAAGTCCCCGGCCAATTCAACTTGGAAAGCGTCTTCCCCATGACGAGTTCTGACTTTACGGGTACTCAACCCTTTCCCCCATTTCACAGTTCCGTTATCGGGGGCTTTGATTTGTTCGGCTACTTCTCCGGTAAATACCCCTCCAGTGTGGAAGGTCCGCATGGTTAACTGGGTTCCCGGTTCCCCAATAGACTGTGCCGCAATAATACCGACGGCTTCTCCTAAGTCCACGGCTCGTCCTGTGGCTAAACTCCAACCGTAGCAAGAGCGACAAACGGATCTCGCTGCTTCGCAGGTGAGGGGCGATCGCACAAAGACTTGTTCAACACTGTCGCCGATTTTAGCAGCCAAAGCAGCATCGATGGATTGATTCCGAGCAGCGATGACTTCATCCCCTACCATGACATCTTCGGCTAACACCCGTCCTAACAGGCGATCGCCTAGGGCAATTTTAACCCGTTCCCCGTCTTTCATGGCGGTTACTTTCAGCCCTCTACGGGTTCCACAGTCAATTTCTCTGACAATCACATCTTGGGAAACGTCTACTAACCGTCGGGTTAAATACCCTGAGTCAGCCGTTCTTAGGGCAGTATCTACCAACCCTTTACGCGCTCCATAAGAAGAGATGACGTATTCGGTTACGGTTAACCCTTCGCGGAAGTTGGTTTTAATGGGTTGGTCAATAATCTGTCCTTGGGGATCTGCCATTAACCCCCGCATCCCCACTAACTGACGCACTTGGCTCATATTACCCCGCGCCCCAGAAAAGGCCATCATATACACGGAGTTCAAGGGGTCAGTTTGTCGAAAGTTCCTGACGACTTCGTCTTTTAATTCTTCTGAGGTACTATTCCAGGTATCAATTACTTTTTGGAATCGTTCGACCTCAGTGATTTCTCCCCGAGCATATCGAGCTTCGGTGGTATTAATTTCTTTTTCTGCACTATCAAGCATTCCCCGTTTTGTGGGAGGAACAGTTAAGTCGTCAATACTAATAGAAACCCCGGCTCTTGTGGCATAGCGAAATCCTAAATCTTTTAAGTTATCCGCCACTTGTGAGCTACGGGCTGCACCATAATTACGATATGCCCAAGAAATCAGTTTCTTTAATCGGCCTTTGTCAACAATTTGGTTATAGAATGTCATTTCTGTTAAGAATGGGTAGTTGATAGTTGATAATTAATAGTTAATAGCTGATTCTAATTTTTACCATTAACTATTAATTATTTGTCGGTCAGGGTTAACGGTTTACCGAAATAATAGGATCGCAAGCCTGGCTTTTTAAAGGGAAAAGTTTTTAGAGCGAGGCATAAATGCCCGTTATAAAAACAACTTCTGTTCGCTAGAGCCGGAGCTTCGCTGTGGAACTTCTGACTTCGTTAAACTTCTTCTTCTTGGAGGTCGTCGCTGGTTAATGATTCATAAGTAGGACGGTTGGGCGCACGACGTTGACTATCGATCATCAGGTCAACTTCTACATCCCGACTGGTTCCGTCGTCGGCGGTTTCTACTTTGTGAACGGCGATATCCAACCCTAACGATTGTAATTCCCGCATTAACACTTTAAAGGATTCGGGGGTGCCTGGACGGGGAATGGGTTTCCCTTTGACAATCGCGTTTAACGCTTCATTTCGTCCCTGCATATCGTCGGATTTGACGGTTAACAGTTCTTGCAGGGTATAAGCGGCCCCATAGGCTTCTAATGCCCATACTTCCATTTCTCCGAACCGTTGTCCCCCTTGTTGGGCTTTACCACCGAGAGGTTGCTGTGTCACCAACGAATAAGGACCGGTAGAACGAGCATGAATTTTATCATCTACGAGGTGAACCAGTTTCAACATATAGGCTTGACCTACGGTTACAGGGCGATCAAACTTTTCTCCAGTCCGTCCGTCGTAAACGTCTATTTTTCCAGGATGATCGGTATTGTACACCCAGTGTTTGCGGGGTTTTTTCGTCGCTTTTTCGAGTAATCCATGAACGGTTTTCCGTGATGATTCTTCTCCATACATTTCGTCAAAGGGAGTAATCTTAAACCGTACGCCTAAGTTTTCTCCTGCCCAACCGAGAAGGCACTCAAACACTTGTCCTACGTTCATCCGAGAGGGAACCCCCAAAGGATTTAAAACGATATCCATGGGACGGCCATCGGGTAAATAGGGCATATCTTCGATGGGTAAAATACGGGAGATAATTCCTTTATTCCCATGTCGTCCTGCCATTTTATCCCCAACTTGGATCTTGCGTTTTTGGGCGACATAAACCCTGACTACCATATTGGCCCCTGGGGGCAGTTCGTCCCCTTGTTCACGGGTAAACACCCGCACATCAACCACCCGGCCTTTTTCTCCGTTGGGAACCCGTAAGGAATTATCCCGCACGTCTCTGGCTTTTTCCCCAAAAATCGCTCGTAGTAGTTTTTCTTCTGGGGGTTGATCGGATTCTCCTTTGGGGGTCACTTTCCCTACCAAAATGTCTCCTGCTTCTACCCAGGCCCCAATGCGGATAATGCCCTGTTCATCTAGGTTTCTGAGGGAATCTTCCCCTACGTTGGGAATTTCACGGGTGATTTCTTCGGGTCCGAGTTTGGTTTGACGGGCTTCGATTTCAAATTTTTCGACGTGAATACTGGTATAAACGTCGTCGTATACCAATCGTTCACTGATTAAAATCGCGTCTTCGTAGTTATAGCCTTCCCAGGGCATATAAGCGACTAAAATGTTTTGGCCGAGGGCTAGTTCTCCCCCTTCTGTGGCTGAACCATCGGCTAATACTTGACCGGGTACCACATCTTCTCCTACGTAAACCAATGGCCGTTGATTTAAACAGGTATCTTGGTTGGACCGTTGATATTTTTGTAGGATGTATTGAATTTCTTTGCCAACTTTTTCGTGGCCTTCTGGTCCTGTTACCCTGACGCGAATTTCATTAGCATCGGCGTAGGTAACAATGCCTTCAGTTCTCGATACAATGACCATCCCTGAGTCTCGAGCTGCTTGTGCCTCTAAACCCGTTCCCACTAAAGGACGTTCTGGCCGCAATAGAGGAACGGCTTGCCGTTGCATATTAGACCCCATCAAAGCACGGTTCGCGTCATCGTGTTCGAGGAAGGGAATCATGGAAGTCGCCACAGAAATAATCTGTACGGGGGAAACGGCGACATAATCCACTTGATCGGGGCTAGTAATGAAGAATTCTTGCCGATAACGGGTGGGAACGGCGTTTCCTAAGATGTTACCTTCTTCATCGGTGCTGATGTCCCCCGGGGCAACCCGTAGGTCGTCTTCTTCGTCGGCGGTAAGATATACTGGGTCTAAATCTCTTCTTACGCGACCGTCTTCGACGCGGTAATACGGGGTTTCAATAAATCCGTATTGGTTAACCCGTGCGTAGGTAGCCAAGGAACCAATTAAACCAGCGTTGGGACCTTCTGGCGTTTCTACGGGACAAATACGCCCATGATGGGAAGGGTGAATGTCTCGCACCGCAAACCCTGCCCGTTCTCTGGTCAGTCCCCCAGGCCCTAAAGCGGAAATCCGTCGTTTATGGGTTAATTCGGCTAAGGGGTTGGTTTGGTCCATAAATTGGGACAACTGAGATGACCCAAAGAACTCTTTAATGGCAGCCACTAAGGGCTTAGGATTGACCAAGGAAGCAGGGGTCAGACTATCGGACTCACTGACGGTCATTCTTTCTCGAATAATCCGTTCTAGGCGGTTTAAACCGACTCTGACTTGGTTTTGCAGCAGTTCTCCCACAGACCTTACCCGACGGTTGCCGAGGTGATCGATGTCGTCGACGGTACCAATATCAAATTCTAGGTTAATCAGATAATCGATCGCTGACAAGATATCTTCGGGACGTAAGACACGGGTGACATCTGGGGCATTTAAGCGTAATTTTTTGTTGAGTTTATAGCGGCCAACTCGTCCTAAGTCATACCGTTTACTGTCAAAAAAGCGAGATTCTAGTAGTTGTTGTCCACCACTGACAGTAGGGGGTTCCCCTGGTCTCAGTTTCCGATACAATTCCAGTAATGCGTCTTCTTCTGAGGGGTTCCCTTCTTTGTCTAGGGTTCGTTGGTAAAATTCGGGGTGACGCAGAGAGTCTAATATTTCATTATCGCTGAGGCCAATGGCTTTTAAGAGGACTTGAGCGGATAGTTTACGGGTTTTATCGATTCTTACCCAAACTAAGCCGTTTTTATCGGTTTCAAATTTTAACCATGCCCCTCGGTTGGGTATTAAGGAAGCAGAGTAAGTCCGTCGTCCGTTTTTGTCGGTTTCTGCTTTATAATAAACCCCTGGAGAACGAACGATCTGGTTAACGATCACCCGTTCTGCCCCGTTGATAATGAAGGTTCCCCGGTCAGTCATTAGGGGTAAGTCCCCAATAAACACTTCTTGTTCTTTAATTTCTCCCGTTTCTTTGTTCATTAAACGGGTGGGAACGTACATTTGGACGGAATAGCTGGCATCCCGTCGCTTGGCTTCATCTACGTCGTATTTGGGTTCTTTTAATTTATAATTTTCTCCTAAGAAGTGTAGTTCTAATTTTCCTGTATAGTCGGTGATAGGGGAAAAGCTATTGAGTTCTTCTATTAGTCCTTCTTCGAGAAACCAACGAAAACTCGCATGTTGAATTTCAATCAGGTCAGGAAGTAAATTATAGTTATAGATAAGATTAGTAGTCATAGTTTGCTCAATTTGCCGTTGTTATGGGGTAAGCCGGTCAAATATTCAGGGATAGGTTAAACAGTTGACAAGCGTTAGCAGTGGTCTGTTGGGCTAGGGTTTCTAAAGGAACGTTGCGTAATTTGGCCAAAAATTCAGCAACATGGCGAACATTGGCGGGTTCGTTCCGTTTTCCTCGTTTGGGTACCGGCGCTAAAAAAGGACAGTCTGTTTCAATTAAGAGGCGATCATCGGGGACTATTTTGGCACTGTCTTGGATGGTTTTGGCGTTTTTGAAGGTAACTACGCCACTGAAACTGATATAAAACCCCAGGTCCAAAAACCATTGTGTTTCTTCTGGTGTTCCGCTCCAACAGTGCATAACCCCTTTGACTTGACCTTTTTTTTGCCAAAATAATTCTAAGACATCTTTTAGGTTTTGTGCCGCCTCTCGACAATGAATGATAACGGGTTTTTGCAGTTGGTGAGCAATCTCCAGTTGTGCTTGTAGCACTTTCTGTTGTTGTTGCTGGTTGCTGGCTTTGTAAAAGTCTAATCCCATTTCTCCAATGGCTACTACCCGTTGATCCGATTTAGCATAGTTTAATATTTCCGTCCCCGTGGTCGTTGTCCATTTGTCAGCGTCTAATGGGTGTAACCCAACCGCAAAGGATAGGTTTCCAAAGCGATCAGCTAATCCTTGAATCGTGGGAAATTCTTTCGGTTCTACACAAGAATGCACTAAATGGACAACTTCTGCTTGTTGCCAACGATTTTTGATGTCTTCGAGATCAGGCTCAAACACATCAAAATTAATATGAACATGGGTGTCTATTAGTTGCATTGGCCTCCTCGGCTTTGGTCATGTCATTTGATAATGGATAATTAATGTTGGCTCTGTTAGGCGTTGCTGTTAATTATCTCTTATCCGTAATTTAAGAAGTCCAATGATTAGGATAAACGCTTCTACCATTTTATCTTCAAAAACGACCGAGTTACTGAGGTTTGACCGATTTAAGAGGCTGTGGCAACGCTTTTCATGGCTTTGGCTAAACGGGCTTTTTTTCTAGCTCCATTATTGCGATGTAAGACACTGCGTTTGACAGCTTTGTCTATTTTGCTGTAAGCGGCTGACATTCTTTGCTCTACCACTGCTTTGTTTTCTTCAGTGGGAGATGCAGCGTACTCTTCTACCGCTTGGAAGTATTTTTTCATGAGGGTTTTTACCGCCGACTTATAGCTTTTGTTGCGGAGTCGGTTACGTTCGGCTATTTTAATGCGTTTCAGTGCAGACTTTGAGTTGGCCACAGTCTTTTATCCAGAAGAGGTTTGCTAGGTACAATAGTTATTATTGCTATCGGATTCAATATTATAGCAAGTTTTGATCGGGTTTGGCAACTGATTGACTGGTGTTTAAAGAATATGTTTAGATCCTGTCTGAACCATTTAATGGTACATCACTTGTTCTAAAGTTGCTTGCATGATGTCAGTGGTTTGAGCAAAAACACTAAAAACGAGAGCTTCTCTATATACCCTTTGAGCAGGATGATTCGCATAATTGGCAGCCCCGCTAGACACAGTTACCGCAGCTTGGGAACATCTTTGAGCTAAATTAATTGACCACACTCTTAAGGCTAAATCATCCGCAAAAGAACGGTTATCAGTTTGAATGGCTTTTCTGATTTTACTGTGACAAATATGCCATTCTTCATCAAGATGATTATAGGCTTCTTCAATAAAATCAAGCGGTTTGGTTTCTACTACTTTTTTAACAATATTAAGTCCCGCTTTAGCACAACCTAAGACTAAAAAGCTGGGATAAAGAACCACTTTTTTGTCATTGTCATGAATCGCTCCTACTTGATCAATAGAAACGATATTTTCCGCAGGTAAAAAATAATGTTCAAACGTAGCAGTTACCGTATTAGTTGACTGCATGGCTCCCAATTGCATTGGCTCACTAAACCTGACTTGAGACGATGGCGTAAAAGGCACAATTCCTCTAATTTCTTGGCCATTCGGTAAAGTGGCTCCTAAGATAAAATAATCAAAAAAATTAAACCCTGTAATCCAAGGAATCTGCCCATTGATCTCATATCCACTCTCAATAGGAGTGGCTGTTATCATGGGTTTTCCCGTTCGTCGTAATTGAGAAAAGCCCAAGCCACATAATAAATTTTCTTTAACAATTCGAGGTAAATATTGTTGTTTTAAAGCCTTATTTTCACTCTTGATGATCCCATTGACAGCCCCTTGATGTTGCAGTTGTAAAAAACCTAACGCACCGGAATATTGAGCCAGTAATTGTTGCAGCAGATAAAAGGTTTCTAAGTCTAACCCTAACCCTCCCCAAGATTGAGGAATTCTAACCGATAATAAGGACTGTTCAATTAAACCTTGTAACACCTTTTTTAACGCATCAGGGGATTGATCGATTTCGGTGGCAAAAGGAGCAACATCGTTTTGTAAATAGGATTCTATCCTCTCTAAAAAATTATCTAAATCGTTAACTAGAGCATGATTATTAATTGCTTTGGAGATAGACATAGACTTATATTTCAAAAAGAACACCCACAATTCTTGGACACAGTAACTGTCTTAAGTTTAGCTTCTAATTGATCCCTCTCCATAGCCAAGAAATTAAACTATTATGCAAAGAATGAGAACAACCGGATTCCAGGTATAGACTAAAAGGGACGAAGAGATAACTAGAAAGGGAGAGACTGTCAATCTCTCTGGATAAGAGTTAAGGAGTTACATGGCAAACCTCAACCCAACGGCAAGTTATAGTCTTGCATTAACCATCGAATTACCCAATATCGCAGGAACCCTGGCCAACGTTACTCAGGCTATTGCAGGGGCCCAAGGAAGTTTAGGAGAAATTTCTTTAATCGAGCATAACCTGAAAATTACGCAACGGGAAATCACCATCGAAGCTTCTAGCGAAGAACACGCCGAAACCATTGTCTGTGCCGTCAGAGAGATTCCCAACGTAAAAATCCTCAAAGTCTCCGATCGCACGTTTGAACTCCATCGTAAGGGTAAAATTACGGTACAAAGCCGTCTTCCCCTCCATTCTCAAGGGGACTTAGCCATGGCCTATACTCCAGGGGTGGGCCGTATTTGTAAAGCGATCGCCCGTGAGCCGGCGGAAGTTTATAATCTTACCATCAAACATAATACCGTAGCCGTGGTCACCGATGGCAGTGCAGTGTTAGGACTAGGAAACCTCGGTCCCGAAGCCGCTTTACCCGTCATGGAAGGGAAAGCCATGTTATTTAAAGAATTTGCCGGCGTGGATGCTTTTCCTATCTGTTTAGCCACTCAAGACACAGAAGAAATTATTGAAACCGTTAAACGCATCGCCCCAGTGTTTGGTGGGATCAATTTAGAGGATATTGCAGCCCCCCGTTGCTTTGAAATTGAAAAACGATTACGTCAAGAACTGGATATTCCTGTGTTCCACGATGATCAACACGGGACAGCGATCGTTACCTTAGCGGCTTTATTTAATGCCCTGAAATTAGTCCAGAAGCCCTTAGAAGAGGTGCGTATCGTCATTAACGGGGCCGGGGCTGCTGGGGTGGCCATCGCCGCCTTATTGCGAAATGCTGGGGCAACCACCATCTGGCTGTGTGACTCGAAAGGCTTAATTTCCCACAGTCGCACCGATCTTAACCCGCAAAAACAAGCCTATGCGGTGAGTGCCACTGGTACCTTAGCCGATGCTATGCAGGGGGCTGATGTCTTTTTAGGGGTGAGTGCGCCGGGAGTGGTAACCCCAGAAATGGTGCGATCGATGAGCAAAGATCCCATTGTGTTTGCCATGGCTAACCCCATTCCTGAAATTCAACCGGAATTGGTGATGAAGGATGTGGCGGTGATGGCCACGGGACGCAGTGACTATCCTAATCAGATTAACAATGTGTTGGCCTTTCCTGGGGTGTTTCGAGGGGCCCTCGATTGTCACGCTAAAAATATTACTGAGCATATGTATTTAGAAGCCGCTAAAGCGATCGCTTCTTTGGTCAATCCTAGTCAATTAAATGCTGAACATATTATCCCGTCTGTGTTTGATGAGCGAGTGTCTCATGCTGTGGCTAGTGCCGTAGAATTGGCGGCCCGAGAGGATGGGGTTGCCATTCAATAGTTTTGATCCATTTTCTAGGGACGGAATCAGATTCCGTCCCTAGTTAACATTCAAACTCCGCTGAAAACTCAGTAAACGCAACCACAGGGAAGGATAACGCTGTTGTAACCCGTGGGGAAGTTGTTTTAAGAGTGGGGAAAACCAGGAAGCAAACAGCAAATTTTTGAAGCTATCACCCGTAAACTCAAAATAAGAGCCAAGCCAGCGAATTAAGTCTTTATTTCCAGCCATTTCCCAAATCCACAGTAATAAGGCAGGGTTTTTTCGGGCAGCTTTTAACGCCAGTCGGGTAAACATTAACCAGGTTGTCTTATCCTTGATAAAGGTATCAGCCACTTCGGGAGGAGAGTCAGCCAAGAGACCAAAAAAGGTGTTTAACATGGCATTAATACGCTGTGGCGGTAAGCTTTTACCGGTAGGAACCATCATCCCTTTAGAAAATAACCAAGTGACTGCGATATTGCTTTGATAAGCTCGAATTTGGTTCAAATCTTTAGCGTGTAATAAATCGTGTTTTAAACAAAAGTCTAATAAATGGGTTAATTTGTCTAAATTTCGCACTAAAGAACCAAAACCAGTGAAAATAAGAGGAGATTGTAGGGATGCTGCGTCTCCGATCGCTAACAGACGATCAAAAGCCACTGTGCGATCGCTTTTACTGACACTAAAATGGCCAGGAATATAACCAAAAGTCGGCTTTTTCCACGTCAATTTTTCGAGATCACAACGACGATATTCTGACAAAATATGGAAAAAATCTTCATACATTTCCAATAAAGAACCCGGGTTATCGGGATGAACTTCATGGTAATGAAACAGATAAAAGGTTAACTCATCCCCGTCTCCTGGAAACAATTCCCAAATTAATTGTCTCCCACGAGAAATATCACCATGAGAATTTAAAACATCACCGTATTGATGATCCCAAACTTCGGGAGAAAATCCTTCAATAATTGCCCCAACGGTAGGACAAACGCTATTGAATGTCCGTTTACCGTTCAATTGCCAAGCAATAGGGGAAGCGGTTCCCATTGCGTCAATTAATAATCTTCCTCGAATTTCTTTAGTTTCTGTTGTTTCTAAATTAACAACACTAACAGTTACCCCATCGGGATCAACCTTACCTTTAATAAATTCAGTTTTGTCCCAAATTTCTCCCCCTGCCGCTTTTAATTTATTCCCACATAACGTCAAAAATTTAGTGGTATCAATGGCAATATTTAAAACTTTCGGGGTATGTAACACATCTGCTTTTAAATGAGGTGGGTTATTGCCATCAAAAAACTTATTAAAGCCATCTACATATTCTTTAGCAATAATAGATTCAAATTCATCAACCGTAAATAACCCCAAGTCAATTAAACTTTGAAATTCAGACCGAGAAATATTCCATTCACGGTTCATCCGTCCAAATACCAACCGTTCGACTAAGAGAACTCGATAGCCTAATTGTGCCATGACAGCAGCGTGAATGACCCCTAAAGCCCCGCCAACATAAATTAGGTCATAATGTGTGGTTGAAGATGGAGAGGGCTGAGTTTGTTGAAAAATAACCTGTTTCGGTTCTTGGGGATGTTTGACCCCGTCTCGCCATCGTTTTTCCCACCAATAGACCCGTTGTAAATCGGTGTCTCCTTGGGGCATTTTTCGGAAGAAATGCACGGTTTTAGGGTAATAAGGCTCTAAAGCTTCAAAAATTGAAGCAACAGAGGGATTTAAGTTCGGTAGCTGAGGATATTGTGGAGGAAATGCCTTTCTTATCTCATCTTCTAACTGACGACAAATTTTCCCTTGTGAGGGAAAGGGTTCATTTCCCCAACGAAAAATTTTCAGGTAAGTGGTTCGTTGGACCGACCAAAGAAAGATAGATAGTTCTGTTTCCCCTGCTGAGGAGGGAGAAACGTCAGCAATAATTTGTAAACGGAGTCCATCTGGTGTAATCTTCTTTATACCCGTTAGGGGAGTCCAATCCTTTTGTAACCAGCGACGAACTTCATCCGTTTTGGGGGTGGGAATTTCTAGATAAATGATTTCCTTCATTGCGATATGTTAAGAAAAGCAAAATTAAGCAAAAGTACAGATTCCATTCGGTTGAAAATAAGCTAAACTTTCCGTTACTGTATTCTGAGAGACACTTAAAAAAAGTTTACAATTTGTGATCGATTTAGACAATTAACGATACCCTTATGCATTATCCCATTCCAGCGAGTCCAGAAGAAATATTTGCCCTTCGCAGTAAACCAGTTGATGAAGAAATGATTGCTGTTGCCATTACTGGAGTGGTTAATCTTGCCCGTTCTCAAGGACGTTCCTTAGATGAGTTAACTGCCGAAGTCTTAGCAGATGATCCCTTGTTAGATGGGGTTCAACGTCGTTGGTTGAGTGATTTAGTTCGTCAAGCGTGGCAAGCGTTTCCCTAGTTGACCTACTCTCCCGTTAACCGCTACGCAGTGTAACGGGAGTCCTAGGCGCAACATTAAGATAGGTAGCTTTTACTGGGTGATTAAGCATTTTTTCATTTTTAAACAATTTCTCTGATGGTCAACTCGAATATAGTCTAATTCATCCGTCAATTTATCCATAAAAAAGAGACCGCGATCGCTTTCGAGGTCTAGGGGATGAACCTTCTGCTGTTGCAGTTCCGTTAATTTGGCTTTTAAATCAAAAAAAGGACCTTGGTTCCAGACAAGAATATCAACCCAAGTTCGATAAAAATTAACATTAATAATAATGGGAACGGTTGCCGGTAAAGTTTCGTGGGCATAGAGAACAGTATTGGTAAACCCTTCAGATAAGGCCAGTTTACATTCCCATAATACTTTGGGGGCTAGATAAGGCTTAGCAATAGTTTCAAACCAAACTAAAATGTTTTCTAAGGCCACAATTTCAGTCTGAACGGTGAGTTGAAATGGCTTGAGTAAAGACTGATGTTTCTTATTGGGATGATTAGACTGCACCACTATTTTTATGAAATAAAATTAACACAGTCCGAAAGATCAGTTGCAGATCATACCAATGACTCCAATTTTTTTGATATCTTAAGTCCAGTTCGATAACCTGTTCAAAGTTGGTAATGCGCGATCGCCCGTACACTTGCCATTCTCCTGTCATCCCTGGTTTAACGTTGAGACGTTGCCACTGGGGGACTTCGTAGCGTTCCACTTCATCGGGGGTTGGGGGACGAGTTCCCACTAAACTCATGTCTCCTTTTAACACATTCCAGAATTGAGGTAATTCGTCTAAGCTGGTTCGGCGTAAAAAACGTCCTATTCTGGTAATACGGGGATCATCGGTGTTTTTAAAGATAGCCCCTTTTGCTTGGTTGGGAACCTTCCGTTTCAGGGCTTCAGCATCGGCACACATAGAACGGAATTTGATGATTTGAAAGCGTTTTCCTAGCCAACCACAACGGGTTTGATGGAAAAAAATAGGTCCTGGGCTGTCTATTTTTATGGTAAGGGCGATGGGGATCAATAAAATAGCGGTGATTAATAACCCCACTAAACTTCCTACAATATCTATGGTTCGTTTGATCAAAGAACGAACGGAAGGATGGGTTTCAGGGGGCTTTAGAGACAGGTTTGTTGGTTGCTCTGTTTCGAGGGTGGTGGTGATAGGGATAATCTCATCCAATCCTGTCATGGATAAGACAGCCATCACTGGGGGAGGCGTTTGATAAAGGATGAGGGCAACCTGTTTACTTCGAGCGGCCTTATAGTTATGGACTAAGGCACCCACACCGCTACTATCCATAAATTCAGTTTCTCTGAAGTCTAAGATGAGTTGCTTAGGAAGGGAAGCAGAGGCTAAAAATTGATGACAGATTTGCTTGAAACGCACCGCTTCGAGTACGGTGAGGCGTTTCGGCATTTTCATCACAGGATAGTTGTCAACAATAGCGATGGGGAAGAGGGTTTCTGGTATTTGGATAGTCATCACCGATTAGGGATTAGTCCATAAGTATTAACGCAGGGGACGCTTTCCTTTCTCCTGCTGCATTTTTTCTTTAGCCTTACTGGCACTGCGTCTAAGGGCTTGTAGACGGGATTCATATTGTTTGCGTTGGCGACGGTTAGGGGTTTGTTCGATGAGTGTTTTGAAAGCACTACCGAGACTTTTATAAGCGTTGGGCAAAGTATAACCAAAACGGGTGGCTAACGCAATAGCTTTTTCATCGGCTTCGATGGATTCTTTTAATTTACGTTCTCCATTATTTTTCTGCCAAAGTCGATAGCCAGAAATGCCACATAAACCTAAGGCTAAGAGTAGGAGTAAACCATCTTGTACCCAAAGTTCCCCAACGGCACCCCCTAAACCAATCGCTAGGGCGGCCATTTCCCATCCTTCTCTGGGAATGGTATCGTTTTGAATACGGGCAACTTCATGCCAAAAGAGCAAGTTTCGCTGATCAATGGCTAAATTTTCCCATTTGGCCAAGTCGATTTGAATTTCTACTTCATCTCTTCCCAATTCTTCACAGCGTATCAAAGGGGGATTAATTTCTGTACTCCCTTCTACCATCACCCAGTTTTGTAGTTCTGGGGGTAGTAAGGTTTTTAACCGCCTTAGCTCACTCATTTCTGCTCTAGCAGAGGAAGTTACGTATGTCATAGTCGTATAATATTCGCATTGATTACCAAGGACTTTATCTTAGCAAAAATCTGGGTTTAATCGTTGTTTCAGGTGGCATTTTTCGTTTCTCGTCTGTTGAGGATACCGACAAAGGAACCGAACCTGTTAGGACGGGTTTTACGATAATTGCTAATGATCCTCACTTTTACATTTCGTTACAATAGGATTAAGAAACGGCGAAAGAAGATAAAATCGCTGACAAAAATAGGAGGTTATTCAAGTGAATAACAATATAAGAGTTGGAAATTTGTTCGGTATTCCTTTTTATGTCAACCCGTCATGGTTTTTAGTTTTAGGGTTAGTTACATTTAGTTATGGACAACAGTTGGCTTACTTTCCACAATTGACTGGCGTTGTACCTTGGATTTTGGGTTTTGTTGCTGCTTTATTATTATTTTCTTCTGTACTTGCTCACGAATTAGGTCATAGTTTTGTGGCCATTTCTCAAGGGATTGATGTTAAATCGATTACTTTATTTTTATTCGGAGGATTAGCGAGTTTAGAGAAAGAATCTGATACGCCGTTAAACGCATTTTTAGTGGCGATCGCCGGCCCTGCTGTTAGCTTATTATTATCAGCTATTTTCTTTTTAACTGCATTTAATTTTAACTTTCCTGCACCCATTGAAGCTATCATTGAGCTATTAGCTTTTATCAACTTAGTGTTAGGGTTATTTAACTTAATTCCTGGTCTACCTTTGGATGGGGGAAACATTTTAAAATCCGTCGTTTGGAAAATTACAGGAAACCCCAATAAAGGAATTATTTTTGCAAGTCGTGTCGGTCAAGTTTTCGGTTGGTTAGCGGTTGCTGTGGGTGGTTTATCCATCTTAGGACTCATCCAGTTTGGTAATTTCTGGACTCTATTAATCGGTTTCTTCTTGTTACAAAATGCAGGGGTTTCTGCTCAGTCTGCACAGGTTCAAGAAACCTTGAATGGTTACACAGCAGAAGATGCCATTATTCCTGATAGTCCCATTGTATCTGGTGACTTAACTATTCGTGAGTTTGTCAATGATTACGTTATTGGAAAAAATCAATGGAGAAAGTTTTTAGTTGTCAATGACGAAGGAAACTTGTCAGGGGTTTTAGAAGTAGAAGGATTAAAGAAAATTTCTACATCTGAATGGACAGAAATTAAGCTTTCTGAGGTCATGGAACCTGTGAAAGACTTGATTACCATTAAATCTGATGAAACCCTCTTAGAAGTGGTTAAAATGCTGGAAGATGACCCCCTAAAACAGCTTACAGTCGTGGGAGAAAATGGAAAAGTTTTAGGATTACTTGAGAAAAATTCCATTATCAAATTACTGGAAAAAGACAAACAAGCGCAAACTGCATAATCAAAGCGTATGAAAATATTATAGGGGTCAACGGTTGTTGACCCCTACTTACTATAGCAATCAGGTTTCAGTTGTGAGAAAATGACCAAGAGGATTTAACAGTCTTAAATCCCTACAAGGGTGGATTTGTAGGGACATAATACCATTATGTCCTCATCATTTCTCACATATCATTACTGATTGTTATAGGTATAACCCAATTTTTTCAATAGTAGTAAGATATAAAGATAGTTCCAGTTTGAAGGAAATTTGATGGTATTACATTTAGAGAAAGTTGTGCCAATTGGTCGAACCCTAGATGAATATGTTAGGATGTTTAACTTAACAGAAGATGATTGTAAAAAATCAATTCTAAGTGTTGCCGATGGACCAGCTAGTTTTAATGCAGAAGGAACACAATTAGGGTATAAAATTAAATCAGTTGATCCGATTTATGTATTTAATACTCAACAAATAAAAAAACGCTTTTATGATGTCATTGATAACATTATTGAGCAAGTAGAAAAAACAGCTAATAATTGGGTTTGGACTTATCATAAATCTCCACAAGAATTGAAAAATAATAGAGAAAAAGCAATGAGTCTTTTTTGTCAAGATTATGAACAAGGAAAAAAAGAACATCGTTATGAAATTGGGGAATTACCTAAATTAGAATATAAAAATAATGAATATGAATTAGGATTAATTTCTCATTTTCTTTTTCTTTATTCTGCTTATTTGGATCAACAGTTTCATTTAGATTCAATTAATGAAATGCTCAGGGTTTGTCAGGAAGTAAGAATTTTCCCTCTAATAACTTTAAACCATAAAATCTCACCTTATGTTGATTTTGTGATTCAATTCCTAAATAACCAAGGTTATCACTGTAAAATTGAAGAAGTTTCCTATCAATTACAACCCCAAGGAAATCAAATGTTAAAAATTACTAAATTAAACTAATGAATAACCCACAAAGAGGTTCAAAAAAAAGATTTTTCATCGCTCTACTTCCTCCTGAAAATGTACAAGAAGAAGCTACGAAAATAAAAGAATATTTTAAAGAAGTTTATAATAGCAAAGCCGCTTTAAAATCTCCCCCTCATGTCACCTTACAACCACCTTTTGAGTGGTATATGGAAGCATTACCTCAATTAATTCAAGAATTAAATCATTTTTCAGCCTCTCAACAACCCTTTTCTATGACGTTAAACGGGTTTGCTGCATTTAAACCTCGTGTTATTTATATTAATGTCTTCAAAACTTCTGAACTTTTAACCATTCAAAAATTATTAATGTCTCATTTAGAATCTTCTTTAAATATTGTCCATCAAGTGTCCAAAAACCGTCCTTTTTCTCCCCATTTAACCGTTGGATTTAGGGATTTAACCAAAAGTAAGTTTTATCAAGCTTGGTCAGAGTTTGAAACTAAAGAAATCTATCATGAATTTATGGTTAATAAAATAACTTTACTGATACATAATGGAAAAAAATGGGAAATTCATTCCGAGTATAATTTGAACTTAAAGAAATAATAAAGGTGGGTAATTCCCACCTTTTATCGGTCATCCTTTCACACATAAAACCTGCTTCAAAGTAGCAACAATCTCCACTAAATCTGATTGTTGATTAATTACTTTTTCAATCGGTTTATATGCCCCAGGAATTTCATCTAATACCCCTCGATCTTTACGACATTCTACTCCTTTTGTTTGTTCAATTAAATCATCAAGGGTAAATTGTTTTTTCGCTTTATTTCGAGACATTAATCGCCCGGCCCCATGAGCGCAAGAACAATAACTATCATGGTTTCCTTTTCCTTTGACAATGTAAGATTTTGCCCCCATTGAACCGGGAATAATGCCATAATCTTCTTCTCTTGCTCTCACTGCACCTTTACGAGTTACGTACAATTCTTTACCAAAATGTAGCTCTTTTTCGGCATAATTATGATGACAGTTTACGGATAATAAAGGTTGAGTAGGTTTCCCTCCTGCTAAATGTTTATCGATGATTTGTTTAAACCGTTTCATCATCACATCGCGGTTAAAACGAGCATAATTTTGCGCCCATTGTAAGTCGCGCCAATAAGCAGCAAATTCATCCGTACCTGCTACAAAATAAGCTAAATCTGGATCAGGTAAGGAAAGATTTGCTAACTTTGCTAACTCCTTCGCTGTACCAATATGACACTGTGCTAACTTATTTCCAATATGACGAGAACCGGAATGTAACATTAACCAAATTTGCTCTTCTGTGTCTAAACAAACCTCAATAAAATGATTGCCACCTCCTAATGATCCCATCTGTTTTAAGGCTTTAGATTCTAATTTTTGGACTCCTTTATGTAAATCCTTAAAGTTACGCCAGTTTTGCCAATTGGTAACTGTTTTGTCCGCTTCTTTATTCTGTTCAAAACCAACAGGTATGGTAGCTTCAATTTCTGAACGAATTTGCTTTAATTTTCCTTCTAATTGATCTGCTTTGTAAGGGGTTTTAATCGCAGCCATCCCGCAATTATGAACAAAAACCCCTGCACTAAGAGCAAAATTAGCGTATTCTGGTACAGTCAAACAGTAAACATCTTCTGTAACATATAAGCGAATGACTTCAACTACTTTATGATTATAACCATGTTCATATTTTCGATGGTTATGTAGCATTTTTGTGCTTTTAATGGTATTAGTTTGAATCAAATTAGCACCTTTTTGATTAACACCAGAATTAGCAATAATTTCAGTAACTTTTTGCCATCTTCCTGAATAATTCTGTTGAATTAAAGTATAGCCATCTTTATCTTGTTTAGAGTAAAAAGGCATTAAAGAAGTGCCGGGCTGAAGATTACAAGCTTCCAAATAGCTACCATCTCTCAACATGAATTGATGATCAGGGGTGCATTTAATTTCTTCTCCATTATCAAGAATTATCTTAATTAAAGGAGCATTTTTACGAGTTTTTCGAGCGATCGCTTCACTGGCAACAATACGTCCAGTTTCGGTACAAGCATAAATATAGACGGATTTTTTTTCTTTTGCTAGTTGTTGGATAGGATAAGATTTTCCATCTACTAAAGGAACTAAAGTATCCCCAGTAAAACAACCAATATCTACTCCCACAGCAGCCGGAATAACTGCATCTTCGGTGGCAATAACTGACCCCACTAACGCCCCTTTTCCTAAGTGTACATCTGGCATTAAAGCAACGTGTTTATAAACAAAAGGTAGAGAGGCAACATTTTTAGCCATCTGTATTTCAGCCGATCCTAAATCATGATCGGCCCAAGATAATACGGGTTTTTCTGTACTAATTTTTAAAGGTTCGTAAGGCATAGATTTTACTTTATGACAAAACACTACAATTATACTACATAAATAATTTTACGGAGTTACGCTACAATAAAGTTTCGTATCAAAATGTGAAGTTATTTTACAGACCATTGGAGGAGTCCCCTTAATGTCAACCGTTGCAACCCCCGCGCAGATGTGGAATTCATCCTTTAACACCCAGTCCTTGAGAATTGTGGCGTTAGGAGATAGTTTAGTGTATGGATACGGTGATCCCGTTGGGGGTGGATGGGTTGAAAGGTTACGTCGTCAGTGGATGGCTCAGGAAAAGGGTCACGTGCTGTATAATTTGGGGGTGAGAGGCGATCGCACCCATCAAGTAGCTGAACGGTTAGAAGGGGAATATCGGTATCGAGGAGAGTTACGCAACCGTGTCCCTGATGTGATTATGCTGTCCGTTGGGGTAAATGATTCAGCGAGGTTGAGACGGCCCAATGGACGGTTATTTACGGAGTTTGAAACGTATCAACAGGAAATCGAGAATTTATTAGATAAAGCGCAGCAATTATGTCCTGTCTATTTTGTGGGGATGGTTCCTGTGGATGAAGAGAAAATGCCCTTTATTGATTGTTTTTACTTTAATCATTTTGATCAATATCGCTATAAGGAAGTGACAAAAAAAGCCTGTCAATCTCGTAATATTCCTTATCTAGATATTTTTGATTTATGGTTAGGAAGAGGCGAAGATTATGTTAAATCACGATTGATTGATGATGGTTTACATCCCAATGTTAAAGGGTATGAATCCTTGTATAAGGATATTTTAAATTGGCAAGGGTTACAGCAATTAAATATGAGTAATGTATCAGCTATGGTTTAAAAAAAATTCAAGTGTTTGGAGTTTGTGGTTGTTGATGAGTATTTTCTATTTCCACAGATATCAGAAGAGGATTTTCTATTACCAAAGATATCAATAGGATATCTTCTACGTTAGAATCCGTCCCATTGCCATTATTATGATTTAATTTATAGGTAAGTTTTATATGATTAGATGAAGCTAGTTCTAATAAAATTATTAAGAGTTGATTTTCTTCAAAAAAGTTATATCTTATCGTATAAGCCCAATTAAATCGAAATAAATTTAACAGATTACACTTGTGATTATATCCACAATATTCTGCGTGTTTTAAATTTTTTTTAAGGTCTTTAAGTCTTATTTCTCCTGGGTTCGAGTTACTGTATTGTTCTATAAGAGTTTTATATACTTTTCCCTTTTGCCATTCACGCAGTTCCTTTTTTTTTCTATCGTAAATATATTGATATATTCCAAAAAAACCAGTTATCAAAGTTATTCTTAATGTTACTAAGTCAAATATACACTCTATGTCAGATAAACATTCTCTTATACTTTTCATTAGCTCACAATTATTATCTGTGACATCTGTTTTCTGTAAAAATTCTTTACTTGGTATTTCCATAAGATTAGATAAAAACTGCTCAGATTCTCCTTGATGAAGAGTAGCATCATATAATAGCTCTTCATTAACTTTTAGTTTCTTAATTCCAGTAACTAAACCTAAATTATTTTTAACTCCTCCTGTATCTTTAGCTAACAAAGCACTAGCGGTAATAAGTGCTAATGTTGAGATTCCAAATAGAATATTTTTTCCCATTATTTATAGCGTTATTTTACTTTATGAACAACCTAAATTCATTAAAATTTTATAGCACATCAATAAAAAATCATTAACTTTCATATTATTTTTTAAGTATTCTGTGCAGTATATTAGCAAGATAATGAAACCTCACCTTTCCTGGAGTTAGTTAAAATGAAGACATAGACAGGTTTAAAATGGTAACCATGACATTACAACAACCTCACTATAGTAAAGAAGAATTTGCTCAACGTGGTGACTATCTTTATGAAACTAAGATAAAACCTCAAGTTGAAACTGACAATCACGGCAAAATTGTGGCAATTGACCTTGAAACAGGAGACTTTGAAGTTGATAAAAGTGAAATTATAGCTTGCAGTCGCCTTGAAACCCGTCATCCCAATGCTCAAATTTGGATTATTCGCATTGGATCTCGTCATGTTCGTCGGTTTGGTGGACGGATCAAAAAGACTCTATGATTACTGGAACTGTTAACGCAGATTTTGAGGCTATTATTACCCTTTCAATTTGTAATTCTGATGGAAAAGTTCATACGCAAGATGCCATTATTGATACAGGTTTTAATGGTTGGCTTTCACTTCCACCAGATTTAATTGCTCAATTGAATTTAAGAGGGAAAAGACGAGGTCGTGCCATTCTTGGAGATGGTTGAGTGTATTATTAATGTGTACGAAGCTGTTATCATTTGGGATGGAAGTTTCCTAACAATTCCCATTGATGAAGCAGACTCAGATCCCCTTGTAGGAATGTTATTAATGGAAGGTTATCAACTGATGGTTGAAGTCTTTGAAGGAGGAAATATAGAGATCCAAAAAGTTAGTGGGGTCTAGCACTAAAAAATTATTTAATAAATTGAATCAATAGACATTTATCTATCAAGAAAACACCTGCGTCATCGGTAATTTAACGGTGATGGTTGTTGTTTGACTTTAAATTAGTTAGAATTTCGTTGAATATACTTAAATTAAAATTATATAAATTTACAATGCTTAGCAAATCAACTTTCAAATTTACATTATACAGTGCAGCCCTTGTGACGACCTGGAGTTGGCTGACTTCATCAGCCAAAGCCATTACCTTTTCCCTATTAGACGGAAATTCAATGGTGGAGTTTGATAATACCGATCAGACAGGGATCTGGGATTGGACGGTGAATGGTACGCCTCAAGTATTTGAGATGAGTACCTTTATCAAAACCAATGCCAATAATGTTTGTGATAGTGGTTTTATTTTAGTGGGTTCAGGATGTTTCGACGATAGTAATGGGGTGTTGACGGGACAAACAGAAAACACAGCCCAGATTACCTACACTTTCACTGATCCGAACCCTGATCCTGAAGGTAACAAAATCGATCTGTTTGAGGTGATTTTAGACTATACCTTAACAGGGGGAGGGGAAAAAGGCTTTTTGTCCTCTTTCAACCAGAAAGTCACCATTAATAACCTATCCACCAATACTTACGATTTTGAAGTTATTGAATACTATAATCTCGAATTAGGGGGAAATTTAGACGGAGATAGAGCCTCCATTGACCCTACTGCACCGTTTCCAGGGCTTCAGGTCGATAATGACGGGGAGCTTTCCGTAGACGGGACATTATATGCAACCATTACATCCGGTACCAGTCCAGATGCCTACGAAGTCGGTTCTCCCTTTAGTCTTCCTAACAGTATTACCAGCCCTACATTTCCTGGTCTGATTAATAATACCGGTCCAGTCATAGGAGACGGGTCATTTGAAGAACCGGCATTTGCCTATCGTACTATTAATCAACAACTGACCGGAGGGGGAATGGTCATGAATGAACAAACGGTTACGTTGCAAACGGTAGAAATCCCTGAACCGAGTCTGTTGATGGGATTGGGGGGATTGGTTTTCAGTGGCTTATTTTTGTCCCGTAAGCACGATAAATGAACTATCCCAATGGGCTTCCCTCTCTGATCAAACTGGCCTACCACGGGGTCAGGTTACTATTTAATGCGTTGGTTAATGAATTAACCTAACACCCAGTATAATTAATAAAAGTTTAACCCATAGGATAAGTGTACCTATGGGTTCCTTATTTAACCATAATGTTTAGTACAGGGAAAACTTTAATGCGAGATGCCGTTACTACGTTAATTAAAAACTATGACCTCACCGGTCGTTATTTAGATCGAGATGCCATCACCAGTCTCAAATCTTACTTTGAGTCAGGAAGCGATCGCATCACTGTGGCTGCCTTAATTAACGCAAATTCCCCTGAGATCGTTAAAGAAGCAGGGCTTCAACTGTTTGAAGAGGTGCCAGAATTGATTCGTCCAGGGGGTAACGCCTATACCACCCGTCGTTATTCCGCTTGTTTGCGGGATATGGATTACTATCTCCGTTATGCCAGTTACGCTTTGGTAGCCGGAGATCCCGATGTTCTCGACGAACGGGTTTTGCAAGGGTTACGGGAAACCTATAACTCCTTAGGGGTTCCCATTGCTCCCACCGTTCGCGGTATCCAAATAATGAAAGAAAAGATCAAAGCCATGGCTGCTGATGCAGGGGTTGCAGACACTTCTTTTGTGGATTCACCTTTTGATCACATGAGTCGTGAATTTAGTGAAATCTCTGTTTAATGACTTTTCTGCAACATAGAAGCGATCGCTTGAGTGATAACAGGCGATCGCTTTTTCTCATCATCACAGTTGGCAACTTCTCATAGCAGTTTTCATATCAATAGACTAACGATCTCAATAAAAATTCCCCACACTTCCCACCCCTCCCACACTCCCCACACTCAACTTAACTAGAATATTGATACACCCAATTGAAAACTTCTCACACTCCGAACTTAGCAGATTAGGTTTTTGTCCAAAAAATTGTTAAAATATTACAAAGACTGTGACAGTCCCATAAATAGAACTTTTCTAGTGACTAAGATCCATGCGTAAGAGACTATCCATCGGCATTCAAGGGATGGCCACTTCAACCTCAACTGCCCCGAAAGGATCAACAGTTATTGAGCGCAAAACCTACCCGAACTATAAAGTCATTGTCCTCAATGACGACTTTAACACGTTCAATCACGTTGCCAACTGTTTGATGAAGTATATTCCGGGGATGAGTGGCGATCGCGCTTGGGAACTCACGGAACAAGTGCATTTTGAAGGGTTAGCCGTCGTTTGGACTGGACCCCAAGAACAAGCAGAATTATACCATCAACAACTACGTCGTGAAGGGTTGACCATGGCCCCACTGGAGGAAGCATAAATTATGAGCCAAGGGGACAAAGGAAGACTCGTCTGGAATCATTCCACTCATCTTGATGGGTTAATTCCCGTGTTAGAAAAGCTAATTAACTGTACGGGAATTAATACCGTAACCCCTGGGGTGATCAGTCGTGCTAAGGGCCATTGTCCCCATTTAAAATTAAGGGTTTCTGTTCCCATTCGTGGGGGTTATAAGGCGATCGCCCGACAGGGAAAAACAGTCCAAGAGGTCTTTATTGTCACAGATTTGAGCCAAAAAGAATTAGAATCTGCTATTAAAGACGTTTTAAATTAAATGATATTTGCAGAATGCCGATTAAGTGGGGTTGTTGCTTATTACTTCTAATATTTTTCTTATTTTTACATCCTATCTCTGTTGTAGCTGATGTAGAAACAGAAATGTTAACCCCTGAATTATTACAAGCAAGAATTCAGTCCCCTCAACTACAAGACGGTATTTTGACCCTTAATTTGACTTATTTAGAGATAGATTTAACACCAGAAAATAATGAGTTTAAAGAAGACTTTTATCGAACATTACAAAATTATTTGAACCGTACGGATAAAGTGAGTGGTTTAGATTTCAGTCACTCTTTCATCAAAGGGGATTTTTTAAGTAGTCGGTTAGGAATATCAACTGTCTTATCTCCAGCAGCATTACCTCAAAATTTAACCATCACTGAACGGAAAATTATCGAATCTAATGACAAATTTTCTACCCAGTCACCAGAAGAAATGAGTTCGGTTATTTTATTTCGTGGAGCCTTACAATTGAATGAGTCAGTATTGATAGGAAAAGTCGATTTTAAAAACACTGTCTTTTTACAAAAAGTTGAAGCAAAAAATAGCATCTTTAAAAAAGAAATAAATGCAACCAATTCTTATTTTGGACGAAAAGTTGATTTTAGTAGCTCAGTTTTTGAAGAAAATACTAACTTTAATAAAACTCAATTTCAAGAATCAGCAAAATTCAATCAAGTTCAGTTTTTAGCCGATTCTACTTTTAATTATAGTCAGTTTAAACAATCGGCTGATTTTAGTGAATCGACTTTTAATAAAGTTATTGATTTTAGTTATACTTTTTGGTCGAATATCACTAAATTTACAAGTATTAATTGCCGTGATCGCATTTTATTCTCTAATAGTATTTTCTCGGGTTTAACCAGCTTTTCCAATGCGACATTTGAGAAAAGTATTTCCTTTCGTAATACTTATTTTAAAGATTCAATTAACTTAAAAGATGTAAAATTATTAGGGATAATGGACTTTAGTAATGCTGAATTTTTCAAAGAAAAAGCCATTAATATTGCCGGGTT
Organism: Crocosphaera sp.; assembly: GCA_030065205.1. Taxonomy (GTDB): domain Bacteria; phylum Cyanobacteriota; class Cyanobacteriia; order Cyanobacteriales; family Microcystaceae; genus Crocosphaera. Next base: position 31,950 of record JASJDN010000043.1, read on the forward strand.
TGCTTTCGATGCAGATACCGCTAAAGTTTTAGGAAATACAGGGGAAATTGCTCGATATATGTACCTGAATACTATCGAAGGAAATGAAACCGTTTTACGGAACTTTATCCAAAACTTTCGAGATTCAGAACAGATTCCTGATGCTAATCAACTGGAATATAAAAAACAAAAATTACGGCAACAACAATTATCAGAACAGATTATCAAGACACCCTATCAAGATTATTGGAGACTGACATTTATTCAAAAAGTGGGTCATTGGTTATTATTAAATCTTTTATTATTGTTGAGTCAATACGGGACAAATTTTAGTTTATTGTTAGGGATTGGTTTAATTTCTATTGGTTATTTTGGGGGTTTATTCTGGTTGTTAGATCGTTGGCGTAAACGCTATCCGAAACCCATTTTACCTAATGTGTATGATACCACTTGTATAGTCAGTAGTGGGGCTTCATTATTAACGATTGGAACCTTAGAAATTTTTAATTCTGCTGAATATCCTTGGATTACGTTATTGTGTTTAAGTTTATTGTTGATTCCTATTCCCTTATCTTTAGTTAGTATAATTTATGAACAAGGAAGATATCATGATTTAATGGAAAGTTCTTATTTTCTTTTAGATGGATCGATGCGACAATTACAATTATTAATTGTTCGTTTACCTGTGATTCCTGAGTTTCATTTTTTCCGCGATCGCTATACCCCTTTAGTCTGGGAAAGACGCTGGAATTGGTTAAATTATTATGATTTTAGTTTAAACAATTTTCTTAAATTGGGGTTCAATGATATTCGACTTAGAGATCAGCATCTTCCTGGGTTAATCTCTACTTTAGTCTGGTATCAATGGACGTTAGGGTTATTATATATTGCCTTATTATTATGGACCCTTTCTCGGACGATTCCAGGGTTAAATTTATTAATTTATTTAAAGTAAACGCCCAACAAACGTTCAAGTCTTTGAAAACTCCCCAGGTAGGATTCGAACCTACGACCAATCGGTTAACAGCCGACCGCTCTACCACTGAGCTACTGAGGATTGCTCACACAATTACTAACTATAGCAACAACCTCAATCATTTGGCAACCCCTTGCTTTACGTTTCTTAATAAAAATCCTGAGACAAGACGTTGTTAATTTTGACCTTTGGGCTTTATCGTATAAGTATGCTCCTAACAATGGAACTCCTCATGCCTATCAACCACCATCGTCCTGTATCATTATCTTTGATGTCTACGGACTTACCCATTGACTCTACCCTAGAAACCTCTGGGACTTTGTATCAAAAAGATCGGTTTCGGTTTGATTTGCTACTCAGTCAACCAGATATCTTACAGTCAGTGAACCAAGAGGAAACGACTTCAGCCGTTGAAACCGCTAGACATATGCTGTGGCTGGAAATTTCCCCTGCAAGGGTCATCATGAGTTTACAAGGGAATGGCAAGTTTTGCTATCGTCACTTTTGGGAACCAGGGATTTATGGGTTAAGCCGTTACTGGTTAAACGATAACAATGGGGAAATTGCGAATGTCTTCCGCTTGCGTAATTATACCCGTCGTTTACAGTTAGAGGGGGAGACATTGCCAGAATATCTAAGAATTGAGTATGAGTTATGGTCTGAAAAGGTTCAACTAGGTACTTATATCCTGAATTTACAAGTTTATCATTAAAACAGTTTGCCTGCTATTGGTGTCAGCATCAACCTAAAAAATGCTCAGGATATAATTCTCAAACTATTTTCCAGAAAATCCATCAATCTCACTGCAAACTTCATAAAAATCTGTTTTTGGAGGTTTAACAAATAAGGGGGTCATTTCCTCAAGAATTTGTTGATAAACTTCACTTTGGTTAGCTTCCATATCCTCAATTTTTTCCCACATAATGATCGCTATTCCTTCGTCGGTGCCAGGCTTTTGTAATAAAAAAGCCCCTTGAAACCCATCTTTATAGGTAGAAACCGCTTTTTCGTAAAGTTTTTGGGCTTCAGAAAACTGTCCTGGTTTAAATTCTCCTACCGCAACATAAGCATACTTATGCTTAAGAAAATCCAGAAATTCTTGTGACATTATTCAACTCCAAAATTGTGAGTCTTGATAGTAAAAAAGTGAAGGGTTGAGAAAAGCTTGACCATAAATTACCATCTACTCTCAATTTTTTCTCAACTTCTTCTATTTACTATATAGCTTATTGAGGTCATATTTATGACATCTTTTAACCCTTTCTTAAGTAATGGTTAAAAGATATCTTTTGTTGTAGATAAATTTTTAGGGACAATGACGAAACCCGGCATTACCATAACGAGTATACCAATAACCCCATTGTCCTCCTTCCGCACTTTTCCAATCATTTAAGTTAAACTGGCCGCTTCCTTTTGGTGTTCCTTGAATCCGATAAACTTTCACCGCTTTACCATCACCATCCCAAACTAAAGGTTCATCTTCTCGAAGCTTTTCTGGTCGCGTTTCTGCCTGTAAAAAATAAGCATCTGCACCCCGAGTGGTTCCATTTCCAAATACAGTAGCGATACCATTTTCATCAATAGCAATAAATGCTCCTTCTTCTGCTCCAATAGCATAAGAAGGGAAAGAATTATCATCAACAACCCTAGCTAAAAATCCGAACATTCGTCCATATCTTGTCTCTGTATATCCACGAGACGGATCTAAACGATCTAAATGGGTATCAGTAATGGTATCTTTAAGCACAGGAATATCAAGAAAATCCCCTCTATCAATATCATCTGTATTGCGAGCAAAGGGATCTTCTAAAATTTCTGAACTAAGGACTCCATCAAACTCAGGTGCATAATAATATTCCCCTAAAATTGCCATTCCAGCAGAGGTTCCAGCAATGGGAACTTTTTTATCATTAATTAGATAATTAATTGCATCTTCTGTATAAGTTCCTTCCCAAGTGTCTTGATATTTATTCTGATCTCCTCCTGCAATAAATAATGCTTCTGCATCTCTAATATAGTTCTCTACTGCTTCACTATCGGCTCCTCTTCTGGTATTAATCGCTAATTCTGCTGCTGAATTAATTGACTCAGAAAAGTTATCACAAATCCAGTCAGCTTGACCCCCTGTTTTTCCAAAACGAATAACCAAATAATCCCCCTTATCGGCTCGATCTAACAACCATTGAGTTGCTTCTTTTTCCCCCTCTTTTTTGCTTTCTGCACCGCCAATTAACATCACGGCTGCCTTAGGATGAGCATCAGTTGTATCAGCATTATCACAAGCAGGGGCTTGATAATAGTCATAGTCTTCAGCAGCGATCGCCGTTTGAGTTTGGATAAAAATCAAGGCAAATAACCACAATAAAGTCAAGCAAAGAATCGTTAATTTTTTGTAAAAAATCCTTAAACTTTCCATCATTCAAACCTTCCATAAAAGTCTGTTCTTACTCATATCATGATTAGAATTAATTGCTTTGATTGTTAACAGAAATTCACGATCTTAAAAAAAAGAAATATTAATTTTTGAAAAAAATACGATCCAAATCAATAACAATGTTTCACCCTAATAATAAAGCAAAGATAAACCAGGAGAATTAAAATGGTCACAGCAACACGACCAGACAATAAAGTTAAGATCGGTCCGACTCAACTGCTAATTAACAATGAATGGGTTGAAAGTACCTCAGGCAAACGGTTTGAAACCATTAACCCCGCCACAGGGGAAGTGATCTGTGATGTAGCTGAAGCGGATGCGGCCGATGTGGATAAAGCCGTTATAGCTGCCAGAAATGCCTTTAACCAGGGAGACTGGCCGCAACTATCCGCCAGTCAACGGGGACAACTGTTATATAAATTAGCCGATTTAATCGAAGCCAATATCGAAGAATTAGCCCGTCTAGAAACTTTAGATAACGGAAAACCCTATCAAGACTCCTTAAACGCCGATTTACAGCTTGTGGTTGCTTGTTATCGTTACTATGCAGGATGGGCGGATAAAATTCAAGGAAAAACCATTCCCATCAATGGGCCTTATTTTTGCTACACTCGTCACGAACCGGTGGGAGTCGTCGGCCAAATTATTCCTTGGAATTTCCCCTTGTTAATGCAAGCATGGAAGCTGGCCCCGGCCTTGGCCACAGGAAATACCGTGGTCATGAAAACCGCCGAACAAACCCCTTTATCTGCGTTAAGAGTGGGAGAGTTGATTCTAGAAGCAGGGTTTCCTCCAGGGGTGGTTAACTTACTGTCTGGTTATGGACCCACAGCAGGACAAGCGATCGCCCGTCATCATGACATCGATAAAGTGGCCTTTACCGGATCGACGCAAGTGGGCCATCTGATCATGGAAGCAGCCGCCCAAACCAACTTAAAGCGCGTTACCCTAGAATTAGGCGGTAAAAGCCCCAATATTGTCTTTGCCGATGCTAATATGGATCAGGCCATAGAAGGGGCGCATTTTGGCTTATTCTTTAACCAGGGTCAATGTTGTTGCGCGGGATCTCGTCTGTTTGTGGAAGAGAAGTGTTATGACGAGTTTGTGGCAAAAAGCGTTGAACGGGCAAAACAGCGCATCGTGGGTGATCCCTTTGATGATAACACCACCCAGGGTCCCCAAGTGGATCAAACTCAGTTTGATAGGGTGATGGAGTATATTGAGGCAGGACAACGGGAAGGGGCAAAATTACTGTGTGGTGGTGGCCGTATGGGCGATCGCGGTTACTTCATCGAACCTACTGTCTTTGCTGATGTGCAGGATACCATGAAAATTGCCCAAGAAGAGATTTTTGGTCCGGTGATGAGTATTATCAAGTTCAAGGACATGGATGAGGTCATCCAACGGGCCAATGATACTATCTATGGGTTAGCGGCTGCGGTTTGGACCCAGGATATTAGTAAAGGTCATGCGATCGCCAATGCTTTACGCGCCGGTACGGTTTGGGTTAACTGTTACGATGTGTTTGATGCTGCTGCACCTTTTGGTGGCTTTAAACAGTCAGGAATGGGTCGAGAATTAGGAGAATATGGACTACAACAATACACGGAAATTAAAACAGTAACCGTCAAACTTTAATTACTTTTGGAACAGTTGTGGGAGTATTAATAACTCCCACTTTTTTTAGGAGGGACTTTGTTTGATTAGAGCCAAGATATGAAATAATTAAGAATAATAGACTATTTATTAATTACAGTAAATTATGTTAACTAAAGCTTATGGTATTTTAGCAGGGGGTGGAGTAAAGGGGGCAGCCTTAGTAGGAGGAATACAAGCAATAGAACAAAATAATATTCAATTTGTTGGTTATGGAGGAACATCAGCAGGTAGCATTATTGCTTTATTAGCTAGTGTGGGATATACTTCTGATGAACTGGAAACAATTATGATCGAAGAAATTGATTTTACCCAGTTTCTTGATGACTCAGCCTCTGAATTAGAAAGTTTAAAAGATTCTTTAAGACAGCTTTTTGAGAAAATTAATAATTTTAATTTTAATGATGCAATTTGGAGAATGGGAGAAAATAGAAGATTAATAATAACTTTAATCAACTTCGTAAAAAGACTTAATCAAGATTTAGGGTTATGTGATGCCAATGGATTAAAGGAATTTTTGTTAAATAAAATAGCTCAAAAATATCCTATTTTTAATAACAGAACTGATATTACTTTTCGAGAACTTCAAGAGCAAGGATGTTATCCTTTAAAAGTGGTTGCTTCAGATTTAATCAGTCATCAGGCGGTTATTTATCCTTCAGATCAAGAACAAGGTTTAGACTATTCTGTGATTAATGCAGTTAGAGCATCTATGAGTTTTCCGTTTGTCTTTTTTCCAGTACAAATTGATAATTATTTATTAGTTGATGGTGGATTAAGTAGTAATTTACCTCTCTTTTTATTTGAAGAAGAAAGAACAGTTAATAATTATCCCGTTATTGCACTTGACTTAGTTGTTGATGGTAATAATCAATCAGACTTTTCTTCAGAGCAGAATAACTATGGATTATTAGAGTTTATTCCTGATATGTTAGGAACAGTGTTAGAATCAAGCGATGATTTAATAGAAAACCTGATAAAAAATATTTATTATATTGCAATTAAACTTCCTAAAGAGATTGATACGCTTGACTTTGAAATTTCAAAAGAAAATCGAGAAAGACTATTTGATAGAGGATATAGGGATGTTAGTTCTTACTTAAATATTAATATTTTTAAAGCTGTCAAAAAAGTTACCACTGAACGAGAAAGATTAAGGGTGTTATATGGTCGAATAGAGTTAATTGAAAAGACATTAGAAAAAGTTGCGATCGCTGTTAAAAATTATTCTAATGCAGAGAATGTTCGTGCTTATATTATGTTACCAACTGAGCAGGATTCACTAATGGTTGCTTATCAATATGGAATGGATAATGATCCAGATATCGATTGGGAAATTCCTCTTGATGGCGGAAGTAGCGGTCATACATGGTTTTATCGTCAACCTACACTATCAAATATTGATATGATGAAAACTAACTTAGCAGATTATAATTTAACTCAAATTCAAGTTAATAAAATCCGAAAAGATAGACAAGCAATCTATAGTGTTCCTATATTTGATTTAAGTTTATCCCGTACTGAAACAATAGAAGATTTAGAAATGTTAGGAATTCTTTGTATAGACACTAGCACTTTCCTCGAAAATACGTTATGGTTGAATGAGGACAGTCTATGCAAAAATGAGCTTGAATTATGGGCTGACATCCTAGCACTAATTTTAAAATAGAGGCAACAGTTATGATGGAACCTAGCAGCATCCGACATCCAGAAGGTTACAAACCCATTACTAAAGAAGTTAAACCTGGATTGTATGTCATCGAAAATGCTTATGAAGGGGAATATGTTTATTTTGAGAATGACTCTTTTGAGCATCAACAATCTTCTGCTGAAACAATCAATGATTTTAGCGAAACTTCTGAAACTTTAGAATTAGGTGGTGAAGAAATACGTGAGATTTTAGGTACAAGCGAACCAGCACTCACGCCAGTGTACGCATAATATATATGTTAGTAAAATAGGTATTTAATTGATGGAACAAATTTTGGTAGATGCTGATATCATTGTGGAGTATTTACTAAATCGGGGAGATTTTAGAATAGAAGCTCAAACAATCTGGACAATGATAGAATCTCAGAAATTTGAAGGATTTATTACAGAAAGCGGATTAGAAAAAGTTAAATTTTATATTAGCCAATTAGTAAGTGCTAATGATGAAATAAAGATTATTAAAAGTCTTCAAAAAACATTAAAAACTTGCTCGGTTAACAGTTATATTATACACGAAGCAAGGACAAGTCACTTAAGAAAATTTGACGCAGCAATTAATGTTGTTTGCGCGACTCAAATGAATTTAGATGGAATTGTAGCTTGGAAACCTGAAGATTTTGAAAGTGAAACATCTGATATTAAGATTTTTAGTATTAGTCAATTGTCGGAACAATTTTCTGATCCTATTACATTTTAATTGCTCTATGTACCGTTTAACAACTGTAACCCGTCATTGCTATATTTTCTAAGATCATCTATTAACCCAGTCTTTTTTGTGCTTCTGCGTTCAAAAATAGACACAAATGGGAATTAATTAATATAGGGAATAAAATGACTAAAATAACTGTAATGAATAAGGATACACCCAAAGCATGACTCGCATAAATCTCAGGGTTTGAAGAAATATCTATGGAAGATAATAACAACCTATTAATTAATAGAGCAAAAACTAGATATATGATGAAGGGATATAAGAATAAAGAAAATACTCTGCCAGCATTCTCCTTGATAATGCTACGATTATAACTAAAAGCATCTCCGATTTTATCTTGTCTAAAAATGAAAGCAAGAGGAACTGATGAATTATTAATAAAATAAATAATCCCTGGTATGAGCAGCAAAAGCGACCTTAAAACATAACTTATATAAATTCTCAGCATTAAGACCCATAAAGAAAATAAGTCATTAAAAACCGCGTCTGATAGCTTTGCATAATTAAAAGGTTTTTGATAAATGTAATGATAAGCAAAAATTACTATAGTTTTATAGAAAAAAGTGAAATTTGCTAACCCAATGAGGGCAATAATGAAGACAAAACTAAAGTAGAAAATTAAAGTTGAGGCAGAAAAATTTGTTTTTAACTGTTCTATAAACTGATGACTAACATGATTTTGAATCAGCAATACAATTAACATTATAGGTAAGTAAATTAAGCCAAAAGACCAAAAAAATTGATTGAATGTTTTTTTATAGACATAAAAGCCCATAGATAATAATTGTCTAGATGTCAGTTTTTTAGTTTTCAGTTGAATAGGAATATTCATGGTTACATAAACATAACAAGAGTTCAACCGTTAATTTAACTAATTTTATTGGCGTGGACAACCGAAGTTTAGGATCTTAAGCACCGAAGTTTAGCTTTATTTCCGTTGTGCAAACCTTAATTTTGCGGAACGCGATCGCGGATTTTTTGCTTGTTCTTCCGGTTGGGGAATAATCGGTTTTTTCGTAACAACATCTAATAATAAAGAGTCTCGAAAACTATATTTAACCCGACGATCTTCTAAACTATGAAAACTAATAATTCCTATCCTTCCCCCAGGTTTTAACCAATGAGGGGCTTTTTCTAAGAACCGTTCTAACGATCCTAACTCATCATTAACCCCAATGCGTAACGCCTGAAAAACGCGGGTAGCAGGGTGTATCCGTCCATACCGTTGTTTTGGGGGAAAACATTTAGCGATCGCCTCTGCTAAGTCTGTGGTTGTGTTAAAGGGACGTTGTTGTACAATACGACGAGCAATGGGACGCGATCGCCTTTCCTCTCCATATTGATAAAATAGATCCGCTAAACTGGTTTGATCCCAATGATTAATAATTTCTGCTGCGGTTAAAGACTGTTGACGGTTCATCCGCATATCTAACGGGGCTTCATGACGAAAACTAAAGCCTCTTTCTGCCACATCAAACTGGGGAGAACTGACCCCCAAATCCGCAATAATACCGTTAAATTCTGCTGGTTGTCCTGGATAATCTGCAAAATTCCCCTGCCAAACCTCAAAGCGATCGCCAGCTATATCGGATAAATACCTTTGAGTGGTAGCGATCGCCTCCTCATCGAGATCAATTCCTGTTACTCTAACATTGGGGAACTTCTCTAAAAGCAAACGACTATGGCCACCCCTTCCCAAAGTCGCATCTAAATAATGACCGTTCGGTTCAACGGTTAAACCTTCTATCAACTCTTGACATAAAACGGGAGTATGAAGGATAGGAGACAAAGCTTGGTTAGGGGAATTTTGATCTGTGTTAGTCTTGAATAACCCTACCGTGAGACGGGTAGGGGTTCTTTATGCGGAAAACGCAAAGGCGCATCCAATTGCCTCTAATACCTCACCCTAGAGGGTTTGGTTTTACTTTGTTTTCTTCTCTGTCTTGAGTGCGTCTTACTTATGCCGTGCAACGACAAATTACGCACTCGCTTTT